>JBBRED010000239.1:0-13012 GCA_038203335.1 Haliangiales bacterium | reverse complement strand
GGACGGTTGGCGGGTGCCATACGCCGAATCCACTGATCGAGGTCGACGTCGTGACGCGCTTCGCCATGGCGCGAGCCTAGGCGCCTCCGTGTGAGGGGAACGTCAGGGTCGTGACACGTCTCGGTCACACGAGACGGCGGGGCTTGGCAGGCGGTCCGACCGATGGGGCGAGATCCGCATGGGTACCGCTGATCGCCTCCTTCTCGCGCTTGGTGGCCGCCAGGCGCGCGCGGACCCTCCCCAGCATCTCGGCAAGCTCGACCTCACGCGTCTCGATGACCCGGTTGTCGAACATGGCGTCCACCGTGGTCGCCGGGATCCGCTTCTCGTAGTCCGCCCAGATCCGTTCGTCGGTGCGACAATCGAACTTCCGGCACACCCGCGGTCGCTGCGCGTGCACGGTGCAGCCGTGGCTCGTGGGATCGTTGTGGACGCAGTAGCCATCGCTCTGGCGCTGGCGGATCAGATACGGCTGACCGTAGTCGAAGCGGATGACGCCCTCGTCGAGGTCCTGCGTCGAGATCGAAAATGACATCCGGCAGCACCGCGCCTTGCAGATCGGGAGCAGCTCGTCGCACGGCGGCGACGACGTCTCCATCGTGTACTTGTCGTCGACCTCGAGATCGATGTTGACCCGGCCGCCCTGGGCGTCGGCCTCGGCCGCCGCGCGCATGGTCGCGAGCGTACCCGGCACGTTCGCCTGCGCCCCCTGCTCGACGGTCGTGGTCGGCGCGGGCGCGGCGGTTCCCTCGGCGGCGGGCAGGGGCTCGACGCGATCGATCCGGCGCGTCAGCTCGTCGGTCAGCGCGATGATCCGCGCGCCGAGCTCGAGCATCGCGTCGCGCATCTCGAGGTAGCCGAGGTTGACGTGGCGGAGGGCGCGCTCGAAGTCCGCCCGCGTCACCGGGCTATCGAGATCCGATGTGCCGTACACCTCGCGGTCACTCATCCGCGCAGCATCTCGCGGTCGAGGAACGCGAGCAACCTCGCCCCCACATCCGCAGCGTCGACGCTACCAGCACATCGTGCTCGACGGACGGTGCCGCGCAGCGTAGGGTGCCCCCGGTCGAAATCTCGTTGTTTCTTCCAGGAAGCCCATGAGCATCGAATCCGAGCGCCGCGCCGAGCGCAGGCAGAGTGTCCGCGTGTGCGCGAAAGGCACCGCGAGCCTCCGCATGAAGGACTACGACGTGCGCGGTCGGGTCGGTAACGTGTGCAGCGGTGGCCTGTCGGTGAATACGCTCGTCACGCCCCCCGAGTGGATCGTCGGGCGCAGCGTCGACGTCGAGCTGCGCTTCGACACCCAGCAAGCCGCGTGGCTCCAGCTCTCGGGGCGCGTGCTGCGCACCGGCGCGACGACGATCGCGATCGCCTTCGACACCGTCCCCGACGGGTTCGATCGGCTGATCGACGACGCGCTGACCGCGTCGAATGGCAACGATCGCGTCCTGTCGCTCGTGATCGTCGATGCGACCACGGAGCGCCGGAAGCGCATGGCCGAGGGATTTCGCGCTGCTGGGTGCGCCGTTGTCGACGTGTCCACGCCGCTCGAGGCGATCGTGCGGCTCGGCGAGTTCCATTTCGAGCCCGACGTGATCGCGGTCGCGGACTCGCTGCCCTCGCTGATCGCCGACGAGATGCGGACGTTCGTCGATCGCGAGCATCCCCGCGCGAAGCTCGTCACGATCGGCGACGATGTGGTCGAGCCCGAGGGCCTCGCCCACTGGCTGTCCTCGATGAACCCCGGCGACGATCTCCCGGCGCGCATCCGCATGCTGCTGACGCGACCACGCCGCTAGATCGTGCTGGCGTCGATCGAGAACCGGTAGCGCACGTCGCCCTTGATCGTCCGCTCGTAGGCGCCGTTGATCTTGTCGGCGGCGATCACCTCGACGTCGGAGACGATGTTGCGCTCGCCGCAGAAGTCGAGCAGCTCCTGGGTCTCTCGGATGCCGCCGATCGCGGATCCGGCGAGGCGCTTGTTGCCGCCGATCAGCGAGAACGCCGACATCGGCGACGGCTCGGGCGGCGCGCCGACGCACACCATGGTTCCGAACGGCGACAGCAGGCGGAGATACGCGTTGTAGTCGTGCTTCGCGGAGACCGTGTCGATCAGCAGCTCGAACCGGCCCCGCAGGCGCTTGAACGTCGCGTCGTCGCTGGTCAGCCCGAACTCGCTGGCGCCGAGGCGGGTGGCGTCGGCGGCCTTGCTCTGCGAGGTGCTGAGCATCGTGACCTCGGCGCCCATCGCGGCGGCGAGCTTGACCGCCATGTGGCCGAGGCCACCGAGGCCGACCACGCCGACGCGCATGCCGGGCTTGCATCCCCACTGCCGCAGCGGCGAGTACGTGGTGATGCCGGCGCACAGCAGCGGCGCGGCGGCGGCGGGAGCGAGGTGCTTCGGCACGCGCAGCGCGAAGTGCTCGGTGACCACGATCTGCTGCGAGTAGCCGCCGTAGGTCTGCGTCACCCGATCCATCTCGGTCGAGTTGTACGTACCGGCAGCGCCCTTCTCGCAGAACTGCTCGTGGTGCTCGCCGCAGTGGGTGCACACGCGGCACGAATCGACGAGGCAACCGATGCCCGCGATGTCACCGATCGCGAACCGCGACACCTCGGCGCCGATCGCGGTGACCTTGCCGACGATCTCGTGGCCCGGGACCATCGGGAACGCGCCCTTGCCCCACTCGGAGCGGACCTGATGGATGTCGCTGTGGCACAGGCCGCAGAACAGAACATCGAGCTGGACGTCCTTCGGACCCACGGCACGGCGCTCGATCGTCGAGGGACCGAGCGGGGCGGAGGACGAGGCGGCGGCGTAGACGCGCGTTTGCATCCGCGCAGCGTAGCGCCGATCAGGGAAGACGCCGACGGCGCCGGCCCGCTGCGAGCGCGGCGAACGCGAGAAGCATCGTTCCACCACCCGCACTCCGGCTCGCGTTGCAGCCGCCGCTGGCCACCTCGTCCGTGGGCGCGGTCTCGTCGGGAGCCATCGGGTCCGGAGTCGTCGCCGGATCCTCGGCGACCGGCTGGGTCAGCGCGGTGTGCATGACGAGGTAGATGTCGGGGTTCCAGAAGAACTCGAAGTGACCGACGAAGCCGTGGTCGCCGACATCGATGTTGGTCGCGCCCGGGATGATCGAGGTCTCGAACGGCTGGATGTACTCGTCGGTGCTCGTGTAGATCGACGTGATCGGCACGTTCGCCGGCATCGGCGCATCGTTGACGGCGTGAAGGAACTCGCTCCCGGGCGTGAGGTCCGAGAGCGCGGGCCACCCGGCAACATCGAACGCGAGCGACGCCTTCGGCAGGCCGTGCTGCGGCGAGATGAACGTGACCAGGCGCGAGACGTGCTCGTCACCGCCGAGCGACTGGATGTAGTGGCGGGCGATGAGGCCGCCGGTGCACTCGGCGAGGATGTCGATCTTGGCCTCGCCGGTCTGCGCGCGGATGGTATCGACCACGGTCGCGAGCGCCTCGGAGTTCTCGAACAGGTCGCCGCTCAGCAGGGCGGGCGGCTCGTAGACCACGGGGCGGAAGCCATCGCGCACGAGGCGCGCCTTGATCGGGTCGAACCACACCGCGGGGATCGTGACGCCGGTGATCAGGAGAACGGTGCGCGGGTGCGCGAGCGGCGCCGGGCCGGGCTCGAGGTGCGCCGGGACCTGGCGCTCGGCCTCGTACTTGTCGAGCATGTAGTCACCCCAGTAGTGCGGATCCTTCATGTTGCCGGCGGGGAGGCCGGCGCAGGTTCCGAGGGCGGCGAGGGAGGCGAGGGCGGTCTGAGCAAACATGTCGGGCTCCTGTAATTCGCGAATGAACGTTCATTCGGTTAATCTGAGAGACAGGTAACAGGGCATGAGATGGCCTGTCAACGCCCGAAATCGCGATCTTGACAACCAGCGATTATTTTACGAATATTCATTCAGTAAATGGTGACCCGAGCCAAACGAGGCCGTCCGCCGGATCGACCGGACCGGCGCGAGTCCATCCTGGATGCCGCTCTCCTCTGCTTCGTGGAGCGCGGGTTTCACGGCACCGCGATCCCGCAGATCGCGGAGAAGGCCGACATCGCGGCGGGCACCATCTATCACTACTTCGATAGCAAGGAGGCGCTGGTCAACGCGCTGTACCGCACGTGGAAGGCCGCGGTCGCGCAGCGCGTGTTCACCGCGTTCCCGCAGGCCGCGCCCGTGCGCACGCAGTTCCAGGTGATGTGGAACGAGATGGTCGGGTTCGCGATGGGCGCGCCCACGGCGTTCGCGTTCATCGAGCTGCACAACCACGCCTCGTATCTCGATGCGGAGAGCCTCGCGATCGATCGCAACGTGAAGGACTTCACGCTTCAGGTGATCCGGCGCGCGCAGACCGAAGGGCTGGTCAAGCCGCTCGAGGCCTACGTGCTGATGGAGCTCGTGTTCGGCGCGTTCATCGGCATGATGCGCGCGCACTGGGAGAACCGGATCTCGCTCACGCCCGACGTGATGGCCGGCGCCGAGCAAGCGTGCTGGGACGCCATCGCGATTCACTGATCACATCGCGGCGAGCATTCCTCCGAGCGTCTCGACGGTCCGCCAGTTCCGCGTCGTCGCGTCCTTGAGCGCCGCGAGCCTCGACGCGCTGACGGCGAGCTTGCTCTTGCCCATCCCGTTCGGAAGGTGGAGGTAGACCTCCGATGCGCCGATCGCCCATCTCTCGGGGGCGAACGCGGTCGCATCGAGCTTGTCGAGCGCGGTGGCCGCGGGCCGCTTCGGGCAGAACATCACGTGGAGGTGCTCGTGCGGCTGCGGCCCGAACGGATTGCCGGCGATCACCGTTGCCAGCTCCACCGCCGAGCGGAGCACGACGGGCACCGGGAACCCGGCCGCCTTCGTGATCGCCGCGGCGAGCCTGGCCTCGAGCGGAGCACAGGTGCGTGCGGCGTGCGCGAACACCACGTTGCCGCTCTGGATGTACGTGGCGACCCTGGTCGCACCCGCCGCCTCGATGACCTCGCGCAGCGTTGCCATCCTCAGCGCGTGTCGACCGCCGACGTTGATCCCGCGGAGCAATGCGACGTACGCCGGCATGCTCCGAGTGTAAGCTGCTCGCGATGTTCATGGATGGGGAGCTGGCGCGTCGGATCGAGCGTGTCGAGGCGGCGATCGGCACGTCGTTCGTCGAGGTTCGTCAGCGCGTGACGCCGCACGTCGGCGCCGCGTGGCACGACTTCGGCGGCACGTACGCGATGTTCGACGGTGCGACCTCCCCGATGACACAGACGTTCGGCCTCGGCATGTTCTCGCCGGCCACGGCCGCGCAGCTCGATGAGATCGAGGGGTTCTTCCGCGAGCGCGGAGCGGATCCGATGCACGAGGTCAGCCCGCTCGCGGGCGTCGAGACGTTCGCGCTGCTCGCGGAGCGCGGCTATCGCCCGATCGAGCTCAGCACGGTGCTCGTCCAGCCGCTCGCCGAGATCCGCGAGCCCGCGCCGACCGAGGGCCTGAGCGTGCGTACCATCGCCGAGACCGACCACCCTGCGTGGGTCGAGACCGCCGTGCTCGGATGGGGCAGCGATCCGGTGTTCGCCCAGGTGATCCGCGAGCTCTCCCAGGTCGTGGTCCAGAACCGCGCGATGACGAACTTCATCGTCGAGGCCGGCGCCGCACCGATCGCGACCGGATCGCTCGGGATCCACGAGACGATCGCGCTGCTCGCCGGAGCGAGCACGGTCCCCGCGGGGCGCGGGCTCGGCGCGCAGGGCCTCCTGCTCGCGACGCGGCTCGGCGAGGCGCGCAGGCGCGGCTGCGAGATCGCGCTGATGATCACGAATCCGGGCAGCACGTCGCAACGCAACGCGGAGCGCCGCGGGTTTCGCGTCGCGTACACCCGGACCAAGTGGCGTCTGGCTACCGGCGGCGTCGGCGCAGGCCAACCAGCGCCAGCGTGATCAGGAGCCCGGCGCCGTTACCGCCGGTGGAGCAGCCACCGCTCGCGCCGCCATCGTCCCCGGGATCCGTCTCACCGGCGATCGGGTCCGGATCCATCACGCCACCACGACCCACGGGCTCGGCCAGCGGCTTCGTGGCGACGTAGATCAGCGTGCCGTCGTGGATCCGGTCGACCATGGACACCTCGATCGAAGGATCGAGCGCGAGGCAACCGTTGCTGCGACCCTGCTGGGTGGTCCGCGCGTCGTCGACGTACGTGGCCTCGTGCATGACGATCAGTCGATCGCGTGCGTTCGTATTCGCCATCCCGTTGACGGTGCCGTCCTTCGACAGGCCATCGAGGCGCATCGAGTGGATGTGCGTGCCGTCGTAGATCTCGCCGGTCAGGTAGAAGCCGAGCGAGGTCTTATGAGAACCGTCGACGTTGCCGAACGTGTCGGCGATGCCGTTGTTATCCGGATCGGTACCATCGCCGTGCGCGACCTTGTGAGCCTCGACGGCACCGCTCGCGACATCGACCAGCCAGTAGCGGTCCTTGCCCGAGTACAGCGACATGTCCGTGACCACGAAGAACTTCGTCTTCGGGATCAGCGGGAGGTTCATGTCGTAGAAGATGATCGCGTCCTCGAGGAGACCGCGCGGGATCATGTCCGTGGGATCGAGACGGTCGTACTTCGCGACGAGCTCGGCACGCTCCGCCGCCGGGAGCGCCGACAGCACGAACGCATCGATGTTCAGGTCCGATTCGACCGAGCCGAGCTCCACCTCATCGGTGCAGCCTGCGAGGGAGACGCCGAGCGAGAGCGCGATGGACCACCGAGTCATGCGTGGGCGGTAGCGTCGGCCAGCCCGCGTCCCGCGTCAACTGCTCGGTGAGGACGGGCCGGTCTTATCGACCGGAATCTGCCACCCCCGACCGGCGTAGGGACCGCTATGCTCGACGTCATGCGGCTCGCCCTCGCGCTCGTGCTCGTCGCTGGTTGTCTCCCGCCGCCCTCGGATCCGCCGCCGTCCCCGGATCCCTACGACGGGTGGACCGGCCCGGCGGGAGATCCCCTCGACGGCTGCGCGGCCGACCGCGAGTGCAGCCCCCAGGTCTGCGCCCGCGATCGCAGCTGCTATCCAGCGTCCAGCATCTACTTCGGGCACGTGGCGTGGACGATCAACGGCAAGCCCGCGAGCGACGCCACCTGCGTCACCATGCCAAAGCTGACCCTGCGGTTCCGCGCGTCGAACGGCGAGTCATTCGGTTTCGCTCCGGTGCCGTGCAAGAACGGCGAGTTCTCGGTCGACAAGATGCCGAAGCTCTACACCTCGGTCGAGCTCGGTCCGCAGGACTCGATCAGCGCGACGACGGCCTCGATCGACAGCGAGACCGGCGAGGCGATGGTTCTCCTACCGTAGCTACTTGCCGAGGCCGTGCTCGGCCATGATCGCGGCGTTTCGCGCTTCGGCCTTCTGGAGCGCCGGCCGCTGCGCGAGCCGATCGTTGTACGCGGTGAACAGCGGCCGCGGCTCGAGCATGTTGAACCGCAGCATGAAGCGAACCGTGCCGCCGAAGATGACGTCGGCGATCGAGAACGTGTCACCGAGGATCCAGTCCTTGCCGATGAGCGCGCTCTCCATCGCGCCGAGCATGGTGTCGTGCGCGCCCCAGCCGGCCTGGCTCGGCTTGAACTCCCACTTGCTCGCCGCTGCGAGCGATCCGGGCTCGATCACCGATGGCGCGAACAGGCTCCAGCGCAGATACGGAGCGCGCTTCGGATCGTCGAGCTTCGGCGCGAGCCGGCCCGACGCGTACCGGTCCGCGAGGTACAGCGCGATCGCGGCGTTCTCGGTCACCACCGCGTCGCCGTCGGTGAGCGTGGGCAGCTTGCCCATCGGGTTGAGCGCCAGGATCTCGGGCGACTTCTGCTCGCCCTTCATGATGTCGACGTACCGCATCTCGTACGGCTCGCCGATCTCTTCGAGGGTCCAGATCGTGGTGGCGGCGCGCGAGAACGGATGGTGATAGAGCGTGATCATGCGCGGAGCATAACCGCGGTCTTTTCCGGTGGCGCCCCGACTAGCCGGTGCAACGACCCCCAACCTCCGGGGCGGCGCCTCTCACCGGCGACCGATCCGCTCCACGGATCTCGTGACGTTGCGCCATCGCCGGTTGGTACGGCCCATGCTGAGTACCGGAGCATGTCGAGATGGATCCCCGCCCTGGTGCTCGTCCTCGGTCTCGGGATCGCAACGTCGGCTCGCGCCGAGGGCAGGGTGGACTGGAGCCAGTATCTCGAGCCGCCGGGCGCCAAACCGATGGCGGTCCGGTCCACCACCACGGTCGCCGCGGCCGATCCGCCCGCGGCCTCACCGCGCGGTAAGAAGGCCAAGCTCACGAAGAAGAAGCCCGCCAAATCGGCGAAGGCGAAGAAGAAGAAATCCGCGCGCTCCGGCAAGCGCCGCTAACCGTCCGCCGTCCGGACACCGTTTCCGCTCGAGGGCAACGACAGCGTGGCGACCGCGAGCATCGGCATCGTGATGATGAACAGAAGCTATCGCCGCGGTGAAGAGTTGCTGCGCGACGCCGACGCGGCCATGTATCGCGCCAAGGAAGCGGGGCGCCCGCGGTTTCGCGTGTTCGACGCTTGGGCGACCAGCCGCGCCGGCTGATCGTGCGCGGACGCATCGCCCCCACCGCCCCCGTGCGCCGACGCCCCTGCGGCCCGACGTACGACTCGCTGGAATCATTGCGATCTGGTCGGGCGCGAGCGTTGCAGCGATGGTCTCGCATGTCGACTCGAGCCGTTTGCATCGTCCCCCTTCTCGTCGCTGCCTGCACCACGGCCACCGATGACGACAGCATCGATCGGCGGCGTCGCCCTGACGCGGCGGTCCTCCAGATCGATGCGGGCGCCGCCGATGGCAGCATCAGCCCGGGCACGCTCGGCAGCGTGAGCTGCTATCGCGAGAACAACGCGTCGGCCACGTGCAGCGCGCCAAAGACGTGCTGCTTCTCGAACTACAGCTCCGCGCACAACGGCTCCTGCGGCACCTCGACCTGCGCGTGGGGAACCATCCAGTGTGACGGTCCCGAGGACTGCGGCGGCGGCGGCGGTGGGCATTGCTGCGCGCACGCCATCGTCGATCCCGAGCAGGGCAACCAGGGTTACCTGCTCGCGTGTCAGGCGCAGGCGTGTGGTGCGCCGCCGCTCGACCACGAGATGTGTCACCCGGGCGGCACGTGCAGCAATGGCAAGACCTGTGTCACCGCGTACGGCAACGCGAACGATCTACCGCGCTCGCTCTACGTCTGCCGGTGACCACGAAGCGAGGCGGTGCGATCGTCGTTCCGTAAGCCGATTCGTGCCATACCAGCGCCGATGTCGCTGCAGTGGTACCCGGGGCACATGACCAAGGCGCGGCGCGAGCTCGCCGCGCTGATGCCCTCGCAGGACGTGATGATCGAGGTCATCGACGGCCGGCTGCCCAAGGCGAGCACAAATCCGTTGCTCGCCGAGATCCGCGGCACGAAGCCCGTGATCAAGGTCCTCACCAAGAGCGACCTCGCCGATCCGGAGGTCACGCGCGCGTGGGTGACCTACCTCGAGGGCGAGCCCGGTGTGAAGGCGTTCGCGGCCACCACCGACAAGCCGCAGGTCACGCGCAAGCGGATCGCCGAGCTGTGTCGCCACCTCGCGCGGCACCGCGGACCCGACAAGGCCGTTCGCGCGCTGATCGCGGGCGTACCGAACGTGGGCAAGTCGACGCTGATCAACACGCTGATGAATCGCCAGGTCGCGAAGGTCGGCGACAAGCCCGCGGTGACGAAGGAGCAGCAGGCCGTCACTCTCACGAACGGCATGCAGATCACCGATAGCCCCGGCCTGATGTGGCCGAAGATCGAGCACGAGCCGCGCGCGTTCCGCCTCGCCTTCGCCGGATCGATCCCGGACACCGCGATCGACTACCTCACGATCGGCATGTTCGGCGCCGAGTACCTCCTGAAGCGCTACCCGCACCTGATCGTCGCGCGCTACAAGCTCGCCGCCGCGCCGCCGAGCGCCGAGGCGCTGCTGACCGAGGTCGGCCGGCGTCGCGGTGGCCTGCGCAAGGGCGGGCTCGTCGATCTGCACAAGGCCGCAGAGCTGCTCGTGCACGAGTTCCGCGACGGTGCGATCGGCCCGATCAGCCTCGAGGAGCCGCCGGCGGATACGCGCGCGATCGACGCGATGCGCGAGCCCTGACTCATCGGCCTCTCATCTCCGCGGGCATAGCCTCGTCGGAGCATGCATCGCGTATCCCCGTTGCTCCTTCTGCTGGTCGCCTGTGGCCACCCCGTGACCGCGATGGCGCCGACCACGACCACGCTCGCGCTCCCCGGCGCCCCGACGGGAGGCGTGTTCCTCGACTACCTCGGCTACGACACGGCGAACCATCGCGTGTGGGTCCCCGCGGGCGGAACCGGCAAGGTCGCCATCATCGACGCGAAGACGCGCACCGTGACGTCGATCGACGGGTTCGTGACGAAGGAGATGGAACGCCACGGCCAGAAGCGCATGGTCGGGCCCAGCTCCGTGACGTTCGGCGACGGCGTCGCGTACGTTGGCAACCGCGGCGACTCCACGATCTGCGCGTTCGATCGCGCGAGCCTCGCGAAGCAGGGCTGCGTCACGCTCGACGCGATGCCCGATGGGCTGCAGTACGTCGCGTCCACGAAGGAGGTGTGGGTGACCACGCCGCGCGATCAATCGATCCGCGTCCTCGACGTCAGCACGCCGGGTGCTCCGGCCACGAAGAGCACGATCAAGTTCGAGGGCGAGCCCGAGGGCTTCGCGGTGGACAACACGCGCGGTGTGTTCTTCACGAACCTCGAGGACAAAGACAAGACGCTCGTGGTCGACCTGGCGACCCACGCGATCTTCAAGACCTGGAATCCGGCGTGCGGAGAGGACGGGCCGAAGGGCCTGATCTTCGATGGCGCCACGAACCACCTGGTCGTGGTGTGCCCCGAGAGGATCGAGACGCTGGACGTGGCGGCCGATGGCAAGGTCCTCGGCTCGCTCGCGGTCGGCGACGGGCTCGATGCGATCGACTACGTGCCGAGCCGGCACCAGCTGTTTGCCGCGGCGGCGCGCGCCGAGAAGCTGGTGGTCGCGCAGCTCGCACCCGACGGTACGATCACGGCGCAGGCAACGGTCGCGACCGCGAAGGGCGCCCGCAACGCGGTGGCCAGCGAGGACGGCACGGCGTTCATCGCCGACGGCCCGGCCGGCACGGTCATCGTGGTTCCGGCGACACCTTGATGCCCGGTGGGCGCAGCCGCTGGCTGACCAGCGCGCACAGGATCGCCCACGACAGACCGAGCATCCAGCCACCGAGGACATCGGTCGGGTAGTGGACACCGATGTAGATCCGCGTGAAGCCGATCATCAGCGTCAGGCACGCGGCGGCGGCGAGCACGAAGACCTTGAGGTGCTGATCCTTGAAGGTCCGCGCCAGCAACAGGCCAAGCGTGGGATAGATCGCCGAGGCGATCAGCGAGTGGCCGCTCGGGAACGAGAGGTCGACCTCCGTCGCGAGCGCGCTGACAACCGTGGGTCGCTCGCGTCCGAACACGGTCTTCAGCACCACCAGGGTGAGCGTGGCGCCGACCGAGGTCGCGACGAGCAGGAGCGCCTCGCCGCGGCGCTTCACGAGCACGAGGAACGTCGCCGCGAGCACCACGATCAAGGTCACCACGGCGACCGAGCCGAGCGCAGACAGGTTCAGCACCGTGGCCTTGAGCCACCCCGGGCCGACCGGCATTCCGTTGCCATCGCGGAACGCCTGCAGGATGGTCTGATCGAATGCCGTGGTCTCGTCCTCGAGAACCTCGCTCGCGAGCACGGCGAACGCGACCTGAAGCAGTACCGCCGCGGAAATCGCGATCAGTACGTTGCGGTGCGCACGCAGCCAGGACATCAGGTTTAGTAGCACGCTGTTACGAGCGCGTTGCATGGGGGCCGTGCGTGCGGCGTATGATCCTGGGCATGAGGGCGTTCGCGTTGGTGCTGCTGGCAGCGTGTGGCTCGTCGAGCTCGTCGCCGCCGGCGGATGTCGCGCCGGTCGCCGAGGATGGTCAGACGGACGCGACCCCACGGGATCGTTTGCTCCAGACGTACCTCGCGTGGCTGACCGCGCACCCGGGTCGGACGACGAACGGGCTCGACGGCGCGTCGCTGACCGGGGTGTGCCAGATCTGGACGAAGCTCCCGCCGTCCGCGCAGGCCGTGTTTCTCACCCTGACCACGCGTCTCGAGAAATCGACGCTACGCCGCGACGGCAGCTCGATGCTCGATCACGTCACGAAGCTGTACTGGTTGACCGGCGGCGGTGGTGCCACGATGACGGATCCGGGGATGTGCGGCGGTGCCGGCAACCGGATGATCATGCAGGTCGATGCGGTACTGCACGCCGACCTTCACACCGCGTTCACGTCGCAGGGGGGCGCCGCCGCCGCGCGGACGATCGGCGATGCGATCACCACGAGCTTCTGGCGCGACTCGCACGACGCGGGAGGAAGCCACGCTCCGTTCGACGAGAGCGACGAGACCGAGGCCGGCGCGCCGCGAGGGCAGGTCCAGTACTTTGCTGATCCTGCCTCCGCGGTCGCGATGGCGCCGCTCGGTCGTCCCGATCTGATGACGGTCGTCGACCCGTTCGCGTTCGAGATGGACCAGGACTACGACTGCACCCACAACTCGAATCCGATGTGCAGCTACACGCTGTACGGCGCGCTCTGTGCCCCGAAGCCGAACAAGCTCGGCGTCGACATCTTCGCGGCGACGTACGGCGCGGTCGATCTCACCTGGAAGCCGGCGGGCTGCTAGCTCGCCTTGGCTTCGGACATCTTGTCGATGTCCTTCGCGCCGTAGCGCTCGAGCGCTTCCTTCGCCTTCTTCGCCCAGTCGCTATCATCCGCGTGCACCGTCAGCAGTGCGCCGCCGTTGCGGAGGAACGTCTCGTAGCGCTTCGCCTCGTACTCGGGGATGCCGAGGCCGACCAGCGCGCCCGTCAACGTACCGACCGCGCCACCGGCACCGGCGCCAGCGAGG
>JBBRED010000238.1:0-13215 GCA_038203335.1 Haliangiales bacterium | reverse complement strand
ATCGCGCAGGATATCGGCGAGCTTCTCCGGCTCGTTCGTCTTGGCGTACGCGGCCGCGAGCGCCGGAAGCATCGCGACACGCACGTCGTGAGACGGATCATCGAGCAGCGGCTCGAGAAGCTGCAGAGCGAGTGCGGCATCGCGATCGACGAGGCCGATCGCCGCGGCGGCGGCCTGCGCACGCTCGCGCTCGGCGCGCGATCCGAGCGAGCGATGGAGGCGCGCGACGACGGCGTCCTTCTGCGCGACCCGCGCGATCGTGGTCAGCGCGAGCTGGCTGAGCTCCGGGTTCGGATCGCGGACCGCGAGGGCCAGGGTGCGATCGAGAACGGCGGGCTCGAGCTTGTCCTTCTGCGCGGCGAGCCGCTCGAGCGCGGCCTTGCGGACCTGCGGATCGGGATCGGCGAGCGCGGCCGACAAGGTGGCACCGGCGCGCAGGCCGGAGGCGAGCGCCGCATCGACGGCCTCGACGCGCACCAGCGGCGAGCTATCGGCCACCGCGATGCCGATCAGGTCGCCCGCGCCGATCAGCTTCGCGGCGCGAAGCAGCGCGAGCTTCTCGGCCTCGTCACCGCGCTCGAACATCTTCGACATCGTCGCCTGCGCGGTCTTCGGCGCATCGGCACCGAGGGCGCCCACGGCCCGGATCGCGATCACACGGACCTCGCGGTCCGGATCGTCGAGCATCTTGACCAGCGACTCGCCGACGGTCTTGTTGCCCTTCGCCGCGGACATCGCGAGCACGCGCGCCGCATCCGCGCGGATCTCGCTGCTCTGATCACCGACGAGCTTCGCCGCGATCACCGCGCCGTTCTTGGCCGGCTCCGGGCCGTCGGCGACACAGCTCATCACGATGCGGCGCACGTCGACGGAGGGATCATCGGTGGACCGCGCGAGCAGGCGACGCGCCTCGGCGCTCCCGGCGAGCGACGCGTTGCACAGGCCCTCGACGCCGATCGGGTGCAGCGCCGGATCCTCGGGGGTGCGCGCCGCGGCGCTCAGGTACTCGAGCACGGCGGCCGGCTTCTTCTTCGCGAGGTGCGCGAACACCTTCGCGGCATCGCGCCGCGGCCGGCCCTTCTCGCGCCACAGCTGCGAGATGCCACCGACGGCGACGCCGACGTTGCCACCGCTCTCCGCGCTCGCGGCGAGACCCTCGGCGGCGCCGATCCGGACGTTGTAGTTCTCGGACTTCGCCATCTTGATCAGTCGATCCTGGTAGGAGCGACCGGCCTTGCCCGACGCGGCGGCCGCGGCGGCGCGCACGTCGCCGTCCTCGTCCTTGAGCATGCGGTCGAGCGCGTTCTCGGCGGCGCCCTTCGCGGTCGGCGCGACCTCGCCCCACGCGAGCGCGGCGGCGACGCGAAGTGCCTTGTCGAGCTTCTTGTCCTCGAGCATCGTCGAGAGGTCGCCACCGGCGCGCTCGGGATCCGCCTTCGCGTAGAGCGGCAGCGCGGCGGCGCGCACCCCGGCAGATCGCGAGGCGAATGCGGTGCGTGCCGACTCGACGAGATCGGGAATCTTGGGCAGCGGATCCAGATCGCGGAGCAGGCCGATCGCGTAGATCCGCGCGTCGGCGGGCGCCCGGTCCTGTGCGATCAACTTCGTGAGCTCGGCGGCGGTGGCATCGGGTGCGGTCGCCAGCGCGCCGCGGATCTGCGTCCGCGCACGGTCGCGGAGCGCCGGCGAGGCGTCGGCATCGGAGAGCACCGCGATCGCAGTGGTCGCGGAGCCGGTGTCCTCGACGCTGATCGTGGAGACCTCCACGAGGAGCTCGCGACGCGCCGCAGAATCGGGGTTCGCATCGAGCGCCTTCTGGAACAGCACGCGACCGCGCTCTCCGAGGCTGCGCACCGAGGAGAATGCGATGCGTCGCAGCTCCGAATCGGAGGAGATCAGCGTCTGCGCGAGCGTGTCCTGGTAGACATCCGCGCGCTGCGCGGCGGCACCGGCGGCGGCCACGGCCGCGCGCTGCACCGCGGGCGACGGCGTCTTGAGCGCGGCCTCGACGAGCGCGACCTCGCTCGGCGTACCGCGCGCGATCGGGCGCAGCGCGGTGAGCAGCTCGGCGAGATCCTCGGGATCCTTCGCGGCGGCCTTGAGCGCCTCGAGCGCCTTCTCGTTACCGGTCGTGGCGTAGTCGACGAGGCCCGCGAGCTGCGGCGCCATCATCCCCGGGATCATCTCGGCCCATTCGCCCTTGGCGGCGCCGGTGTCGTGGTTCTCGATCTTCTTCCACGCCTCGGCGGCGACCATCGGACGGGTGAGGCCAGTGTCCGCGATCTGATCGCCGAACCCGCCGGGCAGCCAGTGGAAGCTCGAGAGGCCCGCGCGTCCCTTCCGAACGACGATGCGATCGCCGCCGGCCTGCGACTCGAGGTCGTAGTAGACGCGGCCGCGCATGGCGAACCAGATGATGATGAGCAGGATGATCGGCGTGGCCGCGATCGCGCCGGCGATCATCATGTAGTAGCGCTTGCTGCGATCGAGGACCGCCTGCTCCTCGGGCGTGACCGCGGCGATGCCCTCGTTGCGAAGTGCGCGCAGCTCGCGGAGGTTCAGCCGCTCCTTGTTCTGCGTCTTGCTGCCGAGAAGATCGAAGCCACGGCGCGCCGCTGCGCGCGCGGGAGCGGTCAGCTCCTTCACGCGCTGTGTGAGCACCTCGTGCCGGAGGATCCACGTGCTCGCCGCCGGATCGGCACGGATGATCACGCCCTTGCTCTCGAGGGTGTTCAGCGCCTGCTGCGCGAACGCCATGTCGAGGTTGATCCGCTTGACCACGCTCTCGGCGGTCCGCGGCACGTGGCCCGTCGCCGCGAGCTCGGCGCACAGGCGGAGCGCCGAGCGCTCGTTGCCGGTGGCCTTGCACGCCTCGTGGAGCCACAGCGACTCGAGCTCGCTCGGGCCGCCGATCTTCTGCAGCGCGCCGAGGGTAGTGACCCGGAGGTCGCGCATCGCCATCGCGCAGATCTGGAGGTCGGCGGCGAGCAGCGGCTGACCGCGGCTGATGCCCTGGACCACGGCGTTCGCGAGCGGCGGATCCGCGGCGACGCCGGAGAGCGAGAGCATGCGATCGAAGATCGTACCCGCGAGCTCGACCGGAATGCGGGTCAGCTCGTAGCGCGCCGACGGCGGTAACAGCGAGCCGGTGCGGCGCTCGAGCGCGCCGAGCAGGTGCTGCCGCTCGCTCGCACACACGAACAAGAACCGCGCGCGACCGCCGGAGCGACTGACCACGCGCGCGAACAGATCGCTGAGCTCGCCGACCGCCTTGTCGTCAGCGCACAGGACGTCGATGTCGTCGACGACGAACACGAACTGCTGGCCCGCGACCGCCGCCGACACCGCGCGCGAGACGAACGCGACCGGCGCTTCGTTGCTGTTCGGCTGGATCCCGAACGCCGAGAGGCCCGAGGCGAAGCTCTGCGCCGGGGTTCCGAGGTCCTCGCACGCGAGCGCGACGATGCCGTGATCGCGGAGGTAGGGGATCAGGCCCGCGCGCACGAGCGAGGTCTTGCCCACCCCGGGCTCGCCGTAGACGAGGCCCGCGCGGAAGCCGTCCGCCGTGACCATCTTCGCGATCTCGTCGCGCTCGGTCTCGCGACCGTGCCACACGTCGCGCTCGGCCTCCCCAAAAGGGTCCAGCCCCCGCAACGGCGACACCGTTCCCGGATACGTCGCGACCGCCACGTCCGAACTATACACATAGATGGAACCTGCCCGCCTGTTCGCGTCGTCGTACACTGAATGCATGGGCAGCCATTCCCGCAGCCTCGCGGGGCTCGTCGCGGCCAGCGTCGCGATCGGCGCCGTCGTCGCGAACGCAGGGGGCACGGCACCTCGCACGAAGGTCACCGTGTGGGCCGCACCAGGCCCGGCCGCGGCCGTCTACGGCGGGCTGACCTATGGCGGGTATGCACCGACGACGGGCGCGCTCGTCACCGAGCGGCGCGAGATCGATGTCGTCGCCGGGGCGGAGGTCCGGATCCCGAACGTCGCAGCGACGGTGGACCCAGCATCCGTGCAGCTTCGCGACCTCACCGACGCGGCGACCACGATCGCGGAGCAGCGCTTCGTGCGCGGCGCGACCACGCCGACGGAGATCCTGCAGCGCCACATCGGCGATCCGGTGACCGTGGTGACCGCCAAGGGCGAGCTCGGTGGCGTGCTTCGCTCCGTCGACGAGCAGGTGCTCGTCCTCGAGATCGGGACCGGCGATCAGCGCCGCCTCCAGGTCATGCGCCGCGACAGCTACGTGCAGGACGTGCGGCTCCCCGTGGGCTCCGGTGTCGATCGACCGAGCCTGATCTGGCGCCTGTCGTCGAAGAAGCCCGGCAAGCACGACATCCAGCTGACCTACCGCGCCGATGGCATGACGTGGACCGCGGACTACCTCGCCGTCCTCGACGAGGGCGGTGCCACCCTCGACTTCTCCGCGTGGGCCACGGTGACGAACACCTCGGGCGCCACGTTCGACAACGCGGAGCTGACCCTGGTCAGCGGCGGGACCACGAGCCAGGTGGCATCGATGCGCGGCTCGCCGGCCCCCACCCCCACGCGCTACACGATCGCCACGCCCGTCCACATCGGCAGCGGGCAGTCCGTGCAGGTCGAGCTGTTCCCCACGAAGCAGAACGCCAAGGCGCGCTCGGTCGTTACCTACGAGGCGATGCCCGATCCGTCGCTCGGGTTCCAGGCGTATCCGAACACCGACTGCAATCAGTTCAACGGCGTGGGCATGGGCAACGGACGCGCCGAGGTGGCGATCGAGCTCGACGTGCCGACGAAGGAGTCTCTCCCCGACGGGCGCGTGCGGATGTTCCGGCACAAGGCCGATCGGCTCGAGGTCGTGAGCGAGGAGGCGCTGAAGTCGAGCGCCGGCCTCGCGCGCGTACGCGTGGCACCGCACACCGAGGTGATCGGCGAGCGCAAGGCGATCGCGTGCACGTACGACGAGCGGACGCACACGGTGACCGAGAAGCTCGAGGTCAAGGTCGAGAACAAGTCGAAGAAGGCGCAGGAGATCGTGATCCGCGAGTTCGCCTGGCGATGGCCGGTGTGGCGGCTCGACGGAGAAGATGCGAAGAGCTCGCGCGGCGGAGCACAGACCCTCGAGTACCGGGCGAACGTGCCGCCGAGCGGGAAGAAGACCGTCACGTACTCCGTCGTCTACACATGGTGATCCGCGCCGCGCTCGTGATGTTCGCGCTCGGCGCGTGTGGGCCAAAGGTCCCGCGCGCCGCCGCACCGCCGCCGCCCGGCGACGAGCTCACGCTCTATCGCGACCGCGCGCTCGTCAAGCAGCGCGTCGAGGTCGACATCCCGCCGGCCGATACCGCGACCGTCAGCGTGCGCGTGCCGATCGGCGTGGACGTCGAGGACGTGGTGGTGCTCGACCGCGGCGAGCTCGCGGTCTCCGAGCTACGCGCGGTGGAGGTCGCACGGGTAGCGGCGCCCGCGAAGAAGACGGAGGTCGAGCCCACTGACGAGGACGACGAGGAATCACCGGAGGAGGGCGACGAGGACAAGATCGGTCCTTCTCCGCCGACCACGCCGACCGAGCTCACGTTCGTCGTCAGCGGCCCCCACGCCGGGCACTTCACGCTGTTCCTCGGCTACGTGACCGAGCGGATCGCGTGGGATGCCGCGTACACGATGACCACCACGCCGGTGCGCGAGAAGGTCTCGCTGCGCGGGGCGATCGCGATCCGCAACACCACCGGCATCGGGTTCGCGAAGATCCGGGCCGTCGTCATCGATTCCGAGCTCGGAGCGTGGCGCGGGCGGCTCGCGGAGCAGTTCGGAGCGCAGCTCGCGGGCACGCCGCCCAGCAGTGCACCGACCGCGCAGCCGCGGCCGCTCGGGACCATCGCGCTCGGGACCGGAGAGACGCGGGTCGAGCTGCTGCCCGGCGAGGCGCCCCGCGCGATGAGCTCGGTGCTCGTCTACGATCCGATCGGCACGAAGCTCGACCACGGCGGCTCGGCGCCGATCCGCGATCCGGCGCTGGGGGTGGTGCCCTCCGCCGGCCCACGCGTCACCGAGAGCTTCGAGGTCGTGCGGCCGCAGGCCGCGAGCGCGGGTCTGCCCGGCGGTCCGGTGCGGTTGCTCGAGCGCCACGCCGATGGCTCGCTCGGCGTGCTCGGCGAGACCCGGCTGTTCGATGCATCGACGCGCGTGGCGGACCGCGATACCGTCGCGATCGGCACGGCGGTGGGCGTCACCGGCAAGCGCGAACGACGCGAGCTGACCGTCGACGATGACGGCAAGCGGCTCGTCGAGGAGTTCGTGGTGACCATGACCAACGAGCGCGCGTTGCCGGTCGACGTCGTCATTCGCGAGCACCTCTACCGCGGCCAGAACTGGACCCTCGCCTACTACTCGGCGCCGAAGGCCGACAAGGAAGGCGCCCAGCAGATCTCGATGCGAACCACCGTGCCCGCACACGGCAGCACCAAGGTGCTCTACGTTGCGGTCTACACCTGGGAGCCAGCGACGAAGTGACCGCGCTCGCGAAGATCGAACACCTCTCCATTCACTACGGCAAGCGACTCGCGGTCGATGACCTGAGCGTGGAGCTCGCCCCCGGCGAGATCGTGCTGCTGCTCGGGCCGAACGGCGCGGGCAAGAGCACCACGCTATCGGCGATCGCGGGCTCGATCGTGCCCACCGCGGGCAAGATCATCGTCGGCGATCAGGATCTCGCCACCGCTCCGCGCTCGGCGCGCGGCAAGGTCGGGTTCGCCGATCAACCGCCGGCTCTCTACGAGTTCTTCACCGTGCTCGAGCACGTGACGTTCATCGCCGAGGCGCGAGGCTCCGATCGCGCGGCGGCCCAGGCCGTGCTCGAGTCCCTCGGCCTCGACAAGATCCTCGCGCGCCCGTGCCGCGAGCTGTCGTTCGGCATGCGGCAGCGCGTTGGCCTCGCCGCGGCGCTCGTCGGCGGCGTCGAGCTCGTGCTGCTCGACGAGACCCTGAACGGCCTCGATCCCCACGCCTCGCGCTCGGCGCGCGCCGCCCTCAAGGCCGCGGCGACGCGCGGCGCGACCGTGTTGATGTCCACGCACCTGCTCGGCGTGGCCGAGCGCATGTGCGATCGGATCCTGATGATGGACAAGGGCAAGCTCGTCGCCGACAAGCGCGGCCAGGAGCTCGCGCAGCTCCTCGGCAAGGGCCCGTCCGCCGTCGAGGACTTCTACGTCTCGTTGATCGCCGACGAAGGTCCCACGTGACCAGCGCGGATCTGATCCGGTGGTCCACGCTCCACGACAAGCGCGGCCGGAGCGGCGCCGCGTTCGCCGCCGTGTGGATCTCGGCCGCCGCGATCGCCGCCTGGGTGTGGTGGCGCGCGTCGTCCGCGATGGCCGTGGATGCCTACACCGACGCGGAGATCGCCGCGGCACACGTCGCGGCGACCGTGAAGGGCAGCCACGCGTGGCTCGCCGGCGCGCTCGCGGCCTACGCGTTCGCGTTCATGCGCGTCCCGTTCCACCTCTACTGGCGCGCCGACGCGGCGCTCCTGGCGCAGCTTCCGATCGAAGGCGGGCCGCTCCTCGACGCCGCGCTGTGGCGGTGCGTGAAGGCCTCGATGTGGACCACCGTGGTGGTCGTGATCGGCGCCGCGCCCCTCGCCCAGTACTCGACCGAGCTGTTCCTCCGGCACGCGGCCGCCGCCGGCGCGCTCGGCCTCGCCGCCGCGCTGTTCCTCCCCGCGGTAGCCGTGTGGGCCGCGTCGCTGGTGGCCGTCAGCCAGACCGATCGGATCCAGGCCCTGCGCGTCGCGACCGGCATCGATCGCGAGCGCCGCGCGGCCACCGCCGTCACGCCGCCGGCGCCATCTACCGCCGCGCTCGGCGCGTTCCCCGGCTTCGCATCGAGCCTGCTGATCGTGGGCATCTTGATCTCGAGCTCGTGGCTGACCGGCGGCTCGCCGAACGTGCCGATGCCGATCGTTCTGGTCTCGATCGCGGGCGTCTCGCTCCTCGCGATGGTCGCAACACGAGCCACCGCGCCACGCGTGATGGGAACGATCCTCCGCGATGTGTCGGCCCTCGATCGGCAGCGCCTCGCGATGCTCGAGATCCACCCGCCGAGCGCGATCGAGCGCGGGATCGCCCGCCTCATCGGCGACGCCGCGCTCCCCTACTCGAAAGACGCCCGCCTGATGCGCCGCCGCTATCCGATGGCCTTCGCTCTCGGCGCCCTGATCTTCCTCGTCCTCCTGATCGTCGGCATCGCGCGCCCCGCCGATCCAACCCCCTGGCTGACCGCGACCCTCGTCGGCGCCGCTCTCTACGGCCTCTCGCTCTCGGGCCGCCTCGACCGCACCCCGATCGAGCTGCCCAAGCTGTCCGCCACGCTCCCGATCACCGCCTCCTCTCGTCGGCTCGCCAAGCTCGCCTGGATCGTCGGCTGGTGGACGATCTTCGTGCTCGCCCCGGCCTTGTTCGCCGCGCTTCGCCAGCCCGATCCGCTGCCCGGCCTCGCGCTCGCCGGCGGCGGGACCGTGGTGATGCTCGTCGCCGCCCTTGTCCGAAAGGGGACGCTTTCAACTTAAGTTGAAAGCGTCCCCATTCGGACACCGCAACTCGTTGGATCTCGCGGTGTCTCGATCGGATGCGTGCCTTGCTGCTGCTTGCGTGTCTCGGGGCGTGCGAGCGGGCCGAGCCGGAGGCGACAGCGACCAAGGTGGTCGAGGCGGCGCCCTTACCGCCACCGGTCAAGGCGCCCCAGCCGGCGAAGCCCGCCGTGTCGGCCTCGCCGCCGGTCGAGACGCGGCCTCCCGTCGAGCGGCCCGCGCCGACCGTGAAGCGTCGGGTGCGGAAGACCTGGTTCTCGACGCTTTCGACGAAAGAACAGCGCGACGTGCGCGAGATCTGCAAGATCCGTCGGGTCGATCCGTGCGCGGGGATGATCCCGCGGCCGCGCCTCGCCGATGGCGGGAATCCGCCGCGCGAGCGGATCGCGGATCTGCTCGGAACGTTCGAGGCCGAGGAACGGGAGACGATCCGGATCCTGTGCAGCCACCAGAATCGCAACGTCTGCGATACGCCGCTCGTGCTCGCGTTCGAGGGCGAGCCGATCGACTTCGTCTCGACCACCGGCGAGTTTGCCTTCCACCGGGCCGAGCCGGTGACGAGCGACTGGCCGAGTGCGCGCACGCCTTGGCTCGCGATCGATCGCGATGGCGACGGCGCGATCACGAGCGGCGCCGAGCTGTTCGGCGACTCGACCGTCTTGCCCGACGGCAGCGCCGCGCGCAACGGCTTCGCCGCCCTCGCTCCGCTCGACGTGAACCGAGACGGGGTCATCGATCGCCGCGACCCGATGTTCGCCACGCTGCTGCTGTGGACCGATCGCGATGGCGATCGCGCGAGCAGCGCCAGCGAGTTGCGCCCCGCGAGCGACGTGGTGATCTCGATTCCCGTCACCGCGCGCGCCGAGCGGCGATGCGACGCGCGCGGCAACTGCGAGGGCGAGCGCGCCGAGCTGACCTGGCGCGATGCGACGGGGGCGGTACGGACCGGCGCGATCGTCGACGTCTATCTGCACTGTCGACGATAGATCAGGCCATCGCATCGCTACGCGACTGACCAGTCTCCGACGACACATGGGGAGTCCTGACCGCACCGCCACGTGATCTCGCGGAGATTCACGTCGGCGCAGCGCTTGCTCGATGTCGGGTCATGAAGCACCTGGCACTTGCTCTCGTCCTGGCGCCCGCGTGCGCCACCACCACGGGCAAGGTGGCCGGCGGCGTCGCGGCGGGCTCGGTGGCGCTCGCGGTCGGGATCCAGGCGAGCGGATGCAGCGGCGGCGGCGACGAGTGCGCGGCCGGACACGGCATCGGTACCACCTTGCTGCTCGGCGTCGCAGGCGTCGCCGCGATCACGGCGCTGGTGGCCGAGAGCCGGCACCACGCGGAGCCGGAGCCGACGCCGATCGCGAGAGTGCACGAGCCGGTGGTGCGCAGACCGGTCGTGCTCGCGCGCGATCCGGCGGTGGTCGAGCTCGCGGCCTCCGCGAGCGTCGAAGCCTCCCTCGGGCGCTGCGGAACCGTGGCGGTGCTCGGCGATCGAATTCGCGCGCTCGACGCGGAGTATTACGCGACGGTGTTCACGGTCGATGCCGCGATCGCCCGCTGCCGCTAGCGCCCTCGCGATAGGCGTTCGGGGTCACGCCGGTCCACTTGCGGAACGCGCGCGTGAAGTTCGGCAGCTCGCTGTAGCCGAGCTTCGTCGCGATCTCGCCGATCGAGAGGTCGCGGTTGTCGAGGAGCAGCAGCGCGCGCTGTCGCCGCTGGTCGTCGCGAAGCGCCGAGAACGTGGTGTCGTGCTCGGCGAGCTTGCGCTTGAGCGTGCGCGTCGACATCCGCAGCTGCTTCGCGACCTGCGTGATCGGCGGAAAGTCCGCGCGCGCCGCGAACAGCGCCCGGATCCGCGACGGCAGGCCCGCATCGACCACGACCGCGAGCTCGCGCTCGAGCTGCGCGGTGGACATTCTCGTGGCGACCGGATCGGCGGTCACGAACGGCAGGTCGAGCATGTGCGCCGCGAACACGAGACGGTGCGCGGGCCGCTCGAACCGCAGCCGACCACCGAGCGGCAGGGTCGCGGCGTAGGCCGGCGCCGCGAACGCGCACTCGGCGTAGCCATCGAGCGGCGCACCGGTCAGCCCCTGGCCGAGCTGCCAGATGCCGACGAGCACCGCGATGACCAGGAACTCGCGCAGCGAGCCGAGGTCCGTGCGCTCCTCGATCACGATGCTCGCGCTCTCGCCCTCGACATGCAGCGCGAGGGAGATCGCGCTGGTCCGCGTGCTCGCGAACTTCGTCGCCAGCTCGAGCGCTTCGCGCACCGTGCCCGCGGTCATCGCCGCGAACCCGAGGAAGCCGTGCGACGACAGCCGCATCTGCGTCCCGACGTGAAACGCGAGCCCCGGCTCCTGGGTCAGCGCGTGCGCGCGCGCGATGATCGCCTCGCACACCTTGAGCGGTACGCGCGTGGTGGGATCCGCGAGCGCCGCCGCGGTGATCGGCAGATCGGCGAGCAGCGCCGCCGGCGTGACGTTCCACTTCCCCGTCAGCTCGACGAGGTCGCGGAGGTAGGCGCCGGGCAGGTCGTACACGTGGCCCCAAATGATAGCCACTCGGCCTGCGCAGACCTAGGGCCGAACGGCCGCAGATCCCAGACTGGATGCATGAACATCCCCCGCCGTGATGTCGACTTTGCGCTCGATCCGGACGCGGTGCGCCGTGACTGGTGCAACGGCGACGGCTTCCAGACCACGTTCCTGAACGCGCTCTCGCTGCTGTTTCCCGAGGGCGAGCGGTTCTTCGTCGAGTCGGTCAAGCAGCACAAGGACTTCGTGACGTCGCCCGAGCTCGCCGCGCAGGTGAAGGGCTTCATCGGTCAGGAGGCGATGCACGGCAAGGAGCACCGCGCGTTCAACGAGATGCTCGTCGCACATGGCTTCGCCGAATCACCGAAGGTCGAGCGCAGGCTGAAAGGCTTCCTCACGCTCGTACGCAAGGTGCTTTCGCCGAAGTCTCAGCTCGCGGCGACCTGCGCGCTCGAGCACTTCACCGCGATGCTGGCCGAGCAGCTGCTCAGCGACGAGCGCATGCGGGACGAGATCGATCCCGCGGTCCGCGGGCTCTGGCTGTGGCACGCGCTCGAGGAGTCCGAGCACAAGGCGGTCGCGTTCGACGTCTACCGCGCCGCCGGCGGTGGCTACGTGCGCCGCGCGTCGATCATGCTGCTCACCACCTTCGTGTTCTTCGCCGTCCAGATGATGGTGCACGCGCGCCTGATGTACACGCGCGGCATCCTCTTCCGTCCGTGGACGTGGATCCGTGGCCTCGGCCGCCTGTTCGTCTCGCCCGGTCACCTCACCCGCCTCGTGCCAGCGTACCTCTCGTACTTCCGCCCGCGCTTTCACCCCGACGATCGCGATACGCGCGCGCTGCTCACCACCTGGGAAGCGGAGCTGTTCGGTACGGCGGGTCAGCTCCGTGCGCAGCTCAAGCTCGTCGCCTGACCTAGTTCGCGGCCTGAAACACGTGCAGCGAGCGAACGCCCCTGGCGATCGCGCCCTGCTGGCTCGGTTTCGCGAGGTCGAACAGGCACACGACCTCGGTCTCGAGACCGGGCGCCACGTTGACGATCAGTGACGCCACGTTCGCGAGCACCAGGTACAGCCCGAGCCCTGCGCCATCGGACTCGGTCTTCGCCTGCGGTCGGCCGCGCTCGTTGCGCGCCCTCCGCACGTGATCGATCACGTCGCGCTGGCTCAGCGCGCCGAATCCGTCGCCGACGGAGATCGCGAGGGTCGCATCGTCCTTGCCCCAGCGAAGCACGGCGCGGCGCATGCCGGTGTCGTCGCAATCGCGCAGCGCGTTCATCAGCAGCTCGTCGACCACCGACGTGATCCGATGGATCACGGGTCGCCGCGCGCCGATCGCATCGGCCCACGCGCAGACCTCGTCGATCGCGTGGCGCTTCTCGTCATCGGTGCGGATCACCCGCTCGCCGACCTTGGTGCCGGTCGACAGGTACTTCTCGAGCCCGAACACGTCACCCGATGCAAGTTTCTCGGTCGTGATGCCCAGATCTCGGTCGTTCGGGTCCCCTACCAGGTGGCTGACCGGCTGCTCGAGCATGAGGGTGATCAGGCCGTCGTCGTCCAGGTCATCCCCGACCACCACGACGGGGGCCGACACCTCGTGCAGGCGAGTACCTTCCGCCTGGCGGGTGGCCCGGTCGACAACGACCACCGCGGCGTCCTCCGTCGAGGCGGGGAGCGTCTCGGCGTGCTCGACGGTCAGCCCGGCCGAGGCCAGGGCGGCGCCAACCACCCGGCGGACCCCCTCGTCGCGGCTGACGCAGACGGCCCGGCGAGACCTCATCTGCTGCGACGGTAACACCGGAAGGGTCAGGTTCTGGCGTCTTTTCATGCGGTCCTGCTACGATCGCGCGTCGCATGGCGGATCCGCCTATCCGTCGGCCGGGGACCAAGCCGCCGCCGATTCCGTATGTTCGCGCGCCGGTAGCCCCGTCGCCTGCGAAGACGGACGTCGTGCAAATTGTTCAGGACCCCGACGAGGTCTCCGAAGTGACGAGCAGCGTCGCCGCGCCTGATGCCGGCGTGCTCGTCGAGCGGATGCTCGAGCTCGTCGCGAGTGAAGCCGAAGCGCTGCTCGTCGGCGACGACGAT
>JBBRED010000237.1:0-13325 GCA_038203335.1 Haliangiales bacterium | reverse complement strand
GCAACGAGAAGATGCCTCCGATCACGATCAAGCTCGTCGACCCGGGCCGCATGAAGCATGCGCGCGAGCTGATCCTCGCGGGCGTGGATCATGCGGACAGGTGTCGCGCCGCCTACCTCGCGGAGACCGACGACGATCGCGAGTGGGTGCCGAACCCGACGCAGAAGAACCACCCGATCCCGCTTCCGATGGATGCGGCGATCTATGCGACCTGGGCCGGCGTCACCGGCGACGTGCGGCGAATGCTGACGAGTGACGAGGGCATCTCGATCCGGCAGCTCGCGGCGGTGTTCGAGCCGAAGGCCGCGCTCCTCATGCCGGATGGCTTTCTCGATCTCGGGGCCATGCTCCGAGAGCCGAAGGACATCGTGATCGACCTGCGCAAGGATCCCAAGACGCCGCAGGAGATCGAGACGCTGCTCCGGCAGCTCGTGGGCAACGGCTACCGCACGTCCATGAAGCCGTCTGGGGCCGTGCAGCGCCTGAGCAAGATCAAGGACGACCTCGAGCGCGGCAGCGACACGTTCGATCAGAAGCTGCGATATCTCATGTGGCTCAACTAGCGCTCAGCAATCTCCCGAGGTGCGGAACCGCGCTCATCGTTTCCACGATAGCGAAGTGCTGATGGATCCAGGAGATCCTCACGTGTCCCGGATGCGCACCGCACGGAGCGGTCGGGCGCTACAGCTACAACGGCCGACATCGGCGCACGTGCGGACACGTACTTGCGGGCGGCGCGAAGGTTGCTGTGAGGACAGCTGTGCTTCGCTCGCTCGTTCTCGCGGTTCTGTCGCTGGCCGCAGCGACACAGGCGCTCGCGGGCACGACGAACCCGCCGGTCGTCGGCGGGTCCACGGTGCCGTTCGGGAAGTGGCCCGACGCCGTCGCGATCCTCGGACCTCACGGTTCGTGCAGCGGAACGCTGATCGCGCCGGACGTGGTGCTCACGGCCGGGCACTGCACCGGGATCGAGCCGACCGAGGTCGTGGCGAACACGACCAACTACAACGGTGGCGGCCAGCACATCGCGATCGAGAGCATCACGGCGTATCCGGACTATCAGCAGAAGTTCGACGTCGCCGTGGTCGTGCTCGTCTCCCCGGTCGTCGGCGTCGCGCCGCGGTCGGTCGCCGGTCACTGCACGTTCTCGGGCTTCGCCGACGAGACCATGGTCCACCTCGTGGGCTTCGGTCTCACCGACGAAGCCGGCGTCGGCGCGAACACCGCGCTGCGCGAGGCGATGGCGCCGGTGCTCGATGCCACGTGCAGCGGCGGCAACGGCTGTCGGGATGCGATCGCGCCGCAGGGCGAGTTCGTCGCGGGCGGCAACGGCGGCGATTCGTGCTTCGGCGACTCGGGCGGTCCGGTCTATCTCGATACCGCGCGCGGCCCGGTGCTCGTCGCCGCGGTGTCGCGCGGCCTCGATGACAGCGCGACCCCGTGCGGCGGCGGCGGCATCTACGTTCGCACCGATAAAGTGCTGGCGTGGATCGAGCGCACCACCGGTCGCGAGATCGCGAAGGACTGCCCGGACGAGGTCGCCGAGGCCGCCGATGACGGCGCGACCGATTCGTCGGTCGGTTGCTCGTCGGCGCGCGGCGGTGCGAACGCGGCGCTGATCCTCCTCGCGATCGGCAGCCTCGGGTTCGCCCGTCGCCGCGCTGTCCGCTGATCGTCCGCTCCTCGGCCGCTCGTCCGGCTTCCGGCCGTACAACGCGCGCTAACACAGCGAGATCATGCGCGCTCCGCATGGCCTTGCGGTTGCTGAGTGCGCCCGCATGCAGCGCATCGCTCTCGCCCTCGTCCTGTCCTCATCCATGCTCGCCACCGCCGTCGCCGATCCGGGGCCGGCGCCTGTCATCGGCGGTCGATCCGTCGTGCCCGGTGCGTTCCCCGACGTCGTCGCGGTGATCGGCACCGAAGGCACGTGCACCGGAACCTTGATCGCGCCCGATGTCGTGCTGACGGCCGGCCACTGCGTCGAGGTCGCACCGAAGCTCGTCATCGTCAACACGACCGACTATGCGACCACCGCCGGTGATCGCGTGCCGGTGAAGTGGGCCCGCGCCTATCCGGACTGGGAGCACCGCTACGACGTCGCCGTGCTGATGCTCGACCACGTGGCGAAGCCGAAGCCACGCGCGATCGCCACCGCGTGCCTCGCGAACGAGTACCTCGGTGCACACAAGCAGCTGCAAGTCGTCGGCTTCGGGCTGACGTCGCCGAGCGGCACCGATGACAACACCACGCTGCGGCAGGCGTCGCTCCCCGTGCTCGATCCGCAGTGCGGCTCCGATCCGAGCTGCGAGCCGTCCGTGATCCCGAATGGCGAGTTCACTGCCGGCGGGCGCGGCAGCGATAGCTGCTTCGGCGACTCTGGTGGCCCGGCGCTGCTCGACGCGCGCCACGGGCCCGCGCTGGTCGGGGTGGTGTCGCGCGGACTCGCGCTGCCCGGCGCGCCGTGTGGAAACGGCGGCGTCTACGTGCGGGCCGACAAGGTCGTGTCGTGGATCCAGTCCGTCACGGGGCGCAGGCTCGAGCGCGCCGCATGCGAGGGCCACGGTGATGACCCGGAGACCGAGGAGACCGAAGCAGATGACTCGGGTGGCTGCTCGGCCGGTGGTGGGGCGGACGTAGGGCTCGGGGTGTTACTCGCGGCTGGCGTGTGGCGGCGGCGGCGCAGGGTCCGTTGACGTTGTCGTGAACCTGAACCGTGGATCAGCTGTCAGCGGCGTCGATGCCGAGTACGCAGTTGGAATCGAGTTGCGGAAAGAGCATCGTCGGAATGCTCACGCGGATGCGGGTCGTTCGTCAGTGGTTCAGGTTCAGGTTGACGTTCACGTCGCCGTCAACGCGGATTGGCCCGTGATACAACCCGCGGCGATGACCACGAAGATCAAGGTGAAGAACCCTGTCGTCGAGATGGACGGCGACGAGATGACCCGCATCATCTGGCACTTCATCAAGGAGAAGCTGATCCTTCCCTACCTCGACATCGACCTGAAGTACTTCGATCTGGGGATCGAGTACCGCGACAAGACGGGCGATCAGGTCACGATCGATTCCGCGAACGCGACCAAGCAGTACGGCGTCGCCGTGAAGTGCGCGACGATCACGCCGGACGAAGCGCGCGTGAAGGAGTTCAACCTCACCGAGATGTGGAAGTCCCCGAACGGGACCATCCGCAACATCATCGGCGGGACGATCTTCCGCGAGCCGATCATCTGCAAGAACGTGCCGCGGCTGGTGCCGGGTTGGACGCGGCCGATCGTGGTCGGCCGTCACGCGTTCGGCGACCAGTACAAGGCGACCGACTTCGTGGTCCCGGGTCCGGGCACGCTGACGATGACGTACACGCCGAAGGACGGCGGCAAGCCGATCGAGCACAAGATCTTCGACTTCCCCGGCGGCGGCGTCGCCATGGGCATGTACAACCTCGACGAGTCGATCATCGGCTTCGCGCGCAGCTGCATGACGTATGCGCTGAACCGCGGCTGGCCGCTCTACCTGTCGACGAAGAACACGATCCTCAAGAAGTACGACGGTCGGTTCAAGGACCTGTTCCAGAAGGTGTTCGACGAGGAGTTCGCCGACCAGTTCAAGGCAAAGAACACGGTCTACGAGCACCGCCTGATCGACGACATGGTCGCGTCGGCGATGAAGTGGGACGGCGGCTTCGTGTGGGCCTGCAAGAACTACGATGGCGACGTCCAGTCGGACTCGATCGCGCAGGGCTTCGGTTCGCTCGGCCTGATGACGTCGGTGCTGCTCACGCCCGATGGGAAGACGGTCGAGGCAGAGGCGGCGCACGGCACGGTGACCCGCCACTACCGCGAGCACCAGAAGGGCAAGCCGACGTCGACGAACCCGATCGCGTCGATCTTCGCGTGGACGCAGGGCCTCAAGTACCGCGGCGAGTTCGACGAGACTCCAGACGTGGTGAAGTTCGCGGCCGCGCTCGAGGCCGTGTGCGTCGAGACCGTCGAGTCCGGCAAGATGACCAAGGACCTGGCGATCCTGATCGATGCCAAGGCGCCGTGGCTGACCACGGAGCAGTTCCTCGACGCGCTCGACGCTGGCCTCAAGGCCAAGATGGCGAGCTGGTAGCTCGTCACGGGTCGCTGAACGACACGAGGTTCCACGACATGGAGGCGTACGGCGCCTTCAGCCACTCGGCCGAGCGCCTCTTCTGGCCGATGCGGAGCTCGTCGATCTCATCGCCGCCTGCGTGAACCTGAACCCGCAGCCGGCATGGAGCAGCGGGAACCAGCCTGGCCTCACGCCTTCGGGTGAGCTCAGCCCAGGAAGCCGCGCGCGATGTTCATCAGCTCGGTGTTGGCAGCGACAGACTTGCCGAACGCTTCCTTCTCGCTCGCCGACAGCTCGAACTCGTGGATGCTCTCGGCACCCTTCGCGGTCAGCTTCACCGGGACGCCGACGAACGCGCCCGTGACGCCGAACTCACCGTTGAGCTCGACCGAGCACGGCAGGACGCGGCCCTGGTTCTTCACGATCGCTTCGACCATGAGGCAGGTGCCGGCGCCCGGCGCGAGCCACGCGCTCGTGCCGATCAGACCGGTGAGCGTCGCGCCGCCCTTCTTCGTGTTCTCCACGACCTCGGTCAGCTTCTCGGGCGACAGGAACTTCGCGACCGGCACGTTGCCGATCATCGCGGTCGAGGTGATCGGGACCATGTCCTTGTCGGTGTGGGCACCGAGGACGATCGCCTGCACGTCCTCGACGCTGACGCCGGCGGCGAGCGCGAGGTAGGTGCGGAACCGGGCGCTGTCGAGCACGCCGGCCGAGCCGATCACGCGCTCGCGCGGGAAGCCGGTGACCTGCTTCGCGACGAACACCATCGCGTCGAGCGGGTTCGAGACGACGATCAGGATCGCGTCGGGCGCGTGCTTCTTCACGTCGCCGCAGATCGTCTTGACGATCCCGGCGTTGATGTTGATGAGCTCCTCGCGTGACTGGCCCGGCTTACGCGGCACGCCGGCGGTCATCACGACCACGTCCGCTCCCGCCATCATCTCGGGCTTGTCGGTGGCGACGAACGACGTGTTGTTGAAGCCCTCCCACGGGCCGCACTGGGTCAGGTCGAGCGCGCGGCCCTCTGCCGGGCCGGGCTTGACGTCGATGAGGACGAGGTCACCGAGCTCCTTAACGGCAGCCCACTGGGCGACGGCTGCGCCGACGTTACCGCCGGCGCCAACGATGGCGATCTTGGGACGCTTGATCATGGTGGGCGCGTCATACCAATCCCGGGTGGCGGCGGGTATGGGCTGGAGCCGTGAATCGACCGCAACCGGCGGCTCGACCGCGGATGTGATTCTTCGCCTACGGCGTGACGAAGATCGGATTGGTGACGCCGAACGGGATCTTGCCCGGGTGCACGGGATCGAGCGCGCGCTGCGCGTACGCGGCGATCACCACGAACCCGCCGGTCGCCTTGACCTGCACGGGGATCTTGCCGCGCCACCGGATCGCCGGGTTCGTCGGATCGGCATCGGCGGGGAGCACAGGGATGGTGTCGACCGTCTCGCCATCGACGATCACCTCGATCGCATCCACATCGATCCACGTCGCCGCCTGGATCGTGACGTCGACCTGCAGCGGTGATCCGGCGCCGGGCGTGGACTCACCCGACTGTGCGGTGCCGATCTTCGCGCTCACGTAGATGCCGCCCGAGACGCTCGTGTGGCCGGCCGCGAGCTGGTCGCGAACGCCGCTCGCGGTGAGCGCTCGCGGATCATCGGTGCCGAGGCGGATGCACGTGCGGGGATAGCCGACCGGGTTGCGCGCCATCGCGTGCGTATCGGACGAGCCAACCGCCATCACCTTGCGGCCCGCCTTGAGGAGCCCGAACCAGTCGACCACCGTGCCGTTGCGGTTGCTCTTCCAGCTCGAGTCGTTGAACACCTCGACGAGCGTGAACGTGGTGTCCCAGTCCGCGACCGAGTCCGCGAGCCCGGTCGCGGGGTCGTAGCCCACGTAGCCGAAGTAGTTCGTGGGCCCGCGCGGGTGGTTGATGATGATCACGGGCGCCTCGGGCCGGGCGCGTGCCGTATCGAACACGGCCTTCGGCGACAGCGTCGCGAACTCGGTCTCGGGCGCGGCGGCGGTCGGGAACGTCTGCCACTTCGGTGCGCCGGCGTTGACCTCCTCGGGACGCGGCGTCAGCGGGAACACCCCCATGTGGCCCCACACCTCGAACGACGTCAGCTCGATCGATCCGAACGCGGCCGCCCACTTCGTCGCCTGCAGCTCGTCGATCTCCTTCGAGAAGTCTGCGACCCACTCGTGGTCGGAGCGCACCGGCATCTCGAGCCCATCGACGATCGCCTGCGCGACCTTCTGTGTCGCGTCGTCGCCCGAGTCATTGGAGCGCCAGGTGTGGACGTGGAAGTCGCCGCACTGGATGTTCGTGGTGTCCACCGAGTGCTCCATGACGGCGTCGACGTGGACCTGCGCGCCGGCAGTGACGGTCACGGTCTGGCGCTCGAGCTCGTACTCGTAGCCGCGCGACACGATCACCTCCCAGCGCCCCGGCGGCACGGGCAGGGTCGCACCGCCCTCGGTCGCGTAGACCACGTGGAGGCGGCCGCCGGTGATCTGCTCCTCACCGTAGTTCGCCGGCACCGTGGGCAGCACCGTCGGCGCGACCGGCATCACCTGGATGCGCACCGGCACGGGGTTCGTTCCCTCGACGGCGCTGATGATGATCGAGCCGATCTCCGGAAGATCGATCGCGGGCGCGGTCGTCGCCGTGCCCGCATGCACGGTGACCACCTGATCGCCGCGGTGGTATGCGGTGAGCGTGACGTCGGCGTCCATCGGCACGTGAACGGAGAACGTTCCATCCGGCCGCGTCACCGCGCGCGTCAGGTAGTTGCCGCTCGCGTCGAGCGCGTGGACGTGCACGCGCGGGACGTTGACCGAGCTCCGCGTCACGGTTCCAGTGATCTCTCGCAGCGTCTCGCCGCGCGTGGTCGCGGCCGCGAGCACCGCACCATCGAGACCGGGGCCGCCGATCGCGATCTGCGCGTGGAGCCGATCGAGCTTGCCGCACGCGGGCATCGTGAAGCCCGGAGCGAACGCGCCGAGAAACCCCGAGGTCGAGAGCGAGCTGCCGAGGGTGCCCTCGCCGGGGATGTACGCCCAGCTCGTCGCTTCGTCGTCGACGAGCGCGATGTACGGCGTGTTCGACAGCGTGGCATCGAAGCCCTTGTTCGGCTGAAACGCCGGCGTGCGATCCGTGTACATCAGCGCGTGCAACGTCGACGGCGAGGCCTCCGCCTCCGATCGTGCCGACGCGTAGCGCAGTCGCACGTCGACGTGATCACTGCCGGGTGCGAGCTCGTAGTCGATCGCGGCGTCGATGTCGGTCCAGGTCTCGTTGTAGACGACGGCTATCAAATTCTCGAAGAACGGCAGCGGGTGGAGCTTGCCGCGCGCGCGGATGATCGCGGTCTTGCCATCGCTGCCATCGTTCAGCACCGAGACCGAATCGGTGACGATCGTCGAGCGGCCGGTCAGGAGGAACAGCTCGCCGAAGTTCGTGGGCTCCACCATCTTGTGGTTGTCCATCCGCGCCATGCCCACGGGGCGGCCGCCCCACGGATCGTAGAGATCGCTGTCGCCGACATCCTCGATCACGAGCGCGATCCGATCGTTCGCGAGCACGTAGTCGCCGTCGTGCCACGTCAACAGATTCGCCCGTGTCGCGGGTAGATCCGCAGCGGTCACGCGCCCCGCGCGCGCTTCCTCGGAGCTCGCACCGAACGGCTGCGCGTGGCCCTCGAGGTCCCCGGCGGGAAACGGCGCGATGTCGCACGAGTCATCTCCGCAGCCCGCGCCGAGTGCGAGCACGACCAGGATCGCGATGCCCCTCATCGCGCGAAGCGTACTACTTCGTGACGACGATCGACCACAGAACATCGCGACCCGGCAGCGGGCCCTGGCCGGTCTTGTCGGCGCGCTCGATCCGGACCGTGTCGCCCTTGTGCAGCTCGACCGTCGCGGCACCCGGGGTGCGCGGTTTCCCGTCGGCGACCTTCCACACGAGCGGCAGTCCATCGGCGCGCACGATCACGTTGAACATCCCGTCGGGACCCGACCAGCGCAGCAGATCCACATCCTGCCGGGTATCGAGCGTGCCGCGCAGCTCCTCGGTAAGGACTAGTGAATTCGCATCGGCGTCCATGCTGTTGGGCTCGACCTCGCCGGGACCGGTCTCCTCGGTGACGGTGATCGTGTAGGGGTCGCTGACGTTCTCGATCGGAAACTTCTGATCCTTCGCCATCGTCTGCGCGACGGTGACGGTCACCGCGCCTTCGACCGTGCGCCGGTGGAGTGTCTCGCTCTCGCCGACGCCGCCCGTGTCCGCGGCGATCTGGTGCGCGCCGGTCGAGTCGGTGAGCGTGACGTTGATGTCGATGTTCGGCGGCGCCGTCACCGCGACGGTGACCACGCGGCGGCTGCCCGCGGGCCACTTCACCGTGAAGACGTCGCGGTCGCCTTCGGTCGGCGAGATCCGCTTCGCGAGGTACGCGGGGATCGCGCGGTTCGCGTCGATCACGGTGGCCTGTGCCGGCTCGTTGTTTGGTTCGTGCTCCGCCGTCGAGGGCGGCGCCATTCGCGTCAGGGCCCACACGGCAACGGCCGCGATCCCGGCGAACATCAGCGTGGCCATGACGATCACGAGCCAGCGGCGGCGCTTGAGACCGCGCTCGTAGTGGTCGATGTCGGAGCGCCGCAGCCGGAGATCGGACTCGTCGGACTCCTCGGTGGCGAGCCGCCCGCCGCGCAGCTGGCGTGACATCGAGCTCTTCGGACCGGTCGCCTCGGTGACGGTCTCCGCGTACGCCTCTTCGAGCGCCGTCGAGAGCTCGGTCGCCGATTGGTAGCGAAGTCCCGGTTCGCGCGACAGCGCCTTCTTCAGGATGTGATCGACGAGCGGTGGGATGCCCATCTTCGGATTGCGCATCGACGCCGCATCGGGCTCGCCGGTCAGATGCTTGGTCAGCGCGCCGACCGCGGTTCCACTCGGATACAGGTGCTGGCCGGTCAGCACCTCGAACATCATCGCGCCGAACGAGTAGATGTCGGTGCGCGCGTCGACCTCGTCGCCGCGGATCTGCTCCGGCGCCATGAAGTACGGCGTGCCCACGATCGCGTGGCGATCGGTCTCGCTCGGATTGCGCCCGTCGAGCTTCGCGAGCCCGAAGTCGAGCACCTTCGCGAAGTCGCGGCCGCCGGTGGTGCGGGTGATGAGCACGTTCTCCGGCTTGAGATCGCGGTGAACGATGCCGAGCTCGTGCGCCTCCTGCAGCGCGCCGCAGATCTGGATGAACAGCGGCGCGGCGCGCGCCCATGGCATCGGTCCATCGCGCGAGATCACGCGGCCTAGATCGAGGCCGCGCACGAGCTCCATGATCAGATACGCGTTGCCGAGGAAGTTGCCGAAGTCGAACACCTGCACGGTGTGCGGGTGGTTGAGCTTCGAGATCGATGCGGCCTCGGTCTCGAACCGGCGCTGCACGTCCGCATCGGTGACGAGGTCCCGATGCAGTACCTTCATCGCGGCGATCTTGCCCATCCGCAGGTGCTCGACGCGATAGACCACGCCCATGCCGCCGCGGCCGATCACCTCGAGCACGCGGTAGCGACCGTCGACGAGCTTACCGAGCCACGCCTGGTTCGAGTCCGAGAGCCGGCGATCGGCCGCCGAGATCGCCGCCAGCGGCACGGTGGCGTCGGTCGGCGCGGCGGTCATCGGTGGGAGCGCGCTCTGTGGTGCGGTGGCGCGGGTCATATCGGATCCGCACTGCCGGCAGAACTGACTAGCTTCGTCGAACTCGGTAGTGCACCGAGGGCACACGAAGTGCTGTGCCGGAATCGACATTGAACGAGCGGGATCATAGCACCGCGTTACTCGGCGTCCGCGATCGGCTTCCAGCTCCACGCTTCGCCCCGAATCGTCAAGATGCCGGCGCTCGGCGATCGCACCGGGCCGGGCAACCGCGGAGTCGCGTCGGCGGTCCCGGGTGACAGGGCGATGGCGTCGGCATCGCGCGCGCCGCTGGTCGTCCTGGTCGGCCCGGCGGCGATCGGCCCGTGTAGCACCACGTCGATCTCGGTGCCTGCGCCTGGCGTCAGCGCGAGCTCGCCAGCGGCCTCGCCATCCACGCTGATCCGCGGCGCCTCGGCGGTCGCCAGGATCCGCAGGCCCTTGCGTGCGGTCAGGTCGGCGAGCGCGGGCGCCACATCCTGGGCGCGATACGCGCAGCCGTTGCCGCGGGCGACCAGGCGATCGGCGGCACCGGCGCCGGCGATCGTGGCGATCGTGACCGTCCCGAGCTCGATGCGCTGCACGAGCCGGCCGTCGATCACGACGAGGCCCTTCGCGCGCATCGCGGCGATCGCGGCGACCTGCGCATCCGCGGCCTCGAGGTCCCCGGGGAGGGCGACCACGGGATATGCGGCCGGATCGGCGAGCGCGCCGAGCGTGGCCTCGAGGTCGGATTGCGTCGTGCCCATGCCGCCGAGCGCGAGCACGAGGTCGACCTTGGCCAGCTTGGTCTTGAGCCGGCCGAGCGCGGCGATCGTCGCGGGCGCGGCGCCGCCGGCATCCGCGATCACGGCAATGACGATCGCGGTGTCGCTGGGCTTCGACATCGTGTGGCTCGCGAGCTTCCATCCGATGGCCGTCTCGTCGACGAGCGGTGGTCCATCCGCGGCCGCGCAGCGCCACGGCGCTCGCTCGTGATCCGCGGCACCGAGCGCAGCGGTGATCGCGGGACCGACGCGCTCCCCCGCGGGCACCGCGCTCGCGCGGCCGCCGCATCCGGCGAGCAGCGCGCCGATGATCGCTGTCTGCGCCGTGGTCACTTCGGCTCGGCGATGGTGCCGCCGGCCTCTTTCCAGACGGCCTGGATCTTCGGCGGGAAGTAGTACGGGTCGAGCTGATACGACGAGCGCCGCTCGAGGATGCGCTTGAAGGCCTCGAGCGCGGGCTCCTTGTCGCCGTGGGCGACGTGCATCGAGCCGAGGAGCAGGCCGACCTCGATCGCCTGTGCGGTATCGAGATAGTCGACGTCGAGCTCCACGCTCGATAGCGCGGCCTTGACGCCGGCGAAGTCGCCCTCGCGCCACGCTTGTCGCGCCGCGGGCAGCGACTTCATCGCGCGCACTTGCGCCTCGCGCTGCCGATCGCGTCGCGCCTTCGCTTCGGCATCGATCGCCGGCATCTTTGCCGCCTGCAAGCGCACGTTGTTGATCGGGACGATCAGCTGCTCGCCCTTCTCGATCGCGTCCTTCTCGAGGAAGTTGTACCGGCGGATCAGCGACGAGTTCTTGTTGTCGCCGAAGTACGCGAGCGCGATGTTCGAGATCGTCTCGGTGCCGGCGGCGGTGTGCGTGATGGTGAACGGGATCTGCAGCGGCGTACCGCTCGCGAGATCGTCGCCGACGAGGCCGTTGAACTCCGCGAGGAACGAGCCGCGCCGCGCGTCGCCGAGATAGGTCGCGGCGAGCGACTCCCAGGTATCGCCGGGCGCCGTGGTCACCTGGCGAGTCACCGGGATGCGCAGCCGCTCGCCGACCTTGAGCGGTCGCGGGTGGAGGATCTTGTTCGACACCATGATGAAGATCGCCTTGTTGCGATCTCCGTAGAACTCCGCCGCGATCAGGTCGAGGTTGTCGCCCGGCTTGGCGCGGTAGATGGTCACGTCGCTGGTCTCGTCCTGCGCGTGCGCGCGCGGCGCGAGACCGAGGACGATGAGCGCGACGAGGATCGCGCGGCTCACTTCTCGGCTCCGGGCGCGGGCGGAACGACCTTGCCGGCGAGCATCGTGGTCTTCTCCTTCACGAAGTCCGTGATGACGAGCGTCGCGCTGTCGGGCGTACCGCCGTTGACGACGACCTTCTTGTCGACCGGTACGTAGAACGGGTGCTCGAACTTCACGGTGTGCTCGCCGTCGGTAAGCTCGATCGGCTTGTCGATCGGCGTCTCGCCCGAGGGCTTGCCATCGATGGTGATCTTCGCCCACGGGTACGCGTGCAGGCGGATGAATCCGCGCCCGATGGTCTGGTTCGCGACGAACTGATTCTCCGGCGTCGCGCCGAGCGGAGCGACGTGGATCAGACCGAGCATCAGCGCGAGCACGCCGAACGTCACGCCGTGTGCGACGAGGCCCGCGCGCACCGTGTGCCGCGCCTGCATGTTCGGCAGCGCCGCCGATTGCGCGTTGCCTCCGCCGAGCGCGGAGGCGTTGAGATACTCGTCGGCCTCGAGCTGCGTGATCACGTTCTGCGAGCGAAGGAACAGCACGATGCGCGCGTGGTGATTCATCTCGACGTGACGTGCGAGGAATCGCTCGAGCGCCATCACCATGTGCTGCGAGCTGCGCCAGCGATCGCGCGGCTGCTTCTCGAGACAGCGGTCGATGATTCGCTCGAGCTCGCGCGGAATATCCGGGTTGAGCTTGCGCGCACCGATGTGCTTCTCGAGACGGATCTTGTGCATCGCACTGCGTCGCTCGTCCTCGACGAATGGCTTCTTGCCAGTGACCATCTGGTACAGGACGACTCCGAGGGAGAACATGTCGCTGCGCGCGTCGAGCTTGTCGCCGAGCACCTGCTCGGGAGACATGTACGCGGGCGTGCCGATGCCGGTGCCCGCCTCGGTGAGGTCGGTGAAGTTGGTGTCGCGCGCGATGCCGAAGTCCATGACCTTCACGCCGCCCTGGCGCGACAGCATCACGTTGGCGGGCTTGATGTCGCGATGGACGATCGAGCGGTAGTGCACGTAGTCGAGGGCGCGGGCGACCTGCATCGCGATGATGGCGGCCACGTCGTAGGGCAGGCGGCCGCATTTCTCGAGGAGGTCGTAGAGGTCGATGCCCTGGACGTACTCCATCACGATGAACAGGGCGCCGCGCTCGCGATGGAAGTCGTAAACGTGGATGATGTTCTCGTGCTGTAACGTCGCGAGACTCTTGGCTTCTCGCTCGAAGCGCGTGACCACGTGCTCCTCCGCCGCGGCCGAGCTCTTGAGGGCCTTGATCGCGACGGTCCGCCCCAACGGCTCCTGGATCGCGCGGTAAACCACCGCCATTCCTCCAGAAGCGACCTCTTCGACGATGCGGCAATTGCCGATGCGCTCGAGCATGGTACCCAGGGAGCGTACCGGACTGGCCGGTACAGGGGCTGGAGTGGGATCGGATTCTATTTTGATCCGAAAACGTCTGTTAGTTCGAAGGTTTGCGGCGTGTCGGGTGGTGGCGATAGAAAATAATTCGAACGGCGTTGACAGAACGAAC
>JBBRED010000236.1:0-13336 GCA_038203335.1 Haliangiales bacterium | reverse complement strand
AAGAACGTGCTCGTGATCTTCATCGATACGCTGCGCTACGACCGCCTCGGCATATCGGGCTACCAGCGCGACGGAAAGTCACTGACGCCGCGAATCGATGCGTTCGCGGCGCAGTCGATCGTGTTCGACAAGGCGTTCTCGCAGGCGCCGAACACGCCGCGCTCGGTGCCGTCGTTCCTGACGTCCCGCTATCCGTCGCAGGTCAAGGTCGACAAGGTGTTCAAGGCGTATCCAAGCGTCTCCGACGACAACGACACGCTGTTCGAGGTGATGAAGGGGGCCGGCTTCACCACCATCGGCGAGAGCTCGCACTTCTACTTCTGCGATCGCAAGAAGTACCCGGATACGTGCGGCGATGTCGTCTCGTACATGAACAGCAACATGACCCAGGGCGCGGACCTCTGGGACAACGTCGGCGCCGAGAACATCCCCGGCTCGAACCACGACACGGCGGGACCGCGGATCATCAAGAAGACGCTGACCAAGCTCGACGAGCTTGCGAAGGCCGACGATGGTCGCGCACCACCCAAGTTCGCGATGCTCGTCCACCTGTTCGAGCCGCACTCCACGTACATGACGCACGACGGATTCAAGATCACCGAGACCGGCTCGGCATCGCTCGCGCAGAAGTACGACTACGAGGTCGCGTACGAGGATGGCCTGATCGGCGAGCTCCTCGATCATCTCGACAAGACCGGCCTCGCGAAGACCACCACCGTGATCCTGATGGCCGATCACGGCGAGGCGTTCGGCGTTCACAAGTTCGCCGGCGAGCAGATGTACTTCCACGGCCAGACGCTCTATCGCGAGCTGATCCACGTGCCGCTGATGTTCCGCGTGCCGGGTGCAGCGCCGCGCATGGCGCACGACGTGGTCGAGATGATCGATCTCGCACCGACGATCGCGGCGCTGTTCGGCGTTGCTGCGCCGGCGTCGTGGGTCGGACGGAGCCTGGTCCCTGCCCTCGCGAACCAGACGCTCGAGCCAAAGCCCGCGTTCTCCGAGCTGCTGCGCGCGCCCGACTGGGACCACGAGGGCAAGTCGATGGTCACCGCCGATGGCAAGCGCCACGTGTTCTACCGGATCAGCGACTCGCGCTGGGAGATCTACGATCTCGAGGCCGACCCCGACGAGAAGACCAACATCGCAGAGTCCGATCCGGCCGCGAAGGCGCTGCAGGAGCAGCTCGCCGCGTGGATCGATGGTCCCCTCGCCGCCGGAGGTGCGAAGTGAGCAGCAAGGGCGAGTACCGGAACCCCACGCCGACCGTCGACATGCTGATCGAGATCGAGGGGCGCCCGGGCGAGCTCGTGTTCATCGAGCGCGGCAACGAACCGAAGGGCTACGCGCTGCCCGGGGGCTTCGTCGACGAGGGGGAATGGATCGCCGACGCCGCGGTACGCGAGGCCAAGGAAGAGACGCAGCTCGACGTCACGATCGAGGAGCTCTTCCACGTCTACTCGGATCCGAAGCGCGATCCGCGCAAGCACACCGTGTCCACCGTGTTCATCGGCCGCGCCTCGGGTGCGCCGAAGGGTAGCGACGATGCGGTGCAAGCCATCATCTGCGAGCCGGCGAAGCTGCCGGGACCGCTGGCGTTCGATCACGCGACCATCGTCGCGGACTATGTCGCCTACCGGCAGCGCGGCGTCCGGCCGCCGCCGCGTCGCTAGCCGCCCGCCTGATACTCGGCGGCGGTGATCACGCGCCCCTCGAGGGCGAGCTCGGGACCGTGCCCGGTGACGCGCACGGCGAAGAACATCGTACGATCGGCGCCGACCTCGAGGTGAATGAGGCCGCTCGCGGACTCGCCCTTCGCGTGCGCCCTCAACCCCGCCATCACCGACAGGCGGCCGATCACGGCGCCGAGCACCGCGCTCGGTGCGCGCATCTCCTCGACCGTTCGCTCGCCGATGCGATGCTCGACGACGTGATCGACGCCGTCCGGCCGGATGCGGAACGCGGCGGTCTTCTTGTTCGCCGCCAGCAGCACGGCGAACGCGAGCTTGTCGACGTTGTCACTCACGCATCACCGCCACCGCCGCGCGGCCGACCTCCGGATCGCGATCGCCGGCGAGCGCGACCAGCTCGGTCACCAGCGTGGTGCGCCGCGGATCGTCGGGCGCGATCGCGGCGAGTAACGCGGCGCGGATCGCCACGTCGCGCGGATTCCACCGCGAGGCGATCCACATGCGCGCGATCGCCACCACGGCGGGCAGCTTCGGTGCAGCGGCGACTGCCGCCGTGGCATCCGTGGGATCGTCGACCCCGCGATCGATGCGCACGGGCGCGGCGACGATCCGCCTTCGCTCGATCAGCGCTGCGACCTGCGCGTCGCGCCGAAGCGCGCGGCTCGCGGCGATCGCCACGTCGAGCGCCGGTCCGATCATCTCGGGGCCCGCGAGATCGATCGCGGCGCGCGCCGCCTCGAGCGCATGCACGTACGTGCCGATGCTCTCGAGCGCGCGCGCGAGCCCGACCCATACGACCGCCGGATCGCCCGAGGCGGCGGCCGCGGTCGTGGCCTGGATCATCGCGGCGTCCGGATCGTTCGCACGCGCCATCGCCTCGGCGAGGCCGGCGACAAAGCCGGGCTCGGGGCTGGCGTCGACTGCCGCCTGGAACGCCGCGCGGGCGCGGCCTGGATCGCCGAGCGCGTCGAACATCGCGCCGAGCGCGGCCTGGACCGGCGCGGCGTCCACCGCCTCGGCGACCGCATCGGCGGCGAGCGTATCGGCGCGGCCCGGATTGGTCCGGTAGGCGGCGAGGAGCGCCGCGACCGGCACCCCATCGAGGTGGCGAACGTGGAGGTAGCCGCCGAGCGCGGCCGCGAGCGGATCGGTGAACGGGGCCGGCGCCGCGGGGGCGAGGATGCGCAGCAGCGCGACTCCTTCGGGGCTGCCCTCGAGCGCCCCGAGCGCGGCGCGTACGTGCGCCGGGGACTCGCCGTCGAGGACGCGGCCCGCGGCGACCACCAGGCGCTGGTTCGGGCGCAGCTCCCCGAGCGCGGCATCGCCGAGCCCCGCATCGCGCTTGCCCGCAAGGCGCGCGGCCGCGGCGCGCGCGTACGGTGCGATCGCAGCGGACTTCGTGGTTGCGAGATCGAGCCGGCGCGCCACCGCCTCGCCCCACCCTGCGTCGCCGCGCAGCGCGGGCGCGAGCGTGAGTGCGAGCCACGCACCGGCATCGGCCTCACTGCTCGGCGCAGCCGCCGGTGCACCAAGAAGCGCGGCGGTGGCGGCCGGATCGTCGAGTACATCCTGTGGCGCGCAGCGCGGCGCACCCGCGAACCGGCATCGCTCGGCGCCGACGAGATCACCTGCCGGCGGCGAAGGCAGATCGATCGGCGTCCACCACGCGAGCGCGCGCAGATACGCATCGTGGATCGGACCGCCCTTCGCGCCGGTGGTGGAGAACCAGTCGTGAAGCGCCTCGTACGCTGCTCGCCTGGCGCCGCGCTGCCACAGCCACACACCGAGCTCGCCCCGATCGCGCGGCACCGGCTGCGCCTTCGCGCCGATCCAGCTCGGATCGGCGATCGGCGATCCCGCGAGCGCCGCGAGGCCAGCGAGCCCCTTCGCGCGCTCCTTCGCATCCACATGGCGGAGCTGCGTGATCGCGACCGCCGCCTTTGCGCGCTCGAGCTCGTGTGCATCGATCGCCGCGCCGAGGTCGCGGGCGCGCGCGAGGTCGTCGAGCGCCGTCGCCGCGCCGCGTGCCAGCCGCGCCCGACCGCGCGCCGCGAGAAGCCGCGCGAACGTCGCCTTGTCCTCCGCATGCCACCGCGTCCCGAGCGGCCCACCGATCCGGATCACGGCCTCGAGCTCGGCGAGCGCCTGCGCCGGCCGCTTCGCATCGTCCGCCAACCGCGCGAGTGCAAGCCGGAGCTGCACATCGCGCGGCTCGCTCAGGACGCGAACCTCGAGGTCCTGCCGGGCGATCAGCGGCCCCTTCGCCTTCACCATCCCCGCCACGTCGAGCGGCCGCGGCGCGCTCACGCACCCGGTCGCCAGCGCCGCGATCAGGACTGCGCCCACCCGCGCGCGGCGAAACAACACGCCGCATCTTGGCCCGCCCGTCGGCGGCGATCAAACGACGCGCCACGGGAGTTCGCGTCTGGCAAAGGTGTCCGGCAACGTGTCCGGCAACGTGTCCGGCAACGGGGACGCTTTCAAGTTAGACAACCTGCGATCCGGAACCCCGCGATTCCTCGTCGACGACACGGGGCGCGGCGGTCGCCACGCGATTCCGCGAACTTCGCGCTCGTTGGTTGTCTACGTTGAAAGCGTCCCCATTTCGGGGGGACATGATTTCGCGAACTTCGCGATCGCTCGTTGTCTATGTTGAAAGCGTCCCCGTTGCCGGACGAGCGATTTTTTGGTCGAAGCGTCAGAGGCTCGTCGCGCGATCGATGCGTGCGCGCTCGTCGACGAGGGAGCGAGGGAGGTCCGTGGCGCCCGCGAGCCGATCCGCGAGCGCCTCGGCGGCGACGTAGGCGGCCTGGGCGGCGGGATCGTGCCAGAGGGCCCATGGCGGTGCAGGCGCGACGCTGTCGCCGGCGAGGTCTCCGCGCTCGACCATGGCGAGCCAGGCCGCGAGCTGGGTGCGGCGCACGCGTGCGGCGAGCGCGATCGGCGCGGCGGCCTCGATGTCGCGCGCGACGAGGGAGGCGACGGCCTCGTCGAGCACGCGCGGCAGCGTGCCCGCGACGAGCAGGTTCGCCACCGCGTGACCGAGCTCGTGGAGCACCGCGAAGCGCGCGGCCGGCGATGTGGCGCGGGCCGGGACCACGGCGATGACCTCGCGGCCCGGTACCACCACGAACGCCCGCGGGCGGACGGCGGCTCGCACCACCGCGAGCTGTCCCGTGATGGTGTGCCGCGCCACGAGCGCGGCCCAGGCGCCGTCGACGTCGAGCGCGATGCCGTCGTCGGTGAGCCAGCCGTCGACCCGGGCCGGCATCTCGGCGAGATCTGGCTCGCCCGCGCCGTGCAACGCCATCAGCACCTCGCCTGATGCGCGACCGAATCGCGATCGGGCGACGACATCACGCGCCGCGATCAGCGCTGCGTAGCCGGCCCAGGTCGGCGCGGCGGCTCGCGCCGAGGCCACGCCGCCATCGCGCTCGATCACGAGCGGCGCCGCGAGCCGCAGCAAGGCCAGGCCACGATCTGCGAGCTCGGGGTGCACGAGCGCGCGCCGAGCGACCGAAACGGTCGAGGCGCGGCCCGCGAGATCCGGGGCCGCGGGCGGCGAGACGCCGGCGGCGTACGCGGAGGCGAACGCCCGCATGTGCGCGGGCAGCTCCGCGGCGAGCGATGCCTCGATGCGATCGAGCGCGAGCTCGACCTCGAGCAGATTGCAGGGCGCCTCGCCCACGATCAGCCGCGCGTGGGCGTGATGCCGAGGCGCTCGAGCTCTGCCATCACGAGCTTGAGATCGCTCCACACCTCGCGCTTCTTGTTCGGATCGCGAAGCAGGTAGGCCGGGTGAAACGTGGGCATCACGAGCGCGCCGAACCGCTCGTGGAAGGTGCCGCGCAGCGTGCTGATCGGCGCGTCGGTGCCGAGCACCTGGTTCGCGGCGGGCTTGCCGAGGGTGACGATGATGCGCGGCGCGATCGAGGCGATCTGCGCCCGCAGGAACGGGATGCACTGCTCGAGCTCGTCGGGCTGCGGATCTCGGTTGCCGGGCGGGCGGCACTTGGTGGTGTTCGCGATGTAGACGCTCTTTCGCGACCAGCCCATCGCCTCGATCATCTTGTCGAGGAGCTCGCCCGCTGGGCCCACGAACGGCTCGCCGCGCTTGTCCTCCTGCTCGCCCGGCGCCTCGCCGACGAACATCAGCGGCGCGTGTTCGGCGCCCACGCCGAACACGATGGTGGTTCGCGTCGCGTGCAGCTTGCAGCGCGTGCACTCGCCGAGGTCCGAGCGGATCTCCGCGAGGGTGCGCCGGCCAAGCGGCACCAGCAGCTCGTCGACGACCTCGATCGGGGCGCCATCGGCGATGGGCCGGAGCGAGAGGCCACCCGGGGCCGCCCACGCCCCGAGGGCGGAGTGGCGCCGGAGCTGGCCGCGTAGCTGCCCGGCGAGGCCGAGAAGCTCGTCCGCCAGCTCGTCGTCGGGCGTGCTATCCATGAACCCGGTATGCCACTAGTCGCCCGCGCACCTCAACTGCTCATCGCGCTCGCGATCTGCTCGGTCGTCGCCATCGCCGGCTGCAAGAAGCACGAGCCGGCTCCCGACGGCGACATCCTCGAGACGCTTCGCGCGCCCACGGTCAGCGGCGCCGCGTTCGATCCGCATTCGCTGCGCGGCAAGCCGTCGCTGGTACTCTTCGTCAGCCCGACCTGCCCCCACTGCGTGAAGGAGCTGCCCGAGGCGCAGAAGGCGGCGCGCGAGCACGATGCGAACGTGGTGGCCGTGTTCATCGCCGGCAAGGCCGAGAACGCGAAGGGCGTGCTGGATCACACGAAGTTCGAAGGCGTCGCGCTCGTCGACGACGGAACGCTGCGCCGCAAATACGGCATCCGCAGCGTGCCCTACACGCTGGTGCTCGGCGCCGATGGCCACGCCCGCGAACAGGTCCGCGGCGGCCAGGGCGAGGACACGCTCGCCGACGCGATCGCCGACGCGCGCTGAGATCTACTCGGTATCTCCGGGATCCGGCGCGGTCTTCGGCGCGACGGGCGCCGTCGGATCCGCCGTTCCCTCGGGGAACATCAGGTACGCATAGCTCATGCCGTCGGCCTCGACCTTCGAGGACAGCGCGCCTTCGCGGGCGTCCTTCGGGTTCTTGAAGTTGATGCGGACCTGGACGCCGGCCGGGTGCGCCGAGCTGCCCTTGCCGCCACGCGATGCGCGCACCGCGCGCGCGGTCATGCCCGAGAGCGGGTTGTCGAAGAACCGCGTATCGATCTGGCGCCAGGTGTTCGCGCCCATCCGCTGCAGCATCAGGTGAACGATGAGGGTGGAGCCCTCGACGTGCTGGCTGACCTCGAAGGCGCCGGGCGACTGGAAGAACACCTTGGCCCCACCGTTGGTCGCCTCGAAACCGATCCACGACAAGGTCCCGCGCGAGGGCGATCGCTTGGGCTTCTCCGACTTCTGTCCGGGGATCACCCCGCCGTAGTCGCCTTCTTTGTGCGGACCCTTGTCGGCCTTGTCGGCGACGGCGGTACCCGCGAGGAACAGAGGCAGTACGAGGGCCAGCGCGCGACGCATGGCAGGATCGTACGGGGCCCCGCCGGGCTGCGCAAATTCGCGCCGTTTATGTATATGGTGGGCCCCATGAACCGATTCCTAGGGCTCCTTGTGGTGATGGCGGCATGTGGCACGGACGGGAACCCCGGGGAGGCGTTCATCGGGACGTGGACCTACAACGCGGGCTCGACCTCGACCCGCGACTGCCCCGATAACTCGCTCGACACGAACGTCACCCTCTCGGGATCGTTCCAGATCGCCGAGGGCATCGACTCCGACTTCATCATCGTGCCGGCGTCGGGCGACAAGTGCCCGGCGACGAAGTTCGACGTCAGCGGCAAGGTCGCGACGATCCTCTCGAACCAGACGTGCATGTACACGGAGAACACGACGTCGGGCGCGATCATGATCAGCGGCGCCTACGCGACGGGGACGTACACGCTGTCGGCCGACAAGAAGGGCGTGACCGGCTCGCAGGCGGGCTCGGTGACGTTCACCGGGGCCGGCGGAACGATCACCTGCACGGTGTCCGGAACGGTCAGCGCGACGAAGGTCGGAAACTGACCCACATCCTGCTGCCGCGCGCTCCGGCAACCTAGCTACCCCAACGAGCGCTCCCGACTGCGTTATGGTGGGTCCATCGATGCGCCAGGTCCGCGGTGTCTTGTTCCTCGACTACGTCAAGATGGTGCGGTCGTTCAAGGGCGGTGCGATCGATCCGTACCTCGGCGACGACGAGATCCGGCACCTCGCGCTGCGCATCGATCCGGGATCCTGGTACCCGATGTCCGTGTTCGAGAAGCTCGGCACGGCGATCCTCGCGACGGTCGCGCGCGGCGAGCTGTTCCCCGTGCAGCTCTGGGGACGCTACTCTGCCGAGCAGCTGTACAAGGGGTATCCGACGCTGCTCGAGCACCGTCACCCCGTCGAGACGCTGCGTCGCTTCCACGTCCTGCGGCAGACGTTCTTCGACTTCGAGGCGATGACCGTGCCGTCGATCCACGATGGCGAGGCGCAGATCCTCGTGAACTACTACATGGGCCCGATCGCCGAGGAGGCTGCGTCGTATCAGGCGCTCGGCTTCTTCGAGGGCCTGCTCGAGCTCGCGGGCGCCAAGGACATTCGCGGCGACTTCCGGTCCAAGGCGTGGAAGGGCGACGACAAGTCGCTCCTCGTCATGCGGTGGTCGGAGCCGGATCGCTGATCGCGATCGGATCGGTCGGAGCACCGAGCAGCAACGTGCGCGCTTCGCCGACGAGGAACAGCGAACCCGCGATCACGACGAGGTCGCCCTGCCCGCGCGCGGCGGCGAGCGCATGCGCGAGATCCGGTGCGGTCTCCACGCCGAGATCCGGGTACACCTCGCGCACCACACGCGCGAGGTCGTCGGCCGGCAACGCGCGATCCTGCTGATAGCGCGTGGCGATCACGTGCGCGGCCTGTGCCGCGAGCGGTCCTACGAGTGCGGGCACGTCCTTGTCGGCGGAGACAGCGAGGATCAGCACGATGCGACGATCCGCGTGATCGCGCAGCAGCGCATCGAGCGCGGCCGCGCCGTCGGGGTTGTGCGCACCATCGAGCACGATGTCGGGCTCACCGGCGATCCACTCGAACCGTCCGGGATGCACCACCGCCGCGAGGGCGCGTGAGCGACCCCGGGCATCCACGGTCACCGCCCCGAGCGCCTCGAGCTGATCGATCGCCGCGAGCGCTGCGGCCGCGTTCCGACGCTGGTGCATGCCCGCGAGCGAGAGCGGCGGCACGCGGTCCATCGCCTCCCAGTCGAGCCGCGTCACCGAGGCCACGCCCGCGTGCTCGGCGGCCGCGAGCAAGACCGGCGTCGCAGATGGATCGCCGGAGCGGCTCAGCACGACGCGCTGTCCCCGCTTGAAGATGCCGGCCTTCTCGCCCGCGATCGCCGCGATGGTCGGACCGAGGATCGCCTCGTGATCGAGCGAGATGCCGGTGATCACCGCGACCGGCGCATCGACGACGTTCGTCGCGTCGAGCCGCCCACCGAGCCCGACCTCGAGCACCGTGATGTCCACCGCGGCGGCCGAGATCGCCACGAACGCGATCGCCGTGAGCTGCTCGAAGAACGTCAGCTCGTCGCCGCCGGCGGCCTGGACCTCGCCCGCCGCCGCGACAAACGCGCCCTCGCTGATCGGCTCGCCGGCGATCGTGATCCGCTCACGCACCGTCGAGAGATGCGGCGAGGTGTACGTCGCCACGCGTTTGCCTCCGGCGGCGGCGAGCGCAGCGATCATCGCGACCGTGGAGCCCTTGCCGTTCGTGCCGGCGACGTGAACCACCACGCCGAGCTTTCGGTCGGGCGCGCCGAGGGCATCGAGCAGCGCGCGCATCCGATCGAGACCGAGCACCACGCCGAACCGCCGTGCCGCGAACAGTCTCCGCAGCAGCTCCGCGTAGGTCATCGTCAGTCGGGCTGCGGGAGCTCGGATTCGTCGATCGCGCTACCGGTGCGGCGATCGGGCTGCCGGCCCTGCTCGAACCAGCGCAGCGTGCGCTCGAGCGTGGCCTTCATGTCCTTGCGCGAGACGATCAGGTCGACCATGCCGTGCTCGAGCAGGAACTCCGAGCGCTGGAAGCCGGGCGGCAATTGCTGGCGGATGGTCTGCTCGATCACGCGCGGGCCGGCGAAGCCGATCAACGCATCGGGCTCGGCGATCGTGATGTCGCCGAGCATCGCGACCGAGGCCGCGACCCCACCGGTCGTGGGGTGCACGAGCACCGCGATGTACGGGACCTTCGCGTCGCGCAGGCGAGCACGCGCCGCGGACGTCTTCGCCATCTGCATGAGCGAGAGCACACCCTCCTGCATGCGGGCACCACCCGAGGCGCAGAACATGATCGCCGGGCGGCGCAGCGCGACCGCGCGCTCGAACTGGCGGGTGATCTTCTCGCCGACCACCGAGCCCATCGAGCCGCCCATGAACTCGAACACGAAGAACCCGACCTCGACCGGGAACCCGCCGATGGTGGCCGAGCCCGCGCGGTACGCGTCTCCGGTGCCGACCTTCCTGACCGCCGTCTTCACCTGGTCGACGTACTTCTTGCCGTCGACGCGGAACCCGAGTGGGTCTCCGCTCTCGATGTTCCGGTCGTGCTCCTGCCAGGTCCCGGCGTCGATGGTCAGCGCGATCCGGCCCTCGGTGGGCATCCGGAAATGGTGGTTGCAGCTCGTGCAGACCCGCGCGTTGTCATCGAGGTCGGCCTCGTAGAGCGTCGCGTTACAGCGCTCGCACTTCGTCCAGATCCCCTTGGGGACTGACTTTTTCGGCTGCTCGACGATCCCTTGCGTGCGCGACCACCAGGCCATGAGGCGAGCTGAATACCAGGCTTACACCCCCCGGTAAAGGCGATCTCGAAGTGGCCGTAAGCCGCGAAATTCAGCACAATTCTCTCGCGGGCCCTGCCCAAACCTTGTAAACACCTCCATCACTGCGAAAACGCTGAGGTCGCGATGTCTTCGATCCTTGTCGTCCATGAAATCAGCACCGACCGCGAAGAGATCGCGCGGGCACTCGAGGCCGAAGGGTTCACGGTAGTCCAGGCGACTTCCGCCGCGGAGGCCGTGCGCGAGATCTGGGGCGGGAACTTCCTGGTGGCCGTCATCTCGACGCTGCTGACCGGAACCACCAGCGCCTCGCTCCAGCAGCAGCTGGTGCAGATGGCCCCGGAGATCGAGACCCTGATCCACGCGAAGAACGACGAGCTACCGAAGCTCGTTCGCAAGGTCTGCTCGATCCGCGACGGCGAAGCCGCCGCGTAAACCAATCAGCCGCCGAACCTGTCCTTCAGGTTCAAGAACTCGAGAAACTCGAGGAGCCGACCGACCTCGGGGACGATGAAGCCATCGCCCTCGATTCCGGCGTCCTCGGCCATCAGGACCAGACGCGCTGCGCGGAGGCGGTCGACGACGTCGATCACCTCGTGCACGGGCAGTCCGACGCGCGTCGCGACGTCCTCGATCCGCTTCGGCACGAGGATCGCGCTGCCGTGCGCGACGTGCGAGCCCGCGAGCGAGAGCTGCTCCTCGGCCATGTGGCGAAGGCACTGCACCACGCGGTGGTTCGGCGTCGGCAGCAGCAGCAGCTCGATGTGCTGGTTCGCGCTCTCGAGCCGCGTGGCGAGCGCCTTGATGATCCGGAGCGCGATCTCCGGCCGCGCGCGCATCATCGCCTCGAACGTCTTGCCCTCGATGACGAGCAGCCGCGCGCTCGTCTTGCACACCGCCGTCGCCGAGCGCGGGCGGCCGTTCAGGATCGCCATCTCGCCGAAGAACTCGCCCGGCGGCAGGATCGCGAGCACGCGCTCGGTCTCGCCGACCTGCCGGCGAATCTCGACCTCGCCGGTCTGGACGACGTACATGTAATCTCCTGGCTGTCCCTCTTCGAACAGCACACTCCCCGCGGGAAAGTCCCGCGCGAACCGCTCCAGCGCGTCGTTCACGCCGTCGACTATCTCATGGTTGCGTGGCGAAGGAGGTGCAGGAGCGCACGACCTCCCACCCGGGTCGCCTTGCGCGAATCCTCGGGGAGCACGACCTCGTCGCAGGACAGCCCGAGCTTCACCGCGCGGACCAGCATCTCGACATCCCAGCCACTGCCGCGATCGCTCATGCCGAGCGCGACGAGCGCGGGAAACCGGATCGCGCGGATCGGTCCGGTGCCCGACCACTTGTGTCGGTATACGGTCTCGATCGCGCGCGTCACCATCTTCTCGCCGAGGTTCTTGCGACCCGGATCGGTGCCGAGTACGAGCTCGACGCCGCGATCCGCGATCGGCGCGACCAGCGCCATCACCGCACCGGCGGCGGCGGGACGATCGCCAGGGATGAACACGATCACGTCGGGCGTGCGCGGCAACGACGAGAAGTGCGCCTGTGCGCGCAGGCACGCGGCCCCATACCCACCGCTCGGTTCGCGGAGCACCAGCGCGCCGCCGTCGCGTGCGAGCTCGGCGCTGCGATCGCTCGAACCGCGGTCGACCACGACGACGGAGCGCAGCATCCGATGGGGCAGATCCGCGAGCAGCGCCGGCAAGCTGGCGGCATGATCGCGCGTCGGTATCACGACGTCGATCAACGGCGTGGGAGGCACGTCCGCCAGAGTATCAGAACGTGGTAAGCAGGCCGCAGATGGCGATCACGTACAAGGATGCTGGCGTCGACATCGATGCCGGGAACGCCCTCGTCGACCGGATCAAGCCGCTCGCGAAGTCGACGATGCGCCCCGAGGTGCTCGGCGGGATCGGCGGCTTCGCGGCGCTGTGCCGGCTGCCCACCGGATACAGGGAGCCGATCCTGGTCAGTGGTACCGACGGCGTCGGCACCAAGCTGAAGACCGCGTTCGCATCGGGTCGCCACGACACCATCGGCATCGATCTGGTCGCGATGTGCGTCAACGACGTGCTCGTCACCGGCGCCGAGCCGCTGTTCTTCCTCGATTACTTCGCGACCGGCGCGCTGTCGGTCGAGACCGCCGCGACCGTGATCTCCGGCATCGCCGAGGGCTGCCGGCAGAGCGGCTGCGCGCTGGTCGGCGGCGAGACCGCGGAGCTGCCGGGCCTGTATCACGGCAGCGACTACGACCTCGCCGGGTTCTGCGTCGGCGTCGTCGAGAAGTCGGAGATCCGGCCGCACCGCGATCTGGTCGCCGGCGACATCGTGGTCGGGCTGCCGTCGGCGGGCCTTCACTCGAACGGCCACTCGCTCGCGCGCAAGGTCGTGTTCGAGACGCTCGGCCTCGCGCTCGATGCGCGCCCGCCGCAGCTCGGCGGCTCCTCCGTTGCCGACGAGATGATCCGGCCGACGATCATCTACGCCGCCGCGTTCGCGAAGCTGCGCGAGGCGAAGCTGCCATGGAAGGCCGCCGCGCACATCACCGGCGGTGGCCTCGTCGAGAACCCGCCGCGGATCTTCGCGGACGATGCGCTCGCCGTCGAGCTCGATCCCACGACGTGGGAAGTGCCGGGCATCATGAAGTTGATCGCCAGCGCCGGCGTCGACGATCACGAGATGCGCCGAACGTTCAACTACGGCATCGGCATGACCATCGTCGTGCCGGCCGACCTTGCCGAGCGCACCGTCTCGCTGCTCGCCGACTACCAGG
>JBBRED010000235.1:0-13339 GCA_038203335.1 Haliangiales bacterium | reverse complement strand
GACCGCGCCGACGAGGCCGAGCGTCTGCATGCTGCCGCCATCGGCGATGGTGACGGTCGCAGCGATCACGGCGCCGACGAACGTGCCGACGAACGGGATCACGGTGAGCGCGCCGACGAGCAAGCCGATGGGCACCGAGAGCGGCATGCCGACGATCGAGAACCCGACCGCGTACAGCACCGCGAGGATCGAGGTCACGATCGCCTGACCGCGCACCCAGCCAGCGACCACCCGATCGATCTCGATCATGATGTCGCGCACTTCGTGACGGCGGCGCGGCGGGATCATGTGGTCGATCCGGCGCAGTAGATTCGGCCAGTCGACGAGGAAGTAGAACGAGAACACCGGCACGAGCAGCGCCTCGGCGAACACGCCGAGCAGGCTGAACATGCCACCCACGGCGGCCGAGGCGACCTTCGCGAGCGGTCCCGAGGACGCACCGAGCGTCTCCTTGAGGTTCTCGCTGCGCACGTAGTCACGCCACTCGTGCGGGATCTCGATGCCGAAGCGATCGCCCACCCAGGTGCTGAGGTTATCGACCATGCGCGGCAGATCGCGAACGAAGTCGGAGAGCTGGTCGGTGATCGCGGGCGCGGCGAACGAGATCGCGAGCACGACCAGGGCGATGAACGTGACCAGGAGGATCGCCGCGCCCACCGAGCGACTGACGCCGCGCTTGACCACGCGGTCGAGCACCGGATTCAGCATGTACGCGATGCCGAGCGCCGCGAGGATCGGTCCGAGCACGCCCGCGAGGTAGCTCAGCACCCACCACGCGATGACCACGAACACCGCGATCAGCAGCCAGCGCAGCATGCCGAGGATCTGCGCCACGTTCATCGGCTGCTGATCGTTCGGAGCTGACACCCGAGGACGGGCGTACCACGAGTTCGCGCCGTTACGGGAGGACCGGAGCCAGGTCCATCGCGACCTTGCGGCGCTCCGATGTTCCGAGCGAGAGCTCGAGGTAGCTCGAGAAGTAATCGTCGTGGCGCAGCTCGAAGCGATGCACACCCGGCTCGACCGCGACGCCACCACCGAGCGCGGTCAGTGGCGCGATGAACCTACCGTCGACGAACATCTGCGCGTCGCGGACGTTGCTCTTGACGTGGACGATCGCGTCGGTCGAGGACACACCATTCGGGCCGACCTTCGGGCCGCACGCGGCGACGAGGACGACGACCAGCGCGGCCTTCACGGTGCTCCGCCGATCGAGACCTCGATGACATCGCCGGCAACGCGCACCTTCACGCTGGTCTCCGCCGTCGGCGCCTTCTTCGCGATCTGCGAGATCCGGTCGATCGATTCGGTGGTCGTCACGCCGATCACCCAGCCGCCCGGGGACAGCCGCCTGATCACCGCGCGCTGGATCCCCCTCGCGCCCGCGAGGTACTTCTGCTCGGCCGCGACCAGCCCCCACGGCGTCCTCGGCGCGAGGCGCACCAGTACCACGCCCGCATCGCCGAGCGGGGTGTCGTCGCCGGTGAACCCCGTCGCGACCGTCAGCGCCTGCTTGGCCGGTGGCATCACATCGCGAGAGGCGGCGACGAGCGCGTGCTCGATCGCATGGGCGACCAGCGCCGGATCGGTGCCGCGTGTGGCGACGGTGGCCACGCCCTGCCCCACGACCTTGCGGCCGCGGCGCTCGAGCACGCGCAGGTGCGCGGTGACCAGCACCGCCGAGGTCGGCAGGCCGCGCACGAACACCGGCGCGCCAACGGTGACGCCTGCGATCGCCGCGAGCTCGGCCTTTGCATCGCCGCCGAGCCCATCGGCCTCGTCATCATCGAGCGGGAGATCGCCACCCGCCTTCGCCGCCGGGCCCGAGGCCGGTGCGCGCTTCACGCTCATCCCGCCGGCGCGCAGGGCGCTCGCCAGCGCACCGAGGCCGGGGATCTCCTTCTCCGCGGTGGCGCCGTAGCTCGCGCGGATCGTGGTGCCGTCGACCAGACGCAGGAGGATCGTGACGCTGCGCCCCTTGGACGCCTCGCCGGAGGTCATCACCGGAATCGCCATCTCGGCCAGCTTCGCGCGCACCTTGTCTCGGTCGACACGCACCGTGACCCGCAGTTGCCGGCGATCGTCCGAGGTCGTGTCCTTGGTGACCGTGAACTTCGCGACCCACAGTCGCGCGTGATTCACGAATTCCCGATCCAGGTCCGGCTTCTTCGCACCGCGGACGTCCGCGGCGACCACATCGACCAGCGCGAGGCTGATCGCCTTGCCGAACGCTTCGTCGAGCGCTGCCACGCGCGGATCGGCGCCGGAGGTCTCGGCGTCGCCATCGGTGTCGTAGGTCGCCACGTCCTCGGCGCGCACGGGCGCTGCGAGGGAGGCGAGGACGACGAGAACGATCGCGATCCGCATGTCGCCACGAGACTAGCGCACCGAGGGCACGCGTGCGATCCGCGGCGCTCCAAACGCACGGCGCGTGCGGGTTGTTCCGGCCGCTGCCGATACGTTTCTTCACACACCGCCGCCGCGCGACCAGTCATCGTTCGCTCATGGACCGACCCGATTCGTTGAACCCGGAGAAGGCGCGCACCGCCGGGAGAGCCGCCGATCGCCCGGGCGAGGATTGCCGCGCGGAGCCCGGTCGCTACCAGGTCGCCATCGCCCGCGGGGCGTACGAGGGCAAGGGCGATTGCGTCGAGGTCTGCCCGTACGGCGTGTTCGAGGTCGGCCGCATCTCCGACACCGACTTCGCCGCCCTCGGCATCGTCGGCAAGCTCAAGAGCCTCGCGCACCGGCGCAAGACGGCGCTGACGCCGAGGCTCGATGCATGTCAGGCGTGCGGTCTGTGCGTGGTCGCGTGCCCCGAGAAGGCGATCACGCTGGTGCGGCGTTAGAGCCAGGCGGACGCGGCGACGAGCTTCGCGGTGCCCAGCTTGAACGTGCCGATCAGGCTCGGGAATCGATCGACCTCGAGTGCGGTGAGCACCTCCTTCGTGAACACGATCGCCGCGACGATCTCGCCGCCGAGGTACGCGCCGCCCATGCCGAACACGGTGCGGAGCTCGTGCTTCGCGACGAAGTCCGCGGCCGCGATGATCCGCCGCCCGCGCGTATCCACCGACGACTGCGCATCGGCGACATAGAACCGGCCATCGCGCCCGCCCGCGAGGCGACGCAGCTCGACCACCGATGTACCCGGCTTCTTCTGCACGTCGACCTGCAGCGAGGTCAACAGCTCCGCGATCATCGGCGCGCCGTCGACGAGCTGCGCATCCACCAACGGAATCGCGAGGTGCCCGACCGAGGCCGTGCGCTTCGTCCACGCCGCCTGCACGCCCGCCGAGCCGAGGAGCGTGAGCACCGGCGTCGCCGGATCGAGCGGCACCGGCCGCGACGCGAGCACGGCGAATCGCTCCGCCCATGCGCGTTCCTCATCAGGGAGCTTGCCCAGCGGGAGCACGGCAAATACACGCGCGAGCACGACGCTCGAGAAGGTGGTGGCCAGCGCATCCACGAAGCGCTGCGCGGCAACGGAGACCGTCGCTGCCGAGGCGAGCATCGGCTCGACGCGTGTACGCAGTGCCTGGACGTCGTCCCAGGACGCATCGTGGATCGTCATCGCCATCGTGGCCTCAGTGTCCTCCCAATCGCATGCGCGGCGGCAGACTCCCGCGCCGTTTCCGCGGCGTCTCATGGTGATCTAACGGCGGGTGCGTACGGCTCCGGCCTCCCACGTCCACGACCGCCTCAACGTCAACGTGGAAATCCGAAGCGTTCCACCGAGCAAGGTCTCGACGAGAACTGCCCGAATTTCCGGGCAGCCTCTAGCTTAGCGGACGAGCACGAACAAGGTCGCCGTGGTCGCCTTGCCGATGTCGGCGTCGATCGCCGTGCCCTTCGAGGAGCGTGCCTTGATCCGCGGCGCGCCCTTCGTCCACGCAGGCAGCTCCTTCGCCGGCATCCACACCGTCGCCGCGGCGAGGCCGCCGATCGTCATGCCGACGGCGGGTGATGCCGACACGCCGTCGACGATCACGACCGCGGGCCCGGCGTCTCCCGGTGCTGCGAGCGCCCGCGCGCCGGTCAGCGCCTGGCGGATCGACTCGACGGGAACGGCCATGGTCACGCGCCACGAGCCATCGGTCTCCGGCTCCGCCGTGATGCCGATCGCGCCGGCGACCGCGGCATCGATGCGCGCCTTGATCGCCTTGTCGCCGAGCCTGTCGGCGAGCGTGGCGCCGCCGGCGAGCGGCACCGCGGGCAGCGCCGCTGCGAGCGCCGCGCGGGCGGCATCCTCGGCGCGGCGACGAGCGGGGCCGCGCGCGACCGCCGGGTTCGGCGCCTGGCGATCGGCGAGGCCGATGCCGGGCGCGGTGACGAGACCCTTCGCCCAGTCGATGTCGGCGGAGACGGGCGCGGTCAGAGCGAACAGAACGAACGCGATCCGCACCACGCGTCGAGCTTACTGCTTCGTGAACCGCTGTGTGCCGATTCCGGCCATGCCGATCGGCCGGAAGTGCAAGGTCACCGAGGTCGGCGTGGTCGCGCCTCCATCGTCACCACCCGCCGCGAGGACCACGCCGAGAGCGGTCAGGGGAGCAGCATCGGTCCACGCGATCAGGGTCAGGGTTGCTTCTTCAGCAGCTGATTGCCGATCGACGGGCCGAGCGGCCGAACGTGCTCGGTGTGGTTCGCCGGCGCTCCCCAGGTGATGGCGAAGCCGGTGCCCTCCTCGATCCAGGTCGCATCCAGCGTCTGCAGTCCGCTCGGCGTCTGCGTCGTCGACGAGGCGGTGTGGTCCGCCACGATCGTCAGCGTGGCCGTGATGGTCATCGTCGGACCGGTGAGCGTGCCGACCCAGGTGCCGAGGAAGCCGGTGACGGGTCCCTGGGGCGCGAGCGCGTTGAGCAGGAGCTGATCGCCGACCATCACGAAGCCTGATTCGAGATAGCCGTCGGTGTCGAGCCAGCGCAGGCGTCCCGGCGCAGGCACGACGTAGGGGATGTTCGTCGTGGTGCCGTCGCGCACCATCGTGGCCGTGCCATCCGCGCGAAACACGACCGAGTCGTACTCCTGGTCGGCGTAGGCGTCGGGCGCGACGAGCCACGTGCCGACGAGGCCGGTGCTCAGATTCGCATCGGCGGCCGCGTCGGGCCGAGCATCCGCAGGGGCGTCGAGCGTGGCCCCCGCGTCGACGCGTGCGGAGCTCCCATCGTCACCGCACGCGGCGAGGGCGGCGAGCGCGAACAGAAATCGTGGCTGCATCCAGGCACGCTAGCAGCGCGCTCGTGATGCGCCGCACGCGGTGCCGATCGTTGCCTACTCCCACTCGATCGTGCCGGGCGGCTTGCTCGTGATGTCGTAGACGACGCGGTTGATGCCGCGCACCTCGTTGATCACGCGCGACGAGATCCGACCGAGCAGCTCGTACGGCAGGTGGACCCAGTCCGCGGTCATGCCGTCGCGCGAGTTGACCGCGCGGACCGCGAGCGTCTCCTCGTACGTGCGCGCATCGCCCATCACGCCGACCGACTTGACCGGAAGCAGCACGCCGAACGACTGCCAGATCTGGTCGTAGAGGCCGGCCGCTACGATCTCTTCCTCGATGATCGCGTCCGCGTTGCGGAGCACGTCGAGGCGCGGCTTGGTCAGTGGACCGAGGCACCGGACCGCGAGGCCCGGCCCGGGGAACGGCTGGCGCCACACCATGTGCCGCGGGAGCCCGAGCTCGAGCCCGAGCTGGCGGACCTCGTCCTTGAACAGCTCCCGCAGCGGCTCGACGAGGGACAGCTTCATCCGCTCGGGCAAGCCACCGACGTTGTGGTGGCTCTTGATCACGTGCGACGGCCCCTTGGTCGAGACGCTCTCGATCACGTCGGGGTACAGCGTGCCCTGCGCGAGGAACTCGGCGCCGGAGACCCGCTTCGCCTCCTCCTCGAACACCGCGATGAACTCGTAGCCGATGATCTTCCGCTTGGTCTCGGGATCCGTCTGGTCGGCGAGCTTGTCGAGGAACCGCTTCTCGGCGTCGATGACGCGGAGGTCGACCTTGAAGTGATCGCGGAAGATCGAGTCCACGTAGCCGCGCTCGTTCTTGCGGAGCAGGCCGTTGTCGACGAACACGCAGGTCAGCTGCGGGCCGATGGCCTTGTGGAGCAGCGCCGCCGCGACGCTGGAGTCCACGCCGCCGGAGAGGCCGCAGATCACGCGGCCGGTGCCGACCTGCTGCTTGATGCGGGCGACCGCCTCGTCGACGAACGACGCCATCGACCAGTCGCCGGCCGCCTGGCAGATGCCGAACAGGAAGCTACCGAGCAGCTCCGCGCCGCGCGGCGTGTGCACGACCTCGGGGTGGAACTGCACGCAGTGGATCCGCTTCGCGGCGTTCGCGAAGCCGGAGTACTTGCAGTTCTCGGACTCCGCGGTGTGCGTGAAGCCCACCGGCACGCCCTCGACGTGGTCGCCGTGCGAGGCCCACACGCTGAGCTCCTCGCCCTCGGTGAACGCCGAGAGCACGCCCTCGGCCTTCTTGATGCGCACCAAGGCGCGCCCGTACTCGCGCTTCTCCGCGGGCCGCACGTCGCCGCCGAGGAGCTTCGCCGTGAGCTGCGCGCCGTAGCAGATGCCCAGGATCGGCACCGCGAGCTCGTACAGCGCCGGGCTGATCGTGGGCGCGCCGTCCTCGTAGACCGAGGACGGTCCACCCGAGAGTACGATGCCCACCGGCTTCATCGCGCGGATCGCCTTGAGCTCGGGATCCAGCGCGATCGTGTACGGATGGATCTCGCAGTCGACGCTCTGCTCGCGGATCCGCCGCGCGATCAGCTGGGTGTACTGGGAACCGAAATCGAGGACCAGGATCAGCTGATGAGCCACACTTACTCCGCGCGGATGAGTTCGCGCCGATTCATTCGGCGCGGATGGGTTCGCGCCGATTCATTCGGCGCGATAATTGGGCGCTTCTTTGGTGATGATCACGTCGTGGACGTGGGACTCACGGAGCCCCGACGACGAGATCTTCACGAACTTCGCCTTGGCGTGCATCTCCGCGATGGTCGCGCACCCGAGGTAGCCCATCGACGCCCGCAGGCCGCCGACGAGCTGGTAGATCGACTCGCGCAGCGAGCCCTTGTACGGCACGCGGCCCTCGATACCCTCCGGCACGAGCTTCGCGGGAGCCTCGACGTCGCCCTGGAAGTAGCGGTCCTTCGACCCTTCCTTCATCGCGCCGATCGACCCCATGCCGCGGTAGCTCTTGTACGAGCGGCCCTGGTACAGGATGACCTCACCGGGCGCCTCGTCGGTGCCGGCGAACAGCGAGCCGATCATCACGGTGTCGGCACCGGCGGCGAGCGCCTTCGCGACGTCGCCGGAGAACTTGATGCCGCCGTCGGAGATGATCGCGACGCCCGAGCCGCGCGCGGCCGAGACCGCATCACCGACCGCGGTGAGCTGCGGGACTCCGACGCCCGCGACGATGCGCGTGGTGCAGATCGATCCGGGACCGACGCCGACCTTGACCGCATTGACGCCGCACTCGATCAGCGCCTTCGTGGCCTCGCCGGTAGCGACGTTGCCCGCGATCAGCTGCAGCTTCGGGAACTGCTTGCGGACATCGCGCACCGCCTGGAGCACACCAGCCGAGTGACCGTGTGCGGTGTCGACGCAGATCACATCGCAGCCCGCGGCGATCAGCGCCTCGATGCGCGCATCGCGATCCGCACCGACGCCGACGGCGGCCCCGACGCGCAGCCGCCCCATCTCGTCGGTCGCGGCGTCCGGGTTCATCTCGGCCTGCTCGATATCGCGGATCGTGATCAAGCCCTTCAGCTTGCCGCTGCCGTCGACGACGAGCAGCTTCTCGATCCGGTGCTTGTGCAGGATCTCCTTCGCCTCGTCGAGCCCGACGCCATCCTTCACGGTGACCGGGTTCTTCGTCATCAGCTCGCCGACCTGGAGGTCGAGGCGCTTCTCGAACCGCACGTCGCGGTTCGTGAGGATGCCGAGCGGTCGCTTCTCCGCATCGACGACCGGCAGGCCGCTGATCCGATGGTGCCGCATGATCGCGAGCGCGTCCTCGAGCGTGCGCGACGGCGCAATGGTCAGAGGATCGACCACGATCCCCGACTGCGCCTTCTTCACGCGGCTGACCTCGGTGGCCTGCTGCTCGATGGTCATGTTCTTGTGGATGAAGCCCATCCCACCTTCGCGTGCCATGCGGATCGCCGTCGCCGCTTCGGTGACGGTGTCCATCGCCGAGCTGACGAGCGGCATGCGCAACGCGATCGACGGTGTGAGGCGCGTGCTCACATCGACGTCGCGCGGGATCACGTCCGAATGCGCGGGGACCAGCAAGACGTCATCGAAGGTGAGCGCCTCCCTGAGCTGGTCGTCTAGCATGGCGCACCCTACTCCTGGGGTATGACTCCGGCAAGCACACCACCGGGGACTCGGGCCCCACCTTTGGGGCGATCACTCCCAGCCTTCGAGTGCACAACCCACCGATATGTTACCGGGTGAGGTGGCACGTTCATTGATCATGAAGTGGGAAGTTCAGGGGAGAACCATGCGCCAACTTATGTCTTCGCTTACGTGTTTCGGACTCATCGCGCTCACGGCATGTGCGGGCAAGGCGCCCTCCACGCCAGGAGGTGATGACGTCGAGGTCGATGCCGGTGCCGATGCGCCTCCCGCCGAAGCCGGTCAGAAGTTGAGCGGCAAGACGATGGACTACTTCACCGCCGCGACCCCGCAGGACAACACGGCGATCGCCAGCGATGGCGTGACTCCGCCGATGATGGTCACCAGCGCGACGGGTGGTCTGTTCGAGATCCTCAACGTACCGACGGGCAGCAAGATCTTCTTCACCCTGACCCGCACGCTGTACCGCCCGACGCGCAACGCGCCGGTGACGGTCGCCGGCGAGGCGGTGGTGCAGGACCTCTACATGGCGACCGTCGCGGACATCAACCGCCAGTACGCCACGGCGAACAAGGCGGTCACCGCGGGCAAGGCCGTGCTGTTCGCCGAGCTCAAGCGCAACAACGGCATGCCGCTCGAGGGCGTCCCGATCACCGACGTCGTGCTGCTCGACGCGCTCGGCGCGCCGGTGGTGGTCGGCGGTACCTACTTCTTCGGCACCGCGGGCGACATCGATCTCGCGCTCACCACCTCCACCGCGTTCGGTGGCCGCGCGCGCGTCGCGATGCTCGACGTCACGCCGGGCACGTACACGCTGAAGGTCACCTACGCGAACGGCCAGGGCGGCACCGCGACGAACACCACGCCGGTCACGTTCCTCGCCGATGGCGCCACGCTCGCGATCTCGGGCGGCGTGATGCCCGGTGGTGGCGGCGCGGTCACCGCGCCCAAGTTCACGACCGACATCTACCCGAAGCTGCAGAAGGCGGCGGCCGGCGGCCTTGGCTGCGCGAACTGCCACACGCTCGGCGGACCGGCCGGCGGCGCGATCAAGTACGACGACGGCGCGGCGCTCACCCTGACCAACATGAAGGCCATCCCGGGCCTGCTCGATCTGACGACGCCCGCGAATTCGCTGTTCCTGACCAAGCCGCTGTACGAGCCGGCTCCGTACAACCATCCGAACGCGACGTTCATCGACATCAACGATCCCGACTACAAGCTGTTCCTCCTCTGGATCACCCAGGGCGCGCTGCTGTAACAGCGAGCGCCCGCGCCCGACCGCGGTGCGTCAGTCGCCCGGAACTGCTCGCGCCGTCACCGGCGCGGTGCTTGCTGCCATGCGATCCGTCGGAGGATCCCATGCGCAGCGTCGGAGGACTTCTTGTCTCGCTCTTGCTCGTCGGGGCGTGCGCGACCGAGGGCTACATCGTCGCTGACTCGCCGCCGGCGGCGCGCGAGGAGACGGCCGCGTACCGGCCAGGCTACGTGTTCGTGCACGGGCACTGGAACCGCGACCGTGGCCGGTGGCGCTGGCACGACGGTTCGTACGAGCGCGAGCGGGCCGGCTTCGTCTATATCGAGGGTCGCTGGCAGCGAAACGGCCGTGGTCACGTCTGGATCGATGGTGGCTGGCGGCGCCGCGATGGCGTCGTCATTCGCGACCACCGCTAGTTCATCGCGCCGGTCGCCATCGTCGGCCCCGCCGGCGGGATGGTGACCATCGAATCACCAGAGCCGGCGCCGCGACGGCGCATGTTCTCCGCCTCCGCCGCGGAGGCGAACCGCCGGAGATCGGCGAGCGCATCGAGCGCGAGCTCGGGCGCGAACTTCGCGACCGCGTTCGCGGCGAGCTGCTCCACCTTCTCCTGCTGGTGCCACTGGTTCGTGGTCTGCGACGCGGTGATCGCGCGGCGCGTGGTGAACATCAGAAGGCCGGTCTTGACGTCGAACATCGAGACCTCGGTATAGCCGTACACCTCCTGGCGCTTGCCCGGGAGGAACAGCGCGCCCACGATCGTCGCGTATCCCCACGCCCACGGGTTCAGACGCGAGCCCTTCGCGAGCACCTCGCGATACAGCAGCAAGTAGCGCAGGCGATAGCGCGCCGCGATCTCGCGTAGCGCTTCCATGCCGAGCGCGCCCGACGGAATCACCATCGTCTGCGTCACGAGAGAGAACGCCGGGTCGGCGCGTAGCGTCTTGACGAGCGGCGCGACGCCGGCGGGAACCTTGCTGTCGGGACCGGGGCCCCGCCAGTCCGTGGCGGTCTGGATCGGCAACACGCCGACACGCGCCGGAAGCTCGAGCTCGATCGGCGCGGCGAGGATCTTCTGGAGCGCTTCCTCGGTCAGCGCGCCCTGCGGACTCTTGTCGAACAGCGACCGCTCGAGCGGCGGCGGAACCTGGGGCATCGAGGGCGCGGCGCCCGCTGCCATCGGCGCCGACGCCATCTTCATCTTCGCTCCACAGGCAGCGACCATCACGAGACAGAACACGGACAATGCGACGCACCAGCGATGCAACAAGGCAGGCCTCCTTCGGGTCTGCTCGCGGACACGAGCGACACCGTCGGGGGATCAACGTTGGGCAACCCTCGTGCTTACAGCACGGTCGCTAGCAGCCGCGGCTGAACAGATAAACGATCAGCAGCAGCGGCAGCGGGATGCCGAGGAGCCACGCCAGTGCATAGCCGGCCTTACCATTCTGGGGATCGCGGGGGGTGAGTGCGGTGGTCATGGGTCTTGGTGATTGCAGCGAGCATGCCCGCGTAACTCGCGTGAATCCGTTGGCCCCACCCGAGCGCGCCCGCACGGGAGCGCAGTACCGTCTCCCCAATGACGCGCACCGAGCTGATCGCGTTCCTTCGATCGCAGAAGCTGTGCGTCCAGGCATCGGTTCACTCCGACGGGCGACCGCAGGCCGCCGTGGTCGGCTACGCGGTCTCCGACGAGCTCGAGATCGTGTTCGATACCGTCACCACGTCGCGGAAGTACGCGAACCTGTGCGCCGACCCGCGCTGCGCGATCACGGTGTGGTCGGATGCGATCACGGTGCAGCTCGAAGGGAACGCCGATCTCCCGACCGGTGAGGAGCTCGTGCGGCTGCGCGCCTGCTACTTCGTCGCGTATCCCGACGGGCAAGAGCGGCTGCGCGAGTGGCCGACCCTGACGTACGTGCGCCTGCGCCCCACCTGGGCGCGCTACTCGGACTTCACGACGAACACGATCGTCGAGCTCGATGGGGGGCAGCTCCGATGATCGCGATCTTCGGAGCGGGGGCGATCGGCTGCTGGGTCGGCGGCAAGCTCGCCTCGGGCGGCGTGCCGGTGACGTTGATCGGGCGCGCGCGTGTGATGGACGAGCTCGACGGCGGGCTGACGATCTCGGAGCTCGATGGCCCCACGCAGACCGTGACCGTCACCGCGAGCACGGATCCCGCGACCGCGGCGGGCGCGGCGATCACGCTCGTCACGGTGAAGTCGGCGCAGACCGCCGAGGCGGGCGAGATCCTCGCGCGCGTGCTCCCACCGGACGCGGTCGTGGTCAGCCTACAGAACGGCGTGCGAAACCCCGAGGTGCTGCGCGCGGCCCTGCCCGGTCGTCGTGTGCTCGCGGGCATGGTGCCGTGGAACGTGGTGCGGCGCGATCGCGGTGCGTACCACCGCGGCACCACCGGGACGTTGATGATCGAGGCGTCGCCCGCGAGCGAGCCGCTCGTCGCCGCGGCCGCCGCCGCGAAGCTGCCGCTCGAGTCGCGGGCGGATATCACCGCCGTCCAGTGGACCAAGCTGATCATGAACCTCAACAACGCGATCAACGCGCTCGCCGGCGTGCCGCTCGCCACCGAGCTCGCGCAGCGTGACTACCGGCGCGTGCTCGCGGCGGTGATGCGCGAGGCGATGATCGCGTGCAGGGCGGCAAAGCAGCCACTCGCGAAGCTCGCGCCGGTGCCGCCGGGCTGGGTGCCGCGGATCCTCGAGCTGCCCGATGGCGTGTTCCGGCTGATCGCGCGCCAGATGCTCGCCGTCGATCCGCACGCGCGGTCATCGATGCAGGATGATCTGACCGCCGGGCGGCTCACCGAGGTCGACTACCTGCAGGGCGAGATCGCGACGCTCGCCGCGCGCGTCGGGACCACGGCCCCCGTCAACGCGAAGCTGGTCACCCTCGTGCGCGCGGCCGAGGCCGGCGGCAAGCGCGACTTCACCGCCGCCGAGCTGCGGGCCGCGCTCTCGGTCTAGCGTGGCCGTCGGGCGCGCCGCCGGTTCGGCGCCGGCCGCGGCGGACGAAGTCCATCCCGCACCACCGCCATGATGCGCACCGCCGAGCCCGGCGCGCGGCCCGCCACGGCGAGCACGGCCACGACGAACGCGGTGACATCCTCGACCTCGAGCTCGGGCCGCACCGCGCCCGCCTCCTGCGCACGGCGAAGCAACGTCGCGAACGATCCGCGCAGCCGCTCGCGGATGTCGCGCGATATCGTCGATCGGGAGCGCGAGGCCCGCGTCGGCGAACGCCTCCTTCGCGATCGCGAGCACGTGGGCGCGGTTCTCTCGCGCATCGCGGCGCGGCTCCGCGCGTGGCCATCAATCTGCCTTCGGCAGGTGCGCGAGCAGCTCGGGCAACGTGCCGAGCGCGTGCGCGAGCGCGAACCGGTTGCTGTAGTCGCGCGACTGCACGATCAGGCCCTCGCGGATGCGCATCACGAAGATGTTCGAGAACTGCACGCTGCGGTCCGTCGTCGTGACGCGGCCCAGGTAGTCGAACTCGGCGACCACCACCTCGGGGTCCACCGTCTCGTGCACCACGATGTTGCGCGCCTGCAGCGTGAGCGGCAGCGTCTTGCTGCGGGCGAAGTGCGCCGCGAGCTGGATGTCCGAAAAGTGTCCGAAAGGGGATGTCCGAAAGGGTGTCCGAAAGGGGACGCTTTCAACTTGGACAACCGAACTGCGCGAACCCTG
>JBBRED010000234.1:0-13376 GCA_038203335.1 Haliangiales bacterium | reverse complement strand
GCCCACAGGGTCCTCCGCGCTTGCCCTCGCGAGGACCGCCGCAGCTTTCGAATCTTCGATTCGGGGAAGAATCGGATCCCGTCGCGCACGGTGGCGGAGAACGACCGCCGTAGACCACGACCGGCCACGGCAACGCGCTGACCACCGACCACCGACCACCGACCACCGACCACCGTCGACGCGAGTTTGCTATGCGTTCGCGGCGTGCGAGGCCACAGCTCGGCCACGCGTTCGGGCGCGCGCGCGAGCCCGCGGTCGATCCGGGCGCGTGGCGTTGGAGCTCGGAACCTCGCGAAAGTCGATTCGCCCGTACATCAGCCATCCTTCGCGAAGCAGCCAGGTCTTCGGCTCCCACACGACCATCGGCTCGTACGCCGGCGGCGCACTCCACGTGAACGACGGATCGGCGAACACCTTCCAGCCACGGAACGTGAATCCCGACGAGAACGGATCCACGTTGAAGCTCAGATCGCGATCCTCGCGATGCTTGCGCCAGTTGTTGAGCACGTACGCGAGCGCGTGCCGGGCCTGACGGCGGGTCGAGATGACCTCGGCGTGATACCGGTCGCTGAACACCTTGCCGCGCCGGCGCGTACGCTCGTGGGTTTCCGGGTCGATCTGCTTCACCACGGCATTCATCCGTTTCGCCGCCGAGATCTGGAACGCCTGCATCCCGCGCCCTAGCGCCGTCTTGCCGTCTGCCTCGACGAGCAGGTGGATGTGCGTCCCCTGGATCGAGATGTGAACGATCCGGAACCCCTCGCGCGAGGCGACCACGAGCGTTGCACCGCGGACCGCGCGGTAAATGTCTCGCCGCCGCAGCCGCCCGAGCGCCGCCTCGACACGCAACACCACGTGGATCGGTTCGCTCGCCTTGAACGCCGCGCGCTTCTTGTGCGCCGCGCCCGCGCGATCGCCCTTGATCGGCCGCCCGCGTCTTCGCTTCGGTGGCTCACCCGGCTTCGGGTGACGCGCCTTGTGCTGCTTTCGCGCCTTGCCGGTGCCGCCCTTGTTCAAGAGCTCCATCTGTTCGTGGCGCTTCCGCGACCTCGCCTTCGCCTTCGCCTTCCGCTTCCGCTCCGCCACCATCGCTCGTTGATAGCCGTCCTCACAAACGGCGTCAACTATTTTCGCCGATATTTAACCTGGAGCAGGATTAACCGGATAAAAATTCGTCCCAGATCAACTATCAAGGACCCGTAATAAGCTCGCGGAACGAACCGGGCAAGCCGACGTCTGCGTTCGCGAGCCCCGCTCTGTGTCCGTCTCGCGTGGCGTCTCTCGCGAACGCAAGCGCGGAAGACCTGTGGCCGGGCGCCACGCACCGACGTCCGCGCTGACCGCAGCATCCGCGGCGGCCGTCCACAAGTCCGACGCGACCGCCGGCGGTCTGCACCGACCCTCGGCGTGGATCGTCCTCTCCTTCCTCGAATCGATGATTCGAAGACGAGGCGTCTCTCGCGATGGCAAGCGCGGAAGACCTGTGGTCGGGCGCCACGCACCGACGTCCGCGCTCACCGCAGCATCCGCGGCGGCCGTCCACAAGTCCGACGCGACCGCTGGCGGGCTGCACCGCCCCCCGGGGTGGATCGTCCTCTCCTTTCTCGAATCAACGATTCGAAGCCGAGGCGTCTCTCGCGAGGGCAAGCGCGGAGGACCCTGTGGTCGGGCGCCACGCACCGACATCCGCGCTCACCGCAGCGGCGGCGGTCTGCACCGACGGTCGGCGTGGATCCTGGTCTGGGCCGGAGAGCGTGTCCTCGGCAACATCGACAAGGTCGAGATCGAGCGCCGCGAGGAAGAGGCCGTGCGCGCACCGGCGCAGGATACCGAGGAGGCACCACCACGTTGCGCTGCAAGGCCTGCAGCTACGAAGGCGCTGAGCTCGACTGCCCGCATTGCCTGGCGGACGCGATGCGGCGCGCCCGCGGCTAGGCGCCGCGCTTGGCCGCTTGGTCGCGCGCGCAGGTGCCGCCGGCTTCGCCCGCGGCCTTCGGGCAGAGGCCGTAGAGCTCGTGGCGGTGACGCAGCACGGTGAAGCCGCCGAGCTTCGCAGCGATCTTGTCCTGCAGACGCTCGATCTCGTCGTCTTCGAACTCGAGGATGAGGCCGCACTTCACGCAGATCAGGTGATCGTGGTGATCGCCCACGACCTCGTACCGCGCCTGGCCATCGCCGAACTGGCGCTCGACGGCGAGGCCTGAATCGACCAGCAGCTTGAGCGTGCGATAGACGGTGGCGTAGCCGACCTTGGGCTGACGCTTGCGCACCTTCGAGAGCAGCTCGTCGATCGAAACGTGATCGCGCGTGCGCAGGAACTGCTCCACGATCACCTCGCGCTGCGCGGTCACGTTCAGGCGATGCTCCTGGACATAGGTGCGCCAGCGCTCCTTGAGCTCGCCCGTATCGTCCGGCCGGAAGTCCGATCGCTCCGCCATGGTTGGTTTCAGTGTTCCCGCAAGTGGTCGCGGCGTCAAGCGATCTCGCGAGAGTGACTTTTCAGTTCGTGTTCGCTACTGTGCCCAGCTCCGATGGCCGACGCTCCAGATCCTGGCTTCGATCACATCCTCGCGCGGCTGCGCGAAGTGGTCACCCGGCTCGAGTCCGGTGAGCTGTCGCTCGAGCAATCTCTTCAAGTCTACGAGGAGGGCGTCGCGCTCGCGCGCAAGGGTCAGCAAGTGCTCGCGACCGCGGAGAAGCGCGTCGAGATCCTGGTGAGTGCGGCCGGTGGGATCGAAGTGGCACCCTTCGACGATCGAGAACCACCCGCGTGACGGCCACGCTCGCGCCGTCGAGCGCACCCGCGGCGCTCACCGCATTCATCGAAGAAGTGCGTGTCGCGGTCGATGCCGATCTCTTGCGCCGCCTCGCGCCGCCCGCCGACGATCCCGGCCGGCTCGTCGAGGCGATGCGCTACGCAGCCACCGGCGGAGGCAAGCGGCTTCGCCCCGCCGTGCTGATCGCCGCTGCCGAGGCGTGCGGTGGAACCCGCGAGGCGGCACTTCCCGCGGCGGCGGCGATCGAGATGCTGCACGCCTATACGCTCGTCCACGATGACCTCCCGGCGATGGACGACGACGACGAGCGCCGCGGCCGGCCCACGGTGCACATCGCGTTCGGCGAGGCGATCGCGATCCTCGCCGGCGATGGACTGTTGACGCAGGCGTTCGCCACGCTCGCCGAGCTCGGTCCGCAGGCAGGGGCCGCGGTGGCGATCCTCGCGAAGCGTTCGGGCTCGCACGAGCTGCTCGCCGGTCAGGCAATCGACCTCACGGCCGCGCGCAGCGACCTGACCACGCTCGCCGCGATCGAGCGGCTGCATACGGCAAAGACCGGCGCGCTGTTCGCCGCCGCCGCCGAGCTGGGAGCGATCGCCGCGGGAGCGGACGCCACGATCTGTTCGGCGCTCGGCCGCTACGGTCTCGCGATCGGCATCGCGTTCCAGCACGCCGACGACCGCGATGACGGGGAGTTCGGCGATCTTGCCGAGGAAGCGGCCGAGCGGATGCGCGTCCTCGGCGCCGAGGCGCGGGACATCGCCGCGTCGCTCGGCCCGCGCGGCGACCGGCTCGCTGCGATCGCTGCGTGGTTCGCGGCACAGGCCTGACCTCTCGCGGTACGATGGGCCGTGGCCGAGACTTGGGATGAGGACACGACCTCGACCGACACGGCGGAGCTGACGGCCGTCTCCGGCGAGCATCCACTTCGCAACCGGCCGTGCTTGACGGTGCTCACCGGCACCGCCACCGGCCAGACGTTCAAGCTGCCTCGCGGCAATGCCGAGATCGGCCGCGCGCAGAGCTCCGAAGTCCGGCTGATCGATGACGGGGTGTCTCGCAACCACGCCCGGCTGCGCCTCGAGACCGACCAGCTCTGGGTCGAGGACATGGGCTCGCGTAACGGCACGTTCGTCAACGGCGCGAAGATCTCGAAGCCGACCGCGCTCCGCGACGGCGACAAGATCCAGGTCGGCCGCACGACCGTGCTTCGGTTCGCGTACCACGACGAGATCGACGAGTCGTTCCACGAGAATCTGATGTCGTCGGCGCTGCGCGATCCCCTGACCCGGCTGTTCAACAAGCGTTACTTCCTCGACCGCCTCGACAGCGAGCTCAAGTTCGCGCGTCGCCACGAGGCGAGCGTGTCGCTGCTCATGCTCGACCTCGATCACTTCAAGAAGGTCAACGACACGCACGGCCACCTCGCCGGCGACGCGGTCTTGATCAACCTCGCCGGCATCCTGACCAAGGCCGTGCGCAACGAGGACGTGGTCGCGAGGTTCGGCGGCGAGGAGGTCGCGGTGATCCTCCGCGCGATCCCGCTCGAGCCCGCGATCCAGCTCGCCGAGCGCCTGCGCAAGACCATCGACGTCACGGTCACGCCGTTCGGCGGCCTCGAGCTCCGCTCGACGGTCTCGATCGGCGTCGCCGGCTATCCCACGACCAACGCGAAGACGATCGAGGAGCTGATCAGCGCCGCCGACAAGGCGCTGTATCAGGCCAAGGACGCCGGCCGGAACCGGGTCAGCCGGCTGATGCCGCGCTAAGGGGCCTGGACGGCTGGGAATTTGTCCCTCCCGATCCACGTTGCTAGGGTCAAGGCATGCGTGGACTTTGGCTCGTCGTCGCTGTCATGGCCGTCTCGGGGGATGTCGCGATCGGCCAGCCCGCGCCAACACCACCGCCGGCACCGGTGGCCGCGCCGCTCTCCGAGAGCATGGCGCAGGCGTACTTCCCGACCGGCGACGCGAAGAAGGGCGCCGATGCGTTCGCGCTCCAGCAGTGGAAGGACGCGCGCACCGCGTTCGATGCCGCCCGCAAGACCGCGAAGGGCGACGACGCCGCACGCATCGACGTGATGCTCGGCCTGTGCAACGAGGAGATCGGGAACTGGGCCCGCGCCGCGCAGCAGTTCCAGGCCGCGCAGAAGGGGCTCCCGCTGCTCACGGACTATCTCGGCTACCACCGCGCGAAGGCGCTGTACTTCGCGAAGCAGGGCGCCGAGGCACTGACGGTGGCGAAGGCGGTCGCGGCCGATTCGATCACCGGCGCGGATGCCGAGCTGCTCGTCGGCGACGTGCTCCGCGGCGGCGCGGATCAGGCGAAGACGGCCGCGCACTACAAGGACTACCTGGCGCGGCGCCCCGATGGCCCGCGTCGCTCGGAGGCACGGTTCCGCCAGGCGGAGGCGATGGAGGCGGCGAAGCTCGACGCGACCGAGGTGGTGCGCCTGTACCGCCAGATCACGATCGATGATCCGCTGAGCTCGTGGGCGACGAAGTCGACCGATCGGCTCAAGACACTCGCGCCGAAAGCGCTCGAGAACCTGACCGCGGCGGAGCACATCGCACGCGGCAAGGAGCTGTTCGATTCGATGCGCAACCCCCAAGGCGAGGCGGAGTTCGCCACCGCGCTCGCGGATGCCGCGATCACGCCGGCCGACAAGTGCGTCGCCGCGTACCACCGCGCGCAGAGCCGGTTCAAGGCGCGCGATCGCAAGGGCGCGGCGCCGATGTTCGACGACTCGGCCGTGGCCTGCAAGGCGGCGGCGAACACGGACCTCCAGATCAAGAGCCTGTACCAGGCCGGTCGCAGCTACGCGTTCATCGGCCAGCACGAGACCGCGATCACCGCGTACCAGGCGGCGCAGAAGGTCGATCCGAAGCACAGCTACGCCGACGACGCGCTGCTGCGCGAGGGCGAGGAGTGGACGAGCCTCAACAACGGCAAGAAGGTCGAGGCGGTGCTGTCGTCGCTGCCGAAGCAGTTTCCCGACGGAGACAACGTCGCCGAGGCGATGTGGCGGCTCGGCTGGCGCGCGTGGAAGGACAAGAAGTACGACGACGCGATCAAGTGGTGGAAGAAGCAGGTCCAGCTGGTCCCGCACGACGACAACTACTTCGGCGAGGGCCAGGCGCAGTACTGGCTCGGCCGCGCGTACATGGCGAAGGGCAAGAAGGACGACGCGATGACGTCGTGGGAGGCCGGCATCCGGCAGTATCCCGCGGCGTACTACGCGCTGCAGGGCCTCAACCGTCTGCGCGAGGCATCGCCGAAGCGGTTCGAGGCACTCGTCGCCGAGATCTCGACGGATCCGAAGGGCTTCGACCCGAAGGCGCCCGCGTTCACGTTCGGCCCGCGTCCCGAGTGGGGCACGCCCGGTTTCCTGCGCGCGATGGAGCTGTTGCGCCTCGGCCTCGGCACGCCCGCGGAGCTCGAGCTGAAGAAGCTGAAGCTGACGCCGCCGACCGACAAGAAGCGCGTCGACGATCCGGCGCTGATCGAGAAGCTGTGGGCGATCGCGTATCTCTACGACAAGGCCGGCCGCTACGCGACCTCGCACTGGCCGACGCGCTGGCACATCCTCGACTATCGCCGGAGCTGGCCGACCGGCACGAACCGCGCGCGCTGGCAGATCGCGTATCCCCTCGCATACGAGGAGCTGCTCCGCCGTCACGCGACGCTGAACAGCACGCCGTTCGCGCTACAGATCGGCATCGTGCGCGAGGAGAGCGCGTTCGATCCATTCACCGAGTCGTATGCGAACGCATGGGGCCTGACGCAGATGATCCCGGTGACCGCGAAGGACTTCGCGAAGGGTACGAACATCCCGCCGACGCGCGAGAGCATGTTCGATCCGGAGAAGAACGTGACGGTGGGCGGCCGGTTCCTCGGCTTCCTCGTCAAGAACTTCAAGGGCTTTCTCCTCCTCGTTCCGCCCGGCTACAACGCGGGCCCGTCGGCGGTGAAGCGCATGCTCAAGGTCCGCGGGTCGTGGGACGCCGACGAGTTCATCGAGGCGATCGTCGACGACCAGGCGCGCAACTACTCCAAGCGCGTGCTCGGTACGTTCTTCACGTACTCCTGGCTCTACGAGCACACGGTTCCGGTGATGCCGAACAAGATTCCGGCCGAGCTGTTGCCCAAGCCATAGACGATTTCGCAACGATTTCTCGCTACACGTGGGCGCGAATCTCATCTCCGAGGTGAACACCAACTCGGAGAATTCAGATGACCGCCAAGATCGCGTTTACCCTCGCCTCTGCCCTCGCCCTCTCGTTCACCGCCTGCGCCTCGGATGGCGACGGCCTCGATTCGTCGCTCGTGATCTCGAACGAATCCACGTACTCGTTCATCGAGATCAACCTCTCGCCGATCGACCACGTGGCGTGGGGCGCCGACCTCCTCGGCACCGACGTGCTGGTCCCGGGCGAGCAGCTCGAGACCTCGGGCATCCCGTGCGGGACCTACGACATCCGCATCATCGACGAGGACAACGATATGTGCGTCCTCGACACCGTGGACCTGTGCGTCGACAACGCGGTCTGGCGGATCGACAACGCCGAGCTCGCCGGCTGCCAGCTGTAACCTGGTAGGGTCCGGCGTGGCCGGAGGATCCTCAGGAGTCGTCGTCAAAGCGCTCGTCGCGAACCTCGGGATCGCGATCGCGAAGTTCGTCGCCGCGGGTGTGTCGGGCTCGGCGTCGATGCTGTCGGAGGCGGTGCACTCGCTCGCCGACTCCGGCAATCAGCTGTTCCTGCTGATCGGCATGCGGCGCGCGACGCGCCAGGAGGACGCGGTCCACGAGTTCGGCTACGCCGCGGAGCGCTACTTCTGGGCGTTCATCGTCGCGGTCTCGCTGTTCACCGTGGGCGCCACGTTCTCGATGTACGAGGGCATCCACAAGGTGCTGCACCCGGGCGGCGAGATGGGCAGCCGCACCATCGCCTACGTCGTGCTCGGCGTGTCGATCGGGCTCGAGCTCTACTCGCTCAACGCGGCCGCGCACGAGTTCCGCGAGATCAAGGCGGGACGTTCGCTCAAGCAGACCATCGACGAGGCGCGCGACGCGGTCGTCATCATCGTGCTGTTCGAGGACATCGCAGCCATCGTGGGTCTGCTCGCCGCGCTCGGCGGCCTGCTGCTCACGCAGCTCACGGGAAACGGCGTATGGGACGGCGTCGGCTCGATCGTCGTCGGCGTCACGCTGTTCGGCGTGGCGTTCTTCCTCGCGCGCAAGACCAAGGGTCTGTTGATCGGCCAGTCGGTGCCGCCCGCGCAGCGCGACCGGATGCTCGAGATCGCCCGCAGCTCGCCGGGCGTGAAGGGCGTCGTGCACCTGCGCACGATGCACCTCGGCCCCGAGGAGGTCCTCGTCGGCATGAAGATCGTCGTCGGTGCCGAGATCAAGGCCGGCGACGCGACCAAGTTCATCGACGTGATCGAGAGCCGGCTCCGCGCCGAGATGCCCATCCTCAAGCGGATCTACATCGAGCTCGGCGACGCACCGACCTGATCACTTCGGCGGCATGCGCAGCGCGCCGTCGAGCCGGATCGTCTCGCCATTGAGGTAGCCGGTCTCGACGATCGCCGCGACCATCGCGCCGTACTCGGCGGGATCGCCGAGGCGCTTCGGGAACACGACGTCCTTCGCGAGCGCCGCGCGGACCTCTTCGGAGAGCGAGCCGAGCATCGGCGTATCGAAGATTCCCGGGGCGAGCGTGACCACGCGGATCCCGACGACGCCGAGGTCACGCGCGGCGGGGAGCGTCATGCCGGAGACGCCGGCCTTCGATGCGGCGTACGCGATCTGGCCGATCTGCCCGTCGAACGCAGCGACCGACGCGGTGTTGACGATCACGCCGCGCTCGCCGTTCTCGAGCGGATCGTTCTTCGACATCGCCGAGGCGGCGAGCCGCAGCACGTTGAACGTGCCGACGAGGTTGATGCCGATCACCGTCTTGAACAGATCCAGATCGTGCGGCTTGCCCGTCTTATCGAGCGTGCGCGCCGCCCAGCCGACACCGGCGCACGACACTGCTACGCGCAGCGGTCCGAGCTTTCCGGCCTCGGCGATCGCCGCCTCGATCTGCGCCGGCTCGGTGACATCAGCCTTCGCGTAGACCGCACCGAGCTCGGACGCGAGCGCCGCGCCCTTGACCTCGTCGCGATCGACGATCACCGCCTTCGCGCCGCCGGCGACGAGGCGCCGCACCGTGGCAGCGCCGAGACCCGATGCACCACCCGTGACGAGGACAACTGAACCGCTGAGCTTCATGCGGCCGAGCAGACGCGATCAGCGGCGCGGATTCAAGCGCGGATCACTGTTCGTCGCAGACGACGCCGAGGGTTCCGTAGATGCCGAGCTCGCGGTAGATCACGTACCGGTTCTTGAGGAGCTCGAGCACGACCAGCTCGGTCTTCTTGCCGCCCTTCTTCCAGTACGCCTTCCCGTCGGAGCCGGCGACGATCTTGAGCTCGCCGGTCTTGGTCGAATAGATCTCCCCGGCGCTGTCGCTGACCACGTTCGTCATCGCGGCTTCCTTGAGCGCGCCCTTCTTGCCGACGAACACCCGGTAGCCCTTGCCGCCATAGTCTTCCCGCAGCTCGTCGACGTAGAAGTACACACCGTCGTCGTCGCGCGCGAGGAAGTGGGCCTCGCGCTCCCACAGCGGCGGGAGGAACGTGGCCTTCGCGAGCACCTTGCGCGCCTCGGCGGGCGGCAGCGGCGTCAGCGTGCGTTTGCTGTCCTTCCGGTTCGTGCACTGGATCGTGACGCCCATCGGATCCGAGCTCACGAACGCTTGTTGGATGCCCTGCACGCGCGGCGACCACACGATCCAGTCGTACTTGTCGCCCGCGATGCTGTTGCCGACGATCCGCTGCTGATAGAGCGACTTCGAATCGCCGTAGAACACCCACTGCTCGAGGTCGTCCTTGAGCGCGGCGACCTTCGGAACCACGAGCACGGAGCCGGCGTCGTCCTTGAACACGTCGAGCTGATCGACGACCGCGCGGATGTCGATCGGCGCGTGCATCTTCGCGTTCGACTTCTTGGCGTCGGCGTGAGCCACCGTCGCGAGGAGCAGCAACGCGAGCGCGCTCAGATGTTGTCGCACAGCGTGCCCGTGAACTTGTAGATGCCGAGGTCGTTGAAGATCACCGGCGAGTTGACGTCGAGGTCGAGCGGGATGAGGTCCGTCTTCTTCTCGCCCTTGACCCACTTCGTCGACGGCTTCGTCTCGCCCTCGGTGGTCTTGACCAGGCGCAGATCGCCGGTCTTCGTGGAGAACACCTGGCCCGCCGAGTCGCTCGCGACATCGGTCAGCGCCATCTGCTTCATCCCGCCCTTCTTGCCGACGAACACGCGGTAGCCCTTGCCACCGTGCGCAGCGTCGAGGCGATCGACGTAGTAGTAGGTGCCGGCGTCATCGCGCGCGAACATGTGCGAGCGACGCACGAGCGCAGGCGACAGGAAGCTGTACTTGTCGATGACCGTCTTCGCCTTGTCGCCGCCGAGCTGCGTGAGCACGGCGTCGTCCTTGCCGTCGCACCACTTCATGAACGAGCCGTCGGCCTTCTTCATGAGCGCGGCGGGGCGGGTCTCGGCCAGCCGGGGCGCGTAGGTGCTGATGTCCCAGGAGTCCCCGTCGCGGGACCGCCCGATGACGATCTGCTCGTAGAGCTGCTTTCCGGTCCCGTACCAGGCCCGGCTCTGGGAGCCCGAGGTGCCATCGACCCCCTCGAACACCACGTAGGTCCCACCCGCCTTGTCCTGAAAGACCAGCAACTTGTCCTTCATCGCCTTGATATCGATGGGAGCTGGCTTCGGATCCGCGTCCTTGGCGGCCTGCCCCAGGGCTACGGAAGACAACGCCAGGATCCCGGCGACGACCCAACCTCGTGCACGCATCGGTGTCTCATTATACGATCGTGCAGATGTCGAATTCACCCGCTCGTGCGGCCATCGACGTCGGTTCCATCATCGACAAGTACGTGATCGAGGCCCTGATCGGCCAGGGCGGCATGGGCGCCGTGTTCGTGGCGCGTCATCGCACCCTCACGGACAAGCGGGTCGCCATCAAGGTGCTGCACACCGAGATCACGGATCCGGACATCCAGGCACGGTTCAAGCGCGAGGCGCAGATCGCCACCCGCATCAACCATCCCAACATCGTGGAGGTCCACGACTTCGACGTCACGCCGGACGGCGTGCCGTTCCTGGTGCTCGAGTACCTCGAGGGCCAGACCCTCGCGCAGCGGCTCGCGCAGGGCCCGATCCCGCTCGAGCAGGTGATGGCGATCGTGCGCCAGGTCGGCTCGGCGCTCGCGGCGGCGCACCGCGAGGGCGTCGTCCATCGCGACCTCAAGCCGCAGAACATCTTCCTGGTGCCGACCGAGGTCGACGGCCGCATGGTCGAGGTCGCGAAGGTGCTCGACTTCGGCATCTCGAAGTGGCGCGGCTCGGAGACGGTGAAGACGCAGGAGAGCGCGCTGCTCGGCACGCCGCAGTACATGTCGCCCGAGCAGGCCACCGGCCGCCACGACAGCGTCGACGCGCGTACCGACGTGTTCGCGCTCGGCTCGATCGTCTACGAGATGCTGTGCGGCCACCCCGCGTTCACCGGCTCCTCGATCCCCGAGGTCGTGTTCAAGGTCGTGTACGAGCAGCCGCTGCCGATCGCGCAGTCGGTACCCGATAGCGTGGCGACCGCGGTCCGCACCGCGATGTCGAAGCCGGCCGACGAGCGCTACGCCACGGTCTCGAGCTTCGTCGAGGCCCTGACGGGTACGGCGCTGAGCACGTTCCGCCCGTCGATGATCACGAGGCCGCCGGGCGAGGGCTTCGCGAGCGGATCGAAGAAGATCGCGAGCAACGAGGCGCTCGGCGACACGATGGGCTCCGGCGACTATGCCGGCGCCGCCCCCACCGCGCCGCCGGCCATCACACCGGCGCAGCTCGTTCGCGCGTCGTCGCCAACGGTGGACTCGGTCTCCTCGAAGGATCCCTCGGGGCAGATCGGCATCGCGGCGACCAGCGCATCGTCGGCGCCCGCGCGCCCGAAGAGCGCGATGTGGTGGGTGATCGCCGCCGTGGGTGCGATCGCCGCGACCGTCGCGATCATGTACGTGGTGATGCGGACCCCGACGGATTCGCCGCTCGCGACGACGCCCCCCGTGACAGAGCAGCCGGTCGTGACCCAGCCGCCTCCGGATGCGGCCATACAGGTCGCCACCGCCCCGCCCGATGCCGCCGTGCAGGTCGCCGCCACGCCGCCCGACGCGGCCGTCACTCCGCCGAAGAAGACCCCGAAGCCCGACGCGGGAGACACCCGCCCCCCCGATCGTCGCGGCCCGGATCCCGAGGACGACGACGCGGTGAGAGAGACGCTGGAGCGCGCGCAGGCCGCGTTCACGAGTGGCGACTACGAGCTCGCGAACCGGCTCGCCAACGTCGCGGTCAATCGCGGCGGGCCGCGCCAGCGGGTACAGGGCTCCATGCTGAAGGGCTTCATCGCCTGCGAGAAGAAGGACCTCGAGCTAGTGAACGCGGCGCTCAACAACCTCGCGGGTCGGCCGACGTTCCGCAAGAAGGTGATCGCCCGGTGCCAGCAGCGCGGCGTTGACGTTCGCTAGTACCGCAAGGCACTCGACGCGCCGTCGAAGGGCGACACCCGGATGCTGATCGCCTACCAGGTCGCGAAGGTGCTCGCGCACACCGGCGATCCCGCCGCGCCGCCTGCTCGCTCTGCCTTAGTGCATCAGCACGAGCACGCGACGGTGATCGCCGTTCGCGCTCGCGACCTCGAGGTCGACGAAGCTCCCGGATCCCGGCGCGTGCGCGGTGATCGCAGCGCCGGCTTCGAGATCGCTGTCCACCGCCCGATCGCCGACCGCGATCACGCGCTCGCCGGGCGCGAGCCGGATCAACGACGGCACCACGCCGCTCGAGAGCCCGGGTGCGACATCGACGATGGTCGCCGAGCTCCCGGCGATGACCGCGGGCGGCGGCGCCGCGCCGGCCGTGATGAACGTGGTCCGGGACGGTTCGACCCGGACCAGCAACATCACGCAGGCTCCGAGGAGTCCGATGGTCAGCGAGCGGAACAGGAACATGGTTCCCGTCGCTGCAACGCGGGCGCCAAGGTCATCGCCTGGGGTCCCGCGGGATTAGCGGTGCCAGCGGCGCGAGCGCACTGCCAGCCTGGCACTACTTGTTGATCTGCTGCGACAGGTAGTTCTGTTCGCCGACCTGACGCATCAGCTCGAGCTGGGTCTCGAGCCAGTCGCAGTGCTGCTCCTCGCCGACCAGGATCCTCGTCATCAGGTCCTCGGAGGCGTTGTCGCCGACCTTGCGGCAGGCCTCGATGCCCTGGTTGAGAAAGGCGATCGCCGAGTACTCGACCTGGAGGTCGGCCTCGAACTGCTCCTTGACGGTCTCGCCGACGTGAAGCTTGTGATAGCGCTGAAGGTTCGGGATGCCGTCCAGGAACAGGATGCGGCTGATCACCTGATCCGCGTGGCGCATCTCGTCGATCGATTCCTCGCGCACCTTTGCGGCGAGCCGGTTGTAGCCCCAGTTCTCACACATCTTCG
>JBBRED010000233.1:0-13392 GCA_038203335.1 Haliangiales bacterium | reverse complement strand
TACCTCGACGAGGCGCCCGAGGCCGGCGATCGCGCGGGCCCGCGGCGCGTGCAGCTCGCCCATCACCTCGCGCGGTTGATCTGGGGCTATGCGTCGACCCGGCCGGACTGGATGCCCGCGCTGATCGCCGGCCGCGTACCCGCCGGGCTCGACATCATCACGTTCGATCGGTTCGTCGAGCGTACCTGGGCCGATCCGGTTCTCGGGCTCGAGTCGTTCGATCGCGCTCAGCTCGCCGCCGTGCTCGCGAGCGTGCTCGACGACGCGCCGGTCGTGCGCGGCCTGCCGCAGGTGGCCGCGTACCTCGACGAAGCACCCGATGCCGGCGACCGGGCGGGCCCGCGCCGCGTGCAGCTCGCGCATCACCTCGCGCGGCTGACCTGGGGCTACGCCTCGACGCGTCCCGACTGGATGCCCGCGCTGATCTCCGGTCACGTCCCCGCGGAGCTCGCGACCGATGCCTCTGCGCACTGGCAGGCGAAGCTGATCGCCGCCGCGTTCGCGCGCGCCTCGCGGACCGCCGACGAAGGCCATCGCGCGCTCGTGCCCATGCTGCCGTGGGCGCGCCGCCGCTTGCATCTCGAGCAGCCGAAGCTCGCCGGTCCGCTTTCGGTGTTCGGTATGCCGTACCTGCAGCGCGCGCAGCTCGAGGCGCTCACGGATCTCGGGCAGACCACCGACGTCACCGTGTACCTCCTCGATCCGTGCCGCGAGCTGTGGGACGACGTCGCCGGTCGCCGCGCCGCAGAGGACACCACCGATCCGCTGCCGCTCGTGCTGTGGGGCCGCCCCGTGCGCGACACCTTGAGCGCGCTCGTCGAGCGCACCGGCGGCGATCTCGACGATCGGTTCGTGGCCGAGCCGGGCACCACCGCGCGCGAGCGCATGCTCGCCGATGTTCGCGATCGCACCGCGCCGAGCGGAGAGCCCGCGGCGGATCCCGGCGTCACCGTACTCGCGTGCCCGAACGCGCGCCGCGAGGTCGAGGCGATCGCGGCCGAGGTGCGCCGCCTGCTCGACGCCGATCCGGCGCTGCATGCGCACCAGATCGCGGTGTGGATCGCAGGCGACTCCGCGGGCTACCTCGCGCAGGCACCGTCGGCGTTCGAGGCGGTCGGCGTGCCGTGCCATCTGGTCGATGCGCCGATCGACGACCGCGGTCGCATCGCCGAAGCCATGCTCGCGCTGCTCGAGCTCCCCACCTCCGGCATGGCGCGCCGCGATCTGCTGCGCGTGATGACGCACCCCGCGGTGCTCGCCGGGCATCCGCACGTCGATGCCGCCGACTGGGTGCGCTGGACCGAGCGCCTCGGCATCGCGCACGGCGCCGATGCGCTCGCGCACAAGGGCACCTACCTCGAGGAGTTCCCCGGCCAGTTCCACTGGGACCAGGGCGTGCGCCGCCTCGCGCTCGGCGCGTTCATGGTCGGCGAGCGTTCGGAGCGTGGCCCGGCGCGCATCGCGCGGCTCGAGCTCGCGCCCGAGGAGCTGCGGCCGGATCAGCAGGCGAGCGCGGCCACGTACGCGCTGCTGGTGCGCTCGCTCTCCGACGACGCCTCGTGGCTGTCGCGCCGCGAGGCCACGCTCACCGAGTGGGCCGAGCTGTTCGCGAGCCTCGTCGACATCTACCTCGCGCCCCGCGATACGGATGCCACACGCGACCTCGAGCGCGTGCGCGCGATGCTCGCCGGCCTCGCGCACCTCGATATCGATGGCCGTAAGCTCGGCTTCCGCGAGGCGCGAGAACACGCGGCGCGCAAGCTCGAGTCGAGCACGTCCAATCGCGGCGAGCCGCTCGCGGCCGGTGTGATGATCGCGCCGATCTCGTCGATGCACGCGCTGCCGTTCGAGATCGGCTTCGTCGCCGGCCTCGACGAGGGTGCGTTCCCCGCGGGCGATCAGCCGAGCCCGCTCGATCTGCGGCGCGAGAGCCGCCCCGGCGATGTCAGCCCGCGCGATCGCGATCGCGCCGCGTTCCTCGAGGTGCTGCTCGGTGCGCGCCGCGCGCTCTACCTCTCGTACGTGGCGGTCGAGGCGAAGAGCGGCCAGGCGCTCGGGCCCTCATCGGTGGTGCTCGAGCTCGCGGATGCACTCGCGCCGTACCTCGGTGCACCGTCGAGCCGCGAGGCGCTCGCGCGGATCACGCGGCACGAGCCGCTGCATCGCTTCGGCGGCACACAGCCCGGCGTGGTCCCCGCGATCGCGCGCGAACGCTGGGCGTGTCAGGTCCGCGATGCCGTGCGCGCACACCTCCGCGCCGCCAACCACAACATCCCCGACGAGGACGGCCTGTTCTCGCTGCTCTCGCATCCCGCTCAGGCACCGCTGCGCGCCGCGCTCGGTATCGTCGAAGCGCCCGCGCAGGCCCGCACCACTGCCGCGTCGCGCAGCCTCACGATCGCGAACCTCCGCACGTTCCTCGAGTACCCGGTGCAGGCGTGGGCCTCGGCCGTGCTCGGGCTCGACGAGGTCCCCGACGACGACACCGCCCTTCACAGCGACGAGCCGTTCCACCTCGATCGCGCGCAGAAGGCGATGTTGCTGCGCGACGTGTTCGGCGCTCACCTCGTCGATCCGAACGCCGCGCTCGAGCAGGTCTACGATCGCGCGGTCTCCGACGCGCAGCTCCGCGGGCAGTTCCCGGTCGGCGTGTTCGCCGAGGCCGCGCGCGCCGTGGATCTCGGGACGCTCGGGCTGTGGCGCGACCGCCTCGGTCCCGTGCCCGTCGGCGGCGTGGTGCGCTACGGCTTCGGCCGCGCCTCGGTCGCCGGCGCGCAGCTCCTCCCCGCGCTCGCGTTCGATCTCCCCGACGGCCGGATCGTGCGCATCACCGGCCAGACCGAGCTGCTCGTCAAGATCGGCGACAAGCACACCTCCGCGATCGTGTTGCTGCGCGAGCTCGAGAACAAGTCCGCGTATCACCTGCGCGGCGCGTTCGATCACGTGCTGCTCGCCGCCGCCGGCATCGCCACCAAGGGTCACACGCACAAGCTGTTCGACCGGAAGGGCAACTTCTCCGAGACCGAGCACACGCCGTGGACGCAGGACGACGCGCGCGCGTACCTCACGGCGCTGATCACCGATCTGCTCGACGGCGTTCACGGCTACCTGTTTCCGTTCGAGGCGCTCGTGCGAGCGCTCAACGGCGGCAAGCCCTCGTTCCGCACGTCGGGCGATCAGCGGAACGTGCTCGGCTATGGACCGATCACGCGCTCCGATGGCCTCGAGGCGCCGCCCGATGCCCACGCGCTCGCGGTGCGCCGGTTCGGTCCGCTCGTCGAGCGCATGCACGGCGGCCACGGCTTCGAGGGCAAGTCATGACCAAGGTCGCGCGCCCGATCTCCCTGCCCTCGCCCACGGATCGGTTCGTGGTCGTCGAGGCATCGGCCGGAACCGGCAAGACCTACTTCCTCGAGCACCGCGTGGTCGATCTGATCCTCGCGGGCGCCGAGCTCGGCCAGCTCCTGCTCGTCACGTTCACCGAGAAGGCGGTGGCCGAGCTCCGGATGCGCATCCGCGATCTGCTCGACCGCCTGTCGCGCGTGGACACCGATGCCACGGAGGACTCGGTGTGGGACATCGACGATGCGGCGAAGCGCCGGCTACGCGCCGCGGTGACCTCGTTCGACCACGCGCCGATCTTCACGATCCACGGGTTCTGCCACCGCATCCTCGTCGAGGACGCGTTCGCCGCGCGCCGGTTATTCGAGCAGACGCAGGTCGCCGACGAGGTCGCGTTCGATGCCGCGTTCGGCGTGCTGCTGCGCGAGCAGTTCGCGCGCGACCCAGCGGATCGCGATCTGCTCTCGGCGTTCCTCCAGACCGATCGCACGGTCGAGCACCTCCGCGAGCTCCTGCTCAGGTGCGCGCGCGCGGATGCGCCGCTGCGCCGGCAGCTCGATCCCGCCCGTGCCCGTGCCGCCGTCGCCGATCTCTTCGCCGCGCTCGGCTCTCGCGAGGATCGCGAGGCGGTGGCCGCGAGTATTCGCGGAACGGTCGATGGAAAGTACGTGCGGAGCCGGCTCGACGACCTCGGCCTCGCGCTCGCGCTCCGCACGCCAGAGTCACCGACTCCCGAGCTGCTCGCGATGGTCGAGAGCGTGCGCAAGCCGATGACCGAGCTTCTCGAGAAGCTCCAGTACGTCCGCGTCGAGACCGCGCCGGCGCTGCGCGCGATCGAGTCGCTGTCGATGGTGCTGCAAGCTGGATCTCTCGACGAAGCCGTCGCCGCCGCGTTCCTGCCGAAGATCCTCTCGCGGATCACGAGCGACAAGGCGGAGCTCGGCCAGTTCGACTACGACGACATGCTCGAGCTGGTGTGGGAGGCGCTGCGCGATGACCAGCGCGGTCCCGAGCTCGCGTCGCGGCTGCGGCTACGCATGCCGTGGGCGATGATCGACGAGTTCCAGGACACCGATCCGGTGCAGTGGGACATCTTCCGCACGATCTGGGTCCACCCGGCGGCGAAGGGCCTGACGATCGTCGGCGATCCGAAGCAAGCGATCTACGGCTTTCGCGGCGCCGACGTGCAGACCTATCTGATCGCGCGCGACGAGATGCTGCGCGCCGGCGCGACGCGCGTGCCGCTGACCGTGAACCGGCGCTCGACGGAGCGGCTCGTCGAGGCGGTCAACCACCTGCTCGTCGGCAACCTCGGGCAGCCGCTGCTCGATCCGCGCCACGGCATCTCGTACGACGAGCCGGTCACCGCGAGTGGCGACATCGAGTTCGACGATGGCCGCGCACCGGTCAGCGTGTTCGCGCTCGACAAGAAGGGAAAGGCCGAGTCGCGCGTGGTCGCGCTCGGCACCGCGATCGGCCAGGCGATCGAGGATCTGCAGACCACCGCACCGGCGTGGACCCTGCGCGGCGTGACCCAGCCGTTCTCGCTGTCGCAGGTGATGGTGCTGACGCGCACGAACAAGGAGTCCGGTGAGATCTCCACGGCGCTGCGCGAGCGCGGTCTCGCGTGCGCCCTCGTCGAGCCGGAGCGGCTGTTCCAGACCCGCGAGGCCGCGGAGCTCGCGTGCGTGCTCGCCGCCATTGCCTCGCCGCGCGATCGCTCGGCCCGCCTGCGCGCGCTGCGCACCCGGTTCTTCGACGTGCCGTGGGCCGATCTGGTGCGCGTGGTGGATGGGCCGGATCACCATCCGCAGATCGCACAGCTGTTCGACTGGGCGCACCTCGCCACGCGGCGCTCGTACGAGGGGCTGTTCCGCTGTGTCGTCGAGGACTCGCGGTTCGCGGAGCGCGCGCTGGTGCTTGGTGGCGGCGAGCGCGCGATCACGAACACCTGGCACCTGGTCGAGCTGCTGCTCTCCGAGGTCTCCCAATCGCGCAGCGATCTCCACGAGCTGGTGGCCCGGCTGCGCCGCTGGATCGCCGACGACGCCGCGATGCCCGACGAGCGCGACGTGCAGCGCGCCGAGACCGATGTCGATGCGATCCGCGTGCTCACCGCTCACAAGGCGAAGGGCCTCGAGGCGCCGTACGTATTCCTCTACGGCGGCGTGTGGAACTCGCCGAGCAGCCGCGTCCACACGCTGCGCGATGCCACCGGTCGCGCGCTCGTGGTCGGCACGCCGGATAACGCCACGCGCGCGCTGCTCGACGCGAACCTCGAGGCGGAGAACCAGCGCCTCGCGTACGTGGCGCTCACCCGCGCGCAGCTGCGGCTGTACCTCCCGCTGTACACGCACGACACCGTGATGAAGACCGGCTCGTACCGGCCGATCCAGCAGGTGTTGAACGCCGCCACGCAGAACCGCGCGAAGCACGCGCGCGTCATGTACGACTTCAAGGTCATCGCTCTCGGAGCCGAGTCGCTGCCCGAGCCTCCGGCGGATGCACTCGCCCGGTTCGTGGCCGCGCCACCACCGCCGCTCGTGGAGCTCCTTCCGCTCGCGCCGGAGCGCACGGGATTGACGATGCTGTCGTACACGCGCCTCGCGAACGACCTCGATGCGGCGCAGATCGCGGGCCGCCCCGGCGACATCCTCGCGTTCGATCCGGCGGAGTTCGACGTCGACGATACCGTCGGCGAGGTCGGTCCGCGCGAGCTGCCGCCCGGAGCGAGCGCTGGCCTGCTCCTGCACGACGTGCTCGAGGACGCGGATCTCGAGCGCATGCGCGGCGTGGACGCCGAGACCTGGGCGCGCGATCCGCAGGTGCGTTCGCGGCTCGTGGATGCAGCGCGCACGCGCGGGATCGATCGCGATCGCCTCGATCACGCGGCCGCGGTGATCCACCACACGCTGATGGCGCCGCTCGCACTGCTCGATGGCACCACCCTGCCCGCGCTCGCCGACGCGCCGCGGCTCGCTCGCGAGGTCGAGTTCAGCTATCCGCTGCCGATCGGCGCCACCGTCGCGCCGGGCAAGGGTCTCGTGAAGGGGTTCATGGACGCGCTCGTCGCGTGGACCGACGACGAGCTGTGGGTGCTCGACTACAAGAGCGATCTGTTGACCGGCGAGGATCTCGCACGCGCCGCCGATCAGCGCGTCAAGGAGCACTACGCGGTGCAGGCGCGGCTCTACGCGCTCGCCGCCGATCGCATGCGCGGTCAGCGCCGGCTCGCCGGCCTGCTGTTCCAGTTCGTGCGGCACGGCATCACCGTGCCGGTGCGCGTCGCCGGCAACACGCTCGACGTGTGGGCCACGTGGCTCGCGAACCTGCCGGCGCCGGGCCTCGTCGCGGCCACCGGAGATCAGAGATGACCCAGCCGCTTCACCCCCAGGGCACCCTCCGCGCACGGATCGAGCGCGTGGGAACCGGCGAGCTGTTCCGCAAGCTCGGCGTCGGAGCGCGTAGCTGCGACCTCGGCGACGAGGGCCTGTACCTCGCCGAGGAGCTGGTGTCCTCGGATGCCGGCTGGCTCGGCACGTCCGAGCAGCCCGAGGCGCTCGCGATCCTCGTACTCGCGCTGATGATCGCGCAGCGCCAGGGTTCCACCTGCCTCCCCCTCGACCCCGACAAGAAGTCCGCGCTGCGCACGCTGATCGCGGACATCACGCGCGTCGCGAAGCTCGACCTCGATGGTAACCGCGTGATGAAGACGATCGCGAAGCTGACCGGCGCGCCCGCGTTCAACTCGGTGATCGGCGTGGGCGATGCCCGCGTGCCGCTCATCGTGGAGCACGATGCGGTGTACACGGAGCGATCGCGATGGCTCGAGCAGCGCGTCGCGCAGCGGCTCGCCGAGCGGCTCGACAAGCGACCCGCGATGGAGGGGCCAGCAGCCACCGCGCTCGCGGATCTCGTCGCGCGTCCCGGCGCACGCCCCCTCTCCGACGAGCAGGCGCGCGCCGTGGGCCTCGCCCTCGGCGGTGGATTCACCGTCGTCACCGGTGGTCCAGGTACCGGCAAGACCGTCGTCGCCGCGGCGATCGTGCGCGGCCTTGCCCGCCTCGGCATCGCGCACGTCGCGCTCGCGGCGAACACCGACAAGGCCGCGAATCGCCTGACCGAAGTGATCGGCGAGCAGCTCGCCGCGATCGCGAATCCGTCGGACATCGATCGCGCGCTCGCCGCCGCCCCGCCCGCAGCGCAGACCCTCCACCGCCTGCTCGGCTACGGTGGGCATCGGTTCGCGCATCACGCCAAGAGCCCCCTGCCCGCCGGTGCCGTCCTGATCGACGAGGCGTCGATGGTCGATCTGGAGCTGATGGACGCGCTGCTCGACGCGCTGCCGGCGACCTCGCCACTGATCCTGATCGGCGATGCCCACCAGCTCCCCGCGATCGACGCCGGTCAGATCCTCGCCGACCTCGCCGAGCCCGGCGTGGCGCCGCGCGTGGCGGTGCTCAGCACCAGCTACCGCATGAACCTGACGGATCCCGCGGGCCGTGCGGTCTACGAGCTCGCGCGCGCGATCCACGCCGATGACGTCGGCAGGCTCGCCGAGCGCGCCACGCCGCGGACGGCCAGCACGCTCACGTTCAGGGGCGCCGAGTGGGTCGATCCTTCGAAGGCGAAGCGCCCGCACGACATCACCCTCGCCGTCGCCGAGACCACGTGGCACCACTTCGGCGGCCCCGCCGCCCTGCGCGCCGCGGAGCACGTGTTCCGCTTCACCGACGGCGAGCTCGATCCCGCTCACACCCCGGAGCTCGAGGCGCTATGGGCGCTGCTCCAGCGCGGCCGGCTCCTCACCGTCACGCGCGCACTGCCCACCGGCTCGGTCGCGCTCAACGCGCACCTCCACGATCTCGCGCTCGATCGGCTCACCGTCCCGGGACGCCCCGAGTTCGTCCCCGGCGAGCCGGTGATGGTGACCGCGAACGACTACCACCGCGGCCTGTTCAACGGAGATCAGGGCATCGTGGTGCGCGCTGACGAGGGTCTCGATCGACACCACTACCGTGCCGTGTTCCGCATCGCCGGCCAGCTCCGCCCGTTCGCGATCGAGGCGCTCCGCGATCGGCTCGAGCTGTCGTGGGCGATCACCGTGCACAAGTCGCAGGGCTCGGAGCTCGATGCGGTGGCGCTGATCCTGCCGCACGAGGATCTCCCGCTCGTCACGCGCGAGCTGCTCTACACCGGCGTCACGCGCGCGCGCACCGGCGTGGCGCTGTGCGGCAGCAAGGCGGTGCTGACCACCGGCGCAAAGCGCGGCGCGCTCCGCAACTCGAAGCTCGGCACGCGCCTCAAGGCGCTGCTCGGTACGATCTAGATGACGGCCGCGTGCACACATCCGCATCGCACCGACGGTGTGTGCGATGCGTGCGGCGACTGCATCCATGACGTGATCTTGAACGGTGCCTGCTACTACTGCGGCACGACGGACATCGATCCGCACGCCGTCTCGCCGAAGAAGCTGCCCGACGTGATCGCGCCCGAGCGCCTCGTCCGCAAGAAGGACTAGCGTCGCTTGTGCAGCTCTTCGGGGAGGATCGGTCGCTCGGTCACCTTGAACAGATCCGCATCTGTCGATGCGACGAGCGGGAACGTCGCGGTCGCGCGCATCACGCGCGAGTGCGCGCCGTCGCGATAGTCCGTCGCCGTCAGCTCCGTCACCGCGACGCCGCACACCAGCACCGGCGCGTCCGGCAGCAGTACCCCTTCCTCCACGGTGACCGGCCAGTACTGGTACTGCGGCGGCAACAGCGCCGCGATCTGCGGCGGCAGCGGCGGATTCCACCTGCCGATCGGCCCGTCGGTGATCGCGATCTCGAGGCCCTCGGCGCTGACCCGCAGCGTGCCGTGCGCATCCTGGAGGTCGAAGGCCACGCAGCGCGCCTCCTCGCGAAGCTGCGGGAAGTGATAGCCGTCGAGATGCGTGGCGCGAATATCGAGGTGGTAGCCGATGCATTCGAGCCCCATCAGCGGCGAGCGCAGCAACGGCACGCCCGGAATCGCGCGCGCGACGCCCTCCACCACTGCCGCGGTGCCATCCGCGAGCTCGTTGGTCGCCTTGCGCTGCAGGTGCTTGATCACGCGCCGCACGGCCTCGCCGCGATCGCGCGGCGCGTCGCCCGGTCTCGGTAACGCGCGCCGAGATTCTCGCGCGTTGGCGCGGACGTAGAGGCCAACCGCGGTCATTCCGCCAAGCAGGGCGAGGGCCAGGGCCACGAACACGGGCCGCGAGCGTAGCTAGAACTGCTTGCGGAGTCGCGCGGCGACGATCGCCTTCGGATCGAACCCGGTCTCGCGCTTGATCGCATCGACCATGTCCTGCATCGAGGCGGGCCTGGTCTTGTACTTCTTGTAGAACCGGCCGATCACGCCGTCGAGCACGTCGGCACCGACCTTGTCGGCGACGTCCTTGTAGAAGAACGCGCCCTGCATGTACGGCAAGTTCGTGAACAGCTTGTCCTCGATGATGTCGATCCGGTTGCAGCCGGTCGGCCACGCCGGTGCGCCGCCCTCGGAGATCGCGGCGGCGAGCTCGTCCTTGTAGTCGGCCCAGATCTTCGTCTCGAGCGCGGGCGCGACCTTCGAGAGGGCGCGCGCGGAGAGATAGCTGACCGTGCCCTCGGAGAGCACGAAGTCCTCCCAGCACCTGAGCCGCACGCCATCACCGAACCAGCCGTGCGCCGCCTCGTGGGCGTGCGTGACCTCGTCGTTCATCGCGTCCTTCGCGACGTGGAAGAACGGATGGTGCTCCATGCCACCGTAGAGGCCTTCGCCCCACACCACCGAGACCGCCGCCATCTCGCTACCGAACGTGTAGGGGCCGAGCGTCTTCTCGTACCAGTCGACGACCTTGACCAGATTCTTCGTGCCCGCGCGCGCCGCGGTCTCCCCGCCCGGCAGCCAGTCGACGCTGATCTTGGTGCCGGCGGGCGTCGTGCCGAGTGTGGCCTTCGTGTACTGCCCGACCGCCCACGCGAGCATGTACGGCGGTGCCTCGGCGTCGATCGACGTCGGATACACGGCCGTCTTGCCCGCGGGAACACCATCGAGGTTCAGCGTGAACGTGGTGCCATCCGCCGGCTGCGAATGACACGGGAACAGGTTGCCGCAGAAGTACGGCCACACCACCGTGGATCCACCGGGCAAGAGGCCGTTCGCCATGTCGTGGCCGGTGAAGCCGTAGCTGATGACGAGCGGGCCGCGCACGTTCGAGACGCGCAGCTTGCCGGCCGTGATCCGGTACGTGCGGTGGCCGCGATCATCGGTGACATCGGTGACCGTCAGGCCGCCGACCTCGAGCGCCACGTTGCCGTTCTTCTCGAGCACGATCGTGGCGACCGCGGTCTTCGCCGCGAGGTCGACATCGAGGTTCGTCGCCGCGACGTTCACCGTGCTCGTTCCGTCGGCCTTGCCGTCGAGGAAGTCCGCGTCGTCGACGTCGTCGCCGGCATCCGCCGCGCATCCGGCCGTCAACGCCACACTCGTGACGAGCAACGAGATCAGCCAGCGGTCGCGCATGTGCGCGGTAGACAGCAAGGCCCGAGCCACGATCGGTGCGTGCGATGCCGCGCGGTTACCCGAGGTGGCGACTCGAGTTGCCGGCTCTCTCAGATCTCGCAGGCTTCGCGATCGAGCGCGTCACCGGCCTCGGCCGGCCAGCGCTTGACCAGCCGCCCGTTCGGTCGCTTGCCCGTATGCACCTCGAGGTACGCGCGCCGGTGCTGCATCGTCGCCGTGCCGTTCGAGTTCGCGATGAACCGGCTCTCGCCCATCTCCCACGCCTCGCGATACGCGCCGACGCGCACGTCGACCTTGCGCAGGTACGCTCGCTGATCCTCGCTCGGCAGCGCGCGGCGCACGGCGCGATTGATCGTGCCCTGCACCACATCCCAGTCGACGACCGTCGCGCGATCCGTGCGCCAGGTCGCGAGCTCGCCGGTGCACAGCATCTCGGGCAGCTCGAGCAGCATCGCTTCGACCACCGCCGGGAACGGCGCGATCGCGGTGAACGTGTGCCGCTCGACGCTCTGGTACGGGCAGCGAATCTCGACCACGCGCGGCTTCACCGGTCCGGAACATCCGTCGTGATGGAAGAACTCGCCCTGCGAGAGCCGTCCGCGGCTCGACCGACCGCGCACGTCGCGATGATCGGGATGCTCGCTCGATACGCGCTTGCACACCACGAGGCCCACGCGGTCGACGAGCGCGAAGAACGGCTCTCGATACGTCTCCGTCAGGAGGAGGTCGTCGACGTAGTTCGCGGGCGGCGGCGCATCGCCCTCGACCCCGATGACGACGAGGCCAACGCCGTTCCACGGCGCGAGCTGGAGCCGCCAGGGCCCGAACATCTCGGTCATGCTAGCTCGCAGGGTACCCCGAGAACTCACGCTTCCAGAGATCAGCGAGTCGCGGATCCGCGTCGACGCCGGTCGCGATCGCATGGAGCTTCGGGCAGTGGTCCTGGAACCACTGCCGCCGCGGGCGCCAGTGGCTCGCCGCCGAGACGTAGACATCGATGATGCTGCGCTGCTCGCCGAGGAACCACGGGCCCTTCGCGGCGGCCTCGTACTGAAGCCACAGCTTCTTGCGGTGGGCCTGCATGCTCTCGAGGAGCTTCGGCGCGGCCTCCTCGCCGACCCAGTTCGCCGGATGATCGCCGTAGGTGAACGTCGGGTAGATCGCGGCGATGAAGAACACGAGCCAGCGCAGCGCGTCGCGGCGCAGCGGATCACCCTGCTTCGGCAGCAGGCCCGCCGCCGGCATCAGCTCGTCGACGTAGATCGCGATCGCCGCGGTCTCGGTCATCAGCGAGCCATCGGGCATCACGATGGTCGGCACCTGGCCGAGGGGATTGAGCGCGAACAGGCGATCGCGCGCCGGCCCGGGTTCGTCGTAGTTGACCTCCTCGCGCGTGTACCCGATGCCCGCGAGGATCAGCGCGGCCTCGGCGATCGCCGAACCGCAACCGACGCAGCCGATCACGTGCCACGGCTTCGGCACGCGGCTACTTCGCGCCCTCGGCGTCGACGGCGATCCCCATGGCGTTGAAGCCCTTGTCGACGTAGACGACGGTACCCGTGATGCCGCTCGCGAGCGGGCTCGAGAGGAACGCCGCGGTGTGGCCGACCTCCTCCGCGGTCAGCGGATCCATCAGGGGCGAGTTGCGCTGGTTGTAGCTGATCATCTGCTGGATGAAGCCGATCGCACTCGCCGCGCGCGAGGCGAACGGACCCGCGGAGATCACGTTGACGCGGTGACCCCATTTGCGGCCGGCCTCGAACGAGAGCACGCGCGCATCGGACTCGAGCGCCGCCTTCGCCGACGACATGCCGCCGCCGTAGCCGGGGATCACGCGCTCCGAGGCCATGTACGACAGAGACAGGAAGGAGCCGCCCTTGCGGACGTGCGGGCCCATGCGCTGGATCAGCGACACGTTCGAGTACGCCGACGCGCTGAGGGCGCTGAGGTAGCCCTTGCGCGAGGTCTCGAGCAGCGGCTTCTTCACCTCGGAGCCGTTCGCGAGGCTGTGGATCACGATGTCGGCCCCGCCATCGGCGGCGACCTTGTCGGCGAGGCCGTTGATCGAGAAGTCTCCGAGCTCGCGGTACCGGCGGCTCTCGCGGAGCTCCGCCGGCGCGTCCTCGAGCGTGTCGTACTCGGCATCGAGGCCGTAGATGTTCGTGAACGCGAGCTTGGCGCCGGTCGAGAGCTGCATCGAGGCGTCGAACTTGCCGCGCTCGAGCATGGTCTTGAAGATGCCCAGGGCGGGCGGCCAGGTGGCAACGGCCACGGTGGCGCCGGCCTCGGCGAGAGCCTTGGCGATCGCGAATCCGAAGCCGCCGTCGTCGGCTACGCCCGCGACGACAGCGTGCTTCCCGGTCAGATCGATCGATAACATGGCCGGTTGATCGCCCGAAAATCCTTTGGAATCAACACCACATCCCTGCTGATGCACCCTCGCGTCGATCGGCGTGACAATGCCAGGGACCGCCGTGATCTACGTGCTCGCGTAGGCCCCCCATCTCCCCTACCATCTCC
>JBBRED010000232.1:0-13481 GCA_038203335.1 Haliangiales bacterium | reverse complement strand
GTACGGCTCGACGCGGTACGTGGCGATCCCGCTGGGATCCTGGCCGTGACGGATCGGGTTGATCAGGTGGAACAGCTCCCACGCACGCTCGGGATCACCTGCGGCTGCCTCCGCCATCACGACCCACACGGCGGCGTGCGTGTACTGCCCGCCGTTCTCGCGCACGCCCGGCACGTAGCCCTTCACGTACCCCGGCTCGAGGACGGATCGATCGAACGGCGGATCGAACAACTTGATGAGGCCGTGCGCACGATCGACTAGCCGCGCGTCGACCGCGTTCATCCCGAGCCGCGCGCGCTCCGGCGAGCCGGCCTTCGAGAGCACCGCCCAGCTCTGCGGCAGTGAATCGAGCTGACACTCGGGGCTCGATGCGGAGCCGAGCGGCGTACCGTCGTCGAAGTAGGCGCGCCGGTACCAGGCACCATCCCAGCCGTGCTCCTCGAGAGCGATCCGCAGCTTCGCCGCGTCGGCGAGGCATGCGTCGGCGAAGGCCGCATCGTCCCGCCGGCGTGCGAGGGCGGCGAACTGGATCAGCACGTCGTAGAGGAAGAACCCGAGCCACACGCTCTCGCCGCGGCCCGCATCGCCGACCAGGTTCATGCCGTCGTTCCAGTCGCCGGTGCCCATCAGCGGCAGCCCGTGCACGCCGAACTTCAGTCCGTTCTTGATCGCGCGCACGCAGTGCTCGTAGAGCGGCACCATCTCCGGAGATCGCGTTGGCAGGTCGTAGTAACTGTCCTCGTCATGGTTCACCGCGCGACCCTCGATGAACTCGATCCGCTCGTCGAGAACACCGGTATCGCCGAGCGCGTCGACGTAGCGGCACACGGCGTACGGCAGCCAGAGATAGTCGTCGGAGATCCGCGTGCGCACACCGCGGCCGAGCGGCGGATGCCACCAGTGCTGGACGTCGCCCTGCGGGAACTGATGCGCCGCGGCGCGCAGCAGTTGCTCGCGTAGCAACGAAGGGTCGGCGTGCACCATCGCCATGGCGTCTTGAAGCTGATCGCGAAACCCGAAGGCTCCGCCCGATTGATAGAACCCGCTGCGGCCCCAGATGCGTGCGGCGAGCACCTGGTACACGAGCCAGCCGTTCGCGAGGAAGTTGACGGTCGGATCCGGTGTCTGCACGTTGACCGCGCCGAGCGTTCGGTTCCAGAACCCCCACACGGCCGCGAGAGCTTCCTCCGCGCTGGCGACGCCGCGAAACCGATTCACGATGTGCCGCGCATCCGCGAGGTCACGACCGGACCCGAAGATGAACACGATCTCCCTCTGCTGCTGATCGGCGAGCTCGATCGGCACCTGCATCGCGAGGCACGGATCGAGTCCGGCGCCGACGCGCCCCGACAGCCGTACCCGCGTCATCGCCGACGGTCGCGCGCGCTGACCATTGCGACCGAGGAACTCGAGGCGGTCGCCGGTCACGAACCGGGTCGACTCGCTGCAGTCGAGGAACGCCATGCGCGGCGCGAACTCACCGCTGTACGGATTGCGGGCGAACAACGCCCCGGTCTTCACGTCGATGTCGGTGACCACGTGCGGTGCGTTCGGAGGGCGCTGTGACCCGAGCACCAGCTCGAACATCGCGCTGAGCGAGAGCCGCCGCGTGCGACCGGATCGATTCGTCAGCTTGACGACGAGGAACTTCACCGGCGCATCGGTCGCGACGAACGTCCGCACCTCGGAGTGGACGTTCTGCTCGCTGGTCTCGAACACGCTGTATCCGAAGCCGTGGCGCGTGGTGTAGACCGACCCGCCGGGGGCCGGCGATGGCGTGGGGGACCAGAACGCGCCATCCTCCTCATCCCGGAGGTACAACGCCTCGCCGCTCGGATCGCCGACCGGATCGTTCTCCCACGGCGTCAGGCGATAGCTGTGCGCGTTCTCGCACCACGTGTACGCGCTGCCGCTCTCGCTGACGACCGTCCCGAAGTACGAATTCGCGAGCACGTTCACCCACGGCGCCGGCGTGTGCGAGTCGCGATGGGTGCTGATCACGTACTCGCGACCATCCTGGGTGAACCCACCGTGACCGTTGAACGCGACGAGGTCGTTGCGCTCCAGCGCCGGTGGTCCCGCGGGAATGATGGCGCGAGCCCGCTCCTTCGTCACCGCAAGCGCACCGCCCGGATCCACCCGCGGACGGCGATCGAGCTGCTCCGCGAGGGTACCCGCCGCGTCGCTGATCACGGCGCGGGCGAGGGTCTGCAACAACACACCGTCGGCCTCGGCGATCTGATCGCCGCGCCGGATGAACACCCCGCCCGGGCGATCGACGAGGTTGGCGTCACCCACCGACGCGATGAGGCCGACGATCAGCTCGTGAAGGCTCTGACGATAGCCGGATGGATCGTCGTTCCAGATGACGAGATCGACGCTCAGGCCCTGCAGGCGCCAGTACACGTGCGCACGCACGAGCTGCCTCACCAGATCGAGACTCTCGGCGGAGGAGATCTTGACGAGCACGATCGGCAGATCCCCGGAGATGCCGTAGGCCCACAGGCCCGATTGCCCGAGCCGATTGGTCTCCAGCACCGACCGCGGCGCGCGCAGCGTCGGGTTCAGATAGAGCACGTTGCCGGCGAGCCGTTCCCACATCCGCATGTCGGCGCTGGTCGCTTCGAGGCGTCGCTGGAGCACGTGGCTCTGCGTCCACGACAGCTCGAGGACGCGGTCGGCGAGGTGGCGGTCGCTGTATTTATCGACGAGGCTGACGGCCCCGGCGCGGGTCTCCGAAACTCCGGTGATCAGGTGAATCTGCACGGTCTCGTCGGGGCCGAGCTCGAACGAGTTGCGGATCGACACGATCGGATCGAGGACCGCACCCAGAGAATTCGACAGCGTCTCCGCGTGCATCGCCGCCGGATCTACCGCCGAGCGGTTGCGGCCGATGAACGCCATCCGGTCGGTCTCGTACGAGGTGGCCACGATCGGCGCGCCGTTCACCGTCATCAGGTGGAGCATCCACGGCGGCTTCTCCCCCGGCGAGCGCGGCCTGCGCGTGCACAGGAGCGCGTGACCCGCGACGATCTCCGTCTGCACGAACAGGTTCGAGAACGTTCGGTGCGCCGCATCGGCAGCGGGCGTTGCGAGCACGACCTCGGCGAGGCTCGTCAGCTCGAGGACACGCTTCGTCTTGCCGCGATTGACGAGCGTGATCCGCCGCAGCTCGACATCGTCCTCGGGGCTCACGCTGATCTCGACGTGGGTCTCGATGTCCTCGTCGCGACGCCGGAACTCCGCGCGTCCCTGGGAGAAGATGGCCTCGTAGCTGGGCGCGCGGCGCAGCGTGGGCTGATGCGCGACCGACCAGAACGATCCGGTGGTGACATCGCGCAGGTACCCGAACGTGCCCCACGGATCACGCGTCGCATCCTCCTGCCATCGCGTGACCGCGATGTCGCGCCAGCGGCTGTAGCCACCCCCCGCGTTCGTGATGGCGACGTGGTACGTGCCGTTCGAGAGCAGCTGGACCTCGGGCGACGGCGTGTTCGGCGTGGTGAACACCCGAAGGTCAACCTCGGCGTCGTTCGAGCCCGTGCGGATCGCGGTGACCTCCGCCGGGTGCGGATGGAGCCGCGGCGTGCGAGGGATGCGCTCGTGCAGGAGGAGCTCGGTGGCTCGCAGCGCCGGATCGGCGAGGAACCGGCGCTGCATCGGTCGGTCCGCGAGCGCGTAGACCAGTGACAGCAGGGTCATGCCCTGGTGATGCGCCATGTAGGACTTCACGGTGACGCTCGTCTTGTCGGGCGGCATGCGCGACGGGGTGTAGTCGACGGCCTCGTACATGCCGAGCGCTCCGCTGCGCTCCTCGCGGACCAGCCGCCGAAGGTTCGCGCACGCGGCCTCGGGCGTCACCATCAACGCGAGCGCGCACGCGTACGGCGCGATCACGAGATCATCCGCGAGCCCGCGCTTGAACCCGAGGCCCGGCACGCCGAACGCGCGGTACTGGTAGTTGAGCTGGGCGTCGAACTTGTTGTACCCGGCCTCCGAGACGCCCCACGGAACGCCGCGCTCGCGACCGTGTTCGATCTGCCGTCCCACCGCGGCCCGATCGGTCGCGTCGAGCAGCGTGCCGTCGTACGTCGGCATGACGATCAGCGGCATCAGGTACTCGAACATCGAGCCGCTCCACGACAGCAGCGCGGGTCGCCCGGCGGTGGTGGTCAGCAGCCGTCCGAGATGGAACCAGTGCTCCTGCGGCACCTTGTCGTAGGCGATCGCCACGAAGCTCGCGAGTCGAGCCTCGGAGGCCAGGAGGTCATAGAACCCGGCATCGAGCCGGTGCTCGGCCACGTTGTAGCCGATCGAGAACAGCTCCCTGCCCCGCTCGTACACGAGGTTCCAGTCGCAATCACCGAGCTCGGCGCTCAGCGCGATCAGCCGGCGAAGCTCTGCGAGCTGGCCCGCTGCGCGCTCGGCGCCGAGCACGATCGCAGCGCGGACCTCGTCGGGCAGCGGGCCCGCGCCGGCGATCGCAGCCTCGCTGCGAGCCACCGCCGCGAGAGACGGAAGCAGATCGAGGCGGGCGCGGAGCTCGGCCGGGAGATCGAGCACGATCCACGGAGCGATCGTGTCCAGCTCGCCGAGCGCACGCTCGCACTGCGCTTCGAACGCCTGGCACCAATCCCCTCGATCCGCGCTCGCCCCCGCCACCACGAGGCTCAGCGCGCGCGCGGCGTTGACCAGGTTCGTCAGCACCCGGTGCGCCTCGGAGAGCGAACGCGGCGGCGTGGCGAGGAGTGCGCGCGCGGGGGTGAGCGTCGCGGCGTCCACGCCGAGCTCTTCGAGGATCACGAGCACATCGCGTGCGCCGGCGAACCATCGCGGCCGGATCAGCGGCTCCTCGCACAGCTCGGCGAGGCCGGTGGCGAGGGTCAGCAGGTGCCCCGAGAGGTTCCCGCTATCCACGGTCGACACGTACATCGGCCGGAGCGGCTCGAGGGTGCGCGTGTCGTACCAGTTGTAGAAGTGACCGCGATATCGCGGCAGCTTTGCCAGCGTCCCGAACGTGCGCCCGGTTCGCGCGATCACGTCGGAGGTCGAGGTGAAGCCGAGATCGTAGGCGCCGAGATTCGCGAGCAGCGCCAGCCCGATATTCGTCGGCGAGGTGCGGTGCGCGATGCCGACCGGCGGTGACTCCTGGAAGTTATCGGGCGGAAGGTCGTTATCTTCCAGCGCGACATAGCGCTCGAAGTACCGCCAGGTCCTCCGTGCGAGCGTCTGCAGGAACTGCACGTCATCAGTCGACAGGCCCGAGGCCGGCGGCAGGATGGGACGCGCGAGCCACCACACGAGCGCGGGAGCCGCGAGCCACGCGACACCGAGCGATACGGCGAGCCACGCCGCCTGGAGCCGGCCGGTCGAGGCACCGACGAGGAGAAGGATTCCGAGCACGGGCGGCACCCACATCGACACGAACGAACCGACGAACCCGCGACGCTTGGCTCGCTGCGCGTCGGCCGCGGTCCTCCACTCGAGGAGCTTGCGCCGCAGGATCACCACGCGCACCGTGGCCCGCGCGATCGCGATCAGGTTGAGCATGGCGTCGTACGGGAGGCACGCGAGCATGACCAGCTCGCGCAGCGCGTTCTGGCCGAGGTTCGAGGTCACCTCGCGCACGTGCGCCGCGACGGTGACCTCCTTGGAGCGTCGTGCCGCTGCGGTCGCCGCCCCGAGGAGCCCCGGCAGGATCATCGTCGCCGCCACGAGCACGAGCGCCGCCGGAGCAATACCGGCCACGCACCACGCCATCACCAGCAGGCCCAGCACCGCCAGCGGAACGAGACTGCGCCGGAGGTTGTCGAGGATCTTCCATTGCGAGAGCAACGAGATCGGATTCGCGGCACTCCGACCATCCTCCGCGGGCCCACCGGGAACGCGCCGCAGCAACCACCGCGCGATCTGCCAGTCGCCGCGGATCCACCGCGAACGGCGGCTCGCATCCACCGCGTGCGCCGCCGGGTAGTCCTCGAACAGCAGGATGTCGCTCACCAGCCCGGCGCGTCCGTACGCGCCCTCGAGCAGATCGTGGCTGAGCACGCGGTTGTCGGGCAGCCGACCCGCCGTGGATTGCACGACTGCGTCGATGTCGTAGATGCCCTTCCCGATGAACGAGCCCTCCCCGAACACGTCCTGATAGACGTCCGAGACCTCACGCGTGTACGGATCGATCCCGTTCTCGCCCGCGAACAGCCGGGAGAACCACGACACCCCGGAGCTCGCGAGCGTGATGGCGACCCGCGGCTGGAGGATCGCGTAGCCCTCGGCCACGCGCCCACGGACGGGATCCCACACCGGACGATGGAGCGGATGCCCGAGCGTCCCGGCGAGCTCACGCGCCGATCCACGGGGCAGCTCCGTGTCGCTATCGAGCGCGATCACGTAGCGGATCCCCGCGAGCCGTTCGAGCGGTCCCGTGATCGTCATGAACCCGTCGGTCGTGCCGCGCAGCGCGGCATTGAAGTCTTCGAGCTTGCCGCGCTTGCGCTCCCAGCCCATCCACGCGCGCTCGCGCGGGTTCCAGCGCCGCGCCCGATGGAACAGAAAGAACCCGCCACCGTGGGATGTCTCGGGGTACTTCGCGTTCAGCGCGGCGATCGCATCCGTGGCCCGCGCGAGCAGATCGTCATCTCCATCGACGTGCTCCGTCGCCGCATCCCGGAAGTCGCCGACGAGCGCGAACGCGAGGTTCGGATCGCGATTCGCGAGGAACCGCAGCTCGATCGCATCGATCAGCTCGTCGATCACCGCGGCGCTCGTCAGCATCGTCGGAATCGCGACGATCGTGCGGTGCTCCGCGGGGATCCCCGCCGAGAAGTCGAGGCGCGGCATCCGGCCCGGGCGGATCAGCAGGGTCGCGATCCAGTGAACCACCGAGATCGCGAGCTGGCTCGCGCACAGCGCGCTCAGCACGAGCCACGTGATCGCCACCGCCGGTACGAGCGCATCGAGCGGCGTGCGCGCCGCGACTCCCGCCACGGCGGCGGCGGTCAGAGCTGCGATCGATCCGAGGTAGACGGGCAGCTTCATCCGCCGTTCGGGTCGGCTCCGGCGCCCGAGCGCGATCGACAGCGCTCGGCGACCACGATCGATCAAGAAGTAGCCGACGTGGTGCGTTCGCCCGGCGGGCTGGGCAGACGCGAGCTCCACGGCGCGGGTCGCCACCTCGACCTCCGTCAGCCGCGTTCCTCGGGCGAGATCCTCGACCACGTGCCGATAGCGATCGCGCGTGGCGAAGTCCATCGCCGTGTAGGCGCCGCTCGGATCGGTACGGAGGGTCTGCTCGACGGCGCTGGTCTCCTCGACGAAGTCGCGCCAGTCCGTGGACGTCAGCAGCCGCAGGCTGGTGATGCTGTTGCCGACCGAGACCTGGTCCAATGCCTGGCTCTGGCTCGCGAGCTGGAACGCGTGAACGATCGTCCGCCCCCGTTCGGCGAGCTTCTGCTCCAGCCACGCGACCGGAAACGCCGAGCTCGCGCCCTGCCCTTGCAACCGGCTCGCGAGCTCCGAGACGAACGCATCGGTCAGCCGCGGATCCGCGTCGACGAGCTGCGCGAGCACCAGCACCACCCGCGACGGATCGCTGGCCGCGACCTCGAGGAGACGATCCGCCCATAGCCCCGCTTGCTCGCGATCTCGCCGACCAGCCGTGACGCCGCCGATCACGCGGCGGAGGTTCTCGAGCAGCGCCAGCCGCAACATGATCGGGATCGCCCACAGCTCGCCGAGCAGGAGCGGCTGCACCACCTGATACGAGGTGACGAAGCCAGTTACGGCCTCGAGATCGATGCGGCCGTGGGCATGGGAGATCAGCTCGATCGCGAGGTCATAGACGCGGGGAATCCCACCGGCCGAGCCGACGAGCCGTGGCAGCTCGCGGCTGTATCCGGGCGGCAGGTGCCTCTGCGCGATCCGGATGTGCTCTTCGATCAAGTGATAGTTGTCGACGAACCACTCCGCGGCCGGCGTGATCTGCCGTCCGCGCCCCACCGCGTCGGCGACCAGCGCATAGGCATCCGCGAGCGCGTCCGCGTTGTCGGCGAGCCGTGGCAGCAACCGATCTGCGGCACGGCTTGGCTCGACCCGGTGCGCCGTCGCGAGCGCCTGCGCGTGCCGCTGGAGCTGCGCGATGCTGAACAGCTCCGCGCGAAGCGGAGCCTGGATGGTGTCGCTCGCGGGGACCGAGCGGGTTCGCTTCGAGCTGGCCAGGCCTCGGTATACCCCACCGCGTCGAGCGGGTCGCTCAGGTCTGCAACGGAACGACGCACGGATACCGCCGCCGTCTCCGTGAGCGCGGATCTCACGGTGGCGGTCGACGGCTGGATGCTGAGTCGGGCCCTGTTCGACGACGACCGACGCTCAGATCGGTGCGGGGGCCGCGGCCGGGGCAACTTCGACCTTCGCCGGCTCCTCGACCACCGGAGCGGTCTCCTCGATGTTCGCAGGCTCGACCACGTCGGCCGGCTCGACCACGTCCTCCGGCACCACCGGAACCTCCTCGGAGTTCTCGTACGTCTTCTCCTCGGCCTTGGGCGGCTCCGCCTTCGCGGTGATCGCGATGGTGTCCACGCCCTCGAGGCGCTTGCGGCTCGACTTCGCCTCGAGCGAGCCGAGCTTGCCGCCGGACTCGAACGCCTCGCGCGCCTCGTCGAGCTGATCGAGGTGCTCGTACGCCGTGCCGAGGTTGTTGAACATGTAGCCCTGCGCGTCCTTCTTCGACGTCGCCGTCTCGAGCGCCTCGATCGCGTCCTGGTAGTGCTTGAGCTGCAGGTGCGAGTACCCGAGGTTATTCCACGCCCATGCGTTGTCTCCGTTGAGCTCGGTGGCCTGACGGAACGCGATGATCGCGTTGTCGTAGTTGAACCGCGCGAGCTCGGCGCGACCGAGCGTGTTGAACGCCTGGCTCGATTCCGGTGCGAGCTTGACCGCCTTGTTCGCGCTCTTGATCGCGAGGCCCTTCTCGCCCATCGCGATGTACATGCGCGCGAGCTCGATGTGAGGCTCCGCCGACTTCTTCTCCATCTTCGCCGCGGCCTCGAGCACTTCCTTCGCGCGCGAGCTCTCGCCCTTCGCCGACAGCGCCTTGCCGAGCGCCATCGCGTCGGCGAACTTCGCCGGAATCTCGAGCGGCTCGTCGGACTTCACGATCGGATCCGCGACCGGCTTCTCTTCGATCGCGATCGGCGCGAGCGCGTCGGACTTCGTCGACATGGTGCGGGGAAGCACGTTCGATCCGCCTCCCGACGACGTCGCCGAATCGTGGTTACCGCCACACGCGGCAGCGGCAGGAATAACGAGAACGAACAGGAGAGCGCGGAGAGACTTCATGGTGTGCAACCTTTCTGGGTCACACCAGGAGCATCGGACGTGCCACCGAGGAAGATGGCTCGCTGCGGGGAGTTGTCGTTGCGTGTGGGTGCCCGGACACGGCCGGGTCCCAAGATTGCCACGCCGAGAGCTAGAGACCTGCGTGCCCCTTGATGTGCACCACGGCATCGAGCTTGCCGTTTGGCACCGGCGTGCCTGCGTGGATCACGAGCGTCGATCCGACGAGCACGTTGAAGGGCGTCTTGAACGTGCTCATGATGTTCACGAGGTCCGCCTTGCCGGTGGCGGTGAACATGATCTGCTCGGCCTTCGTCGTCGTCTGGCCCGCGGGCACCGCCGGGATCGTACCGATCGGCTTCGCCATCGCGTCCTTCGGGTTCATCACCGACTTCGGCGCGACGTAGATCGTCATCTCGGGGGTCGCGACGTTGAGCGAGTTCGACGTGACCTCGTAGGTCACGCTATCGATCGTCACCTTGATCACCGGCTCGTCGTTGATCGACTTGAGCTCCGGCTTCTCCGCGACCAGATCGATCGGCTGGTACAGGCCCACGTCGAGCGACAGGTCACACGTCTGCGTCGTGGCGTTGCACTCACCCGAGCAGCCCATCGAGCACGCCTGCATCGCGGCCGACGCGCACACGGTGGGCTGGCTCGAGCAGCTCGTCATCAGCACGGCGTCTGCCTGCGCCTGGTTGATCTGCCACTTCGTGGCGTCGATGGTGAAGCTCTTGTCGGGCAGCGTCAGATCGAAGTCGGTGACGTCCGAGCTGATGAGTCCGCAGCCGCTGGTGGCGACGAGCAACGCCGTCGATAGGCACATCGATAAGTCAGTCATGGATACCCCCGAAACGAATGCCCCATCGTAGCACTCACCGACGGTGTGGCCCCAGATTTGGCCCCGCCCGTGACCGCCGCTACACCTACAGTGAGGTCAGGAGCTGCTCGGCCACCGTCCACGGGTCGGTGGTGTGGTCGACGATCGTCTGAGCGATCTCCGTGAGGCCCCCTCGGGCCGCCATCGCCTTCGACGCGCGGTCCGCGAGCAGCGCTCGGATCAGCTCGCCGAGGTGAGCTTGCGCACGTGCGAGATGTCGCGCCGCCGCGGTGGGCCCCTGCCAGGCCCGCACGCGATGCGCCTCGATCGCCGCGGCCATCTCCGTGATGCCCGAACCGGCCGCGAGGCCCTTCGTGGCGATCGTGCGCACGATCTCGACCTCCTTGCGCTCGCCGTGCGCGCGCAGATCGAGCATGTGCAGGAGGTCTCGCTCCGTGCGATCCGCGCCCTCGCGATCCGCCTTGTTGACGACGAGCACGTCGGCGACCTCGAGGAGGCCGCTCTTGATCGCCTGGATGTCGTCGCCGAGGCCGGGCACCGTGACCACGACGGTCGTGTGCGCCGCCTTCATCACGTCGACCTCGTCCTGACCGACACCGACGGTCTCGATCAGCACCCGCTCGAAGCCCATCGCATCGAGCACGTGGGCCACGTCGAACGTCGAACGCGACAGGCCGCCGAGGTGACCGCGCGTGGCGAGGCTGCGGATGAACACGCCCGGATCGAGCGCGTGCCGCTGCATGCGGATGCGATCGCCGAGGATCGCGCCGCCCGAGAACGGCGACGTGGGATCGACGCAGACCACCCCGACCTTCTCGCCGGCCGCGCGGTAGTGCGCGATCAGCGAGTCCACCACCGTCGACTTTCCGGCGCCGGGATTGCCGGTGATGCCGACGAGGTACGCCTTGCCGGTATGCGGGAACAGCTGCTTCAGGGCGTCGATCGCGCCCGGCGCGCGGTCATCGAGGTCGCGCATCAATCGCGCGGCGGTGCGGACATCGCCCGCGAGGACTTGATCGACGATGGTCATGGCTTCCCCCCGGGGGACGGGCTCGCTGGTGTCTTGAACCGCTGTTCGGGACCCGCAGGCGTGTAGATCTGGAGCGCGCGGACGTCGGCGCTCGCGGTGAACGTGTGCTTCGTACCCGGCGGCACCTGCACGACGCTGGTTGGCGTGACGGCGAGCTGCACGCCAGCGACGGTCATCGTGCCGCTGCCGGCGAGGATGTACAGCATCTCGCTCTCGTTCTGATGAACGTGCTCGGCCACCGTGACGCCCTTCGCGAGCGTCAGGATCTCCGCCGCGAACGCCTTGTCCTTGGTGATCGCCGGCTCCGCGTACATCAGAACCGGGCCGTAGCTCTTCGCGTTCGCCGCCAGCAGGAGCTGCGCCCCCATCGGCGCCGACCGCACGGCGTCGAGCTCCGGCGTCGGCAGCGCACCCGCGCGCGCCGCGCCCTCGCGACCGCCGGGGAACATCACGATCACCGCATGAACATCGACGCGGCCCGCGATCACCTCACGCGCCCCACCCTTGGGCACGTACGCCATGTCACCGGCGGCGACCGGGCGCTTGCCCTGCGCACCGACGGCGCCGATCGTGGCGGGGCCGAGGAAGTACCAGAGCTCGCCGCGCTGCGCCGTGCGCATGCCGGTGGATCCGCCGGCCGCGACCGCGATCTCGAACATCGACGCATCGTCGTTGCCGGTGTTCGCCGAGTCGAGGAGCACGGAGACGGAGACCTTGCCCTGCCCGGCCCACGGGCACAGCTTGCGATCGATCACGCTCTGCCCATCGGGCGCGCGGAACTTGAACGGCAGCTGGATCGATTCTCCGCGCAGCGGTGGCGCCCACGGATAGCTGGCGAGCACCGTGGTGGCGCACGCCGTGAGCCGCGGAGTGCGGGTGGTGTCCTCGACGATCGTCACCGTGCTCGGCGTGCCGATATCGATCTGCGCCTTCAGGTCGCCCTCGAGATCGAACCGCTCGGTCGCGGCGGCCGCCCAGCAACCCTGCATCGCCTCGTCGAGCTCGTTCATCGCCTTCTGGATCGCGGCGAGCTTCTCGTCGTCGGTCGCGCCCGCCGCATCGGCAGGGACCGCCATCGGAGTAGGCGGCTTCCTGGGCGCCGGAGGCGACGAGCAGGCCGCGAGCGCGAGCAGCGCCGCGACGCGCACTAGCCCACCTTGGGCCGGAGCACGGTCTCGACCCACTCGATGATCTCGTTCGTGCTGGCGCCGGGCGTGAAGATCTTCGCCACGCCCATCTCGGTCAGCTTCGGCATGTCGTCCTTCGGCACGATGCCGCCGCCGAACACCACGCAGTCGCCGACGCCGCGCGCCTTGAGCGCCGCCATCACCGCCGGGAACAGCGTCATGTGCGCGCCCGACATGATCGAAAGGCCGACGGCATCCACCGCCTCCTGCACCGCGGCCGCGGCGATCATATCCGGCGTCTGGTGGAGGCCGGTGTAGACGACCTCGTAGCCCGCATCGGCGAGCGCCCGCGCGACCACCTTCGCGCCGCGATCGTGGCCATCGAGGCCGGGCTTGGCGACGAGGATACGGAGCTTGCGCAGGGTCTCGGACATGGCGCGGTTGTCGCCTAGCTTGCCCTCGGTGGCAAGTCAGGACGGGCGCAGGAGGTTCCGGGCGATGACCAGCCGCTGGATCTCGCTCGTGCCCTCGTAGATGCGCGTCGCCCGCACGTCACGCAGCGCGCGCTCGACGGGGAAATCTCGGACATACCCGTAGCCGTCGTGGACTTGCAGCGCGATATCGCAGATCTGCCAGGCGCGCTCGGTGGCGAACAGCTTCGCCATCGCGGCGAGCTGCGAGTACGGCTGCTTCGCCTCCTTCGCTGCCGCCGCGCGCAGCGCCATCAGGTTGGCCGCGTCGAGCCAGGTCGCCGCATCCGCGAGCATGTTGCCGATCGCCTGGTGCTTGATGATCGGCTGGCCGAACGTCTTCCGCTCGCCCGCGTACTGGATCGCCGCCTCGAGCGCACCGCGCGCGATGCCGATCGCCTGCGATGCGATGCCGATCCGCCCGCCGTCGAGCGCCACCATCGCGAGCGCGAAGCCGCCGCCGACCTCGGCGAGCACGTGGTCATCCGCGACCTCGACGTTCTCGAGCACGAGCTGCGCGGTCGACGAGCCGTGCAGCCCCATCTTCTCCTCGAGCCGCGCGACCGAGAGTCCTGGCGCGGAGCCCGGCACCACGAACGCCGTGATACCGCGGTGGCCACCCGCCGGATCGGTGACCGCCCACACGACCATCAGGCCCGCGTGGTCGCCGCTCGTGATCC
>JBBRED010000231.1:0-13536 GCA_038203335.1 Haliangiales bacterium | reverse complement strand
ACCTGACCGCCGTGCCCGCCCGATGCGAACACGAGGTATTCGTCGAAGTGGCCGGTCGGCGTGTACGTCTTCAGCGCGGCGTTGACGTCGGCCTCGCTGAGGTTGCGCGCCTTCATGAGATCGGTGAGCGAGCTCGACGCTGCGCCACCGCCACCGCCGGAAGTACTGTTCGAGCTACTGCAGGCCGTGGCGGCGAAGGCAACGGCGAGACCGAGACCGAAAATTGAACGTGATCGACCGATAGGCGGGTGCATACCGCCTCCTTTGGTGTGGGCGTCAGGTGACGCCGGGTGTGAGACGCCTCTACTTGCCGAACGAGCGAACGATGTCTTTGAGCGCGGCGATCACGGCTGGATCCGAGAGGTCAGGGTTGTTCGGCATCGCGGGGCTCTTGCCGACCGCCGCGCCGCCGTACTTGATGATCTTCTCGATGTACTCGTCGGTGACGCTCGCCTGCCAAGCCTTGTCCGCGTACTGCCGCGGCTTGGGGTTCAGGCTTGCAGACGCCGGGCCGTCGCCGTGGCCGGTCGCTCCGTGGCACGGCACGCAACGATCCCGGAAGATCTGCTTCGCCGTGGCCGTGGGGTCTCCCGACGTCGCGGGAGTTGCTGGCGTCCCGGGTTCCGTGGTCGGTCCCGGCGGCGGAGCCTCCTCGGTCTTCTTCCCGCCGCAGGCTGCCAGGCACAGGCTCACGAACAACGCACACGTTTGTTGGTGGAACTTCACGACCGGTCTCCTAGCATGGGGGGTGCCACGTCGATCGGCCGCGCAGCGCGCACTTGGTGCGTTCAGGCAACACTGGACGCGCAGACCGTGCGCGTCACCGTGAAGCCCAATCGTCGCGCGAGGCGATGGAAGTTGCCGCGATCGAGGCCGAGCGCGCGCGCAGCCTCGGCCCAGTTCCCACCAGTGGCCTCGAGCGCGCGAGCGATCCGCTCGTGCTTGAGGTGATCGATCGCCTCATGCAGTGATAGCTCTGGAGCTCCGGCCGCGACCTCGCTCGGTGCGGGCGCGGATCGCGAGGCAGGTGCGCGCGCGGCCGCACCGAGGCCAAGGTGCGGTTCGTCGATCACGACGAGCTCGCGCCGCCGGCCTCCGCTCGCGCGCAGGGCCGCGCGGAGGATGGTGTGCTGGAGCTCGCGGACATTGCCTGGCCACGCCGCGGTATCGAGCGCAGCGCGTGCGGCGGAGGTCAGCCGGATCCTGCCGAGGCCGAGACGGATCCGCGCCTCGTTGAGGAAGAACCCGGCGAGCAGGGCGATGTCATCGGCGCGCTCGCGCAGCGACGGGACGCGGATCGGGTAGACGCTCAACCGATGGTACAGGTCCGCGCGAAAGCGACCGGAGCTCACCTCGGCGGCGAGCTCGCGGTTGGTCGCGGCCACGATCCGGACGTCCACTCGCAACATCCGGTCCGAGCCGACACGCTGGATCTCACCCGACTGGAGAGCGCGCAACAACTTGGGCTGGATCGAGAGCGGGAGCTCCCCGATCTCGTCGAGGAACAGCGTCCCTCCGTCGGCGACCTCGAACTTGCCAGAGCGGTGCTCGTTGGCGCCCGTGAACGCGCCGCGCACGTGACCGAACAGCTCGCTCTCCGCGATGGTCTCCGGCAGGGCCGCGCAGTTGATGTAGATCAGCGGCTCAGCGCTGCGGGAGCTCGCCGTGTGGATGGCACGGGCGACCACCTCCTTGCCGGCACCCGTCTCACCCGTGATCAACACGGCGAGGTCGGATCGACCCGCGAGGGCGACCTCGCCTCGGAGCGCGGCCATCGCGGCGCTCTGGCCGATCAGCTCGGCGCTGGTGCGGGTGGTGTCGCGCACCAGGTCGCGAGCGACCCGTCCAGCATGCTCGGCCTCCTGCGCCAGGCGCTCGATGAGATCGGTCGTCTGCATCGCGGCCGCCGCGAACGCCGCTGCGGCCGCGACCTCGTCGTCGTTGACCTCGTCGAACGCGTCCTGGGAGAACGCGTCCATGGCGAGGACGCCGATCACCGTGTCGTCGACCACGAGCGCGGCTCCCATGCACGCGTGGACGCGATCGAGGGGCAGATCCGCGCCGATCAGACCATCGAACGGATCCGGCAGGTCGAGATCGGAGATCCGCAGCGGCACCCGAGCGCGCAAGATCTGCGCGAATCGCGGCTGCTCGGAGATCACGAACCGTTGCGTCGCCGCCTCCGGAACCAGGCCTTCGCTGGCGACGAGGACCAGAGCGTCGCCATCGAGCTTCAGCAGAGCCGCGGAATCGCAGCGGATCAACGTCCGGATGCCCCGCAGAATGTGCGCGTACCGATTCGCCGGCGTGCTGCCTCCAGAGAGCCCCGACGCGATCTCGAGGATCGCGGGCCAGATGTTGTCGGATCGACGCGGCGTTGTCGTCTGGACGACGGGAGGGGATGTCACATCGACAACCACGAGCACGATGCAGGCCATCGTGTGCGAGCACCCAGTCTTGCAACGTCGTTGCCTCGGCCGTCATGCCGACCTCGCCGGATGTGGAGACGATCGAAGCGTTCTGTACCCACCACCCACTGGCGGTCCCGGTGCTGCGGCGGCTGGGTCTCGTCGCCGCAGGTCCCGCGTGCTCCCTCGAAACGGCCTGTGACGAACGAGGGATCGACATCTCGATGGTGCGCTCCACCGTCACCGACGTGGAGGACCAGGTGACGGCGGCCTGGCGGCTGCGCCCAGTTCCGGAGCTCCTCGACCATATCCTGTGCACGTATCATCGCCCGTTCGCGCACGAGCACGCGGACGTGGAGGCGAGCCTCGCCGCTGCGATCGCGGACTCCCCGGCACACCCGTGGGCCGAGCTGGAGCGCACGCTCGCCGAGTTGCGCACCGATCTGGAGCTCCACATGACGATGGAAGAACACGTCCTGTTCCCGTGGCTGCGCGATCCAGCGAGCTCCGCGACCGCTCCGATCCGCGCGATGGAGCTCGAGCACGCCGACACGATCCATCTCCTGCTCTCGCTCCCGATCCCTCGATCCCCCGACCCGGCGATCGCGGCGCTCGCCTCACGCATGTGCGAGTTCGAGCGCTGGCTGTGCGAGCACCTCCACTTCGAGAGCAACGAGCTCGTCCCCCGTGCCCTCCACATCCCGCCGTCACGCGGCTGAGCTCAAGGCGCTGGCGGCAAGAGGACGGCGTCGATGATGTGGACGACGCCGTTCGAGCCCCGGACCGAGGCGATGACGTTCGCGTCGTTGATCGACAGCTTGCCGTCCGCCATGTGGATGGTCGCCTTCCCGCCGTTCGCCATCCCGAGCACCTGGCCGTCGGTCAGGTTCGTCGTCTGCCACACCGAGGTCGTCACGTGATACTTGAGGATCTCTCGCAGCTTTTCCTGATTCTCCGGCTTCACCAGTGACTCGACGGTGCCGGCCGGGAGCTTGGCGAACGCGGCATCGGTCGGCGCGAACACTGTGTACGGTCCGGGGTTCGCGATCGCGGTGACGTAGTCAGCGGCCTTGAGGGCCGCGGCCAGCGTGGTGTGATCCTTCGATGCGAGCGCGATGCTGACGATGTTCTTCGGATCGAGTGGGGGGGTGGCCTCGACAGGGGCGGCGGCGGTAGCTTCGGTCTTGGCCGGCACGGCTGAGGCTGGTTCCTCCTTCTTGCTGCACGCGGTCAGGACGAGCAGGGCACCGAGGAGCACGCTCGAGAGGTTCGTCATGAGCGAGGTGCGTGCACCTGCCGCACCAGCATCACGGGTACTTCGCGAGCTCGGCGACAACGACATCGCACGACGCCGGCACGTACTGGATCACGGTCTTGGCCCCGCCGACCATCGACGTCACGGAGAGCACGCCGCGCTCGATCACGCTGTCCTCGTCGAAGGCTTGGTTCAGCGCCCCGCTCCCCGCCGCGGGGCGGAACGCGAGCGTCCAGTGCGTTCCGTCGGCGGCCAGGAGGCGGGCGGTGATCATCCCGCCGCCGCGCGCGTCCTCGAGGTGGTCACCGACCGGCGACAGGACCATGCGGTTCGCACCACCGCCCTTGCCCGTGACCATCACGCTGTCGGTCTCGATCCGCCCCTCGATCACGCGCTGTCGCAGGTGGGTGACGAGCTGGTGCTCCGGGTTGGTATCGGTGGGGTCGAGCACGAAGCATCGCCAGCCGTCCGGGGAGACCTCGAGGCCTTCCGGTTTGGCGGTCTTGCTGCAGGCTGCTAAGACGAGGAATCCGACGAGCCGAGCGCACTGCACCCCGGCGTCATAGCACGGGAATGTCCGCACTCCGGACTGGTGCGCGGAAGCCTGTTGAACGGCCGTCGAACCCTGTGTTAGCCACACTGTTTCCCCCAGCGTGGAGAGTGTCCCGATGGCCGACCTGAGCATCGAAGTTAACGGCATGAAGTTCGAGAACCCGTTCGTCCTGGGTTCTGGACCTCCGGGCACGAACGGCAAGGTCATCGCGCGCTCGTACGACCTTGGCTGGGGCGGCATGGTCTGCAAGACGTTCTCGCTCGATGCGAGCAAGGTCATCAACACGGCGCCGCGCTACGCGAAGCTCCGCGGCCGCACCTCGGAAGAGGTCATCGGCTTCCAGAACATCGAGCTGATCTCGGATCGCCCGTACCAGGACTGGCTCGACGATCTGCGCCAGCTCAAGAAGGCCTACCCGAACAAGATGCTCATCGCCTCCATCATGGAGGAGTACAAGAAGGAGTCCTGGCAGCAGATCACGCGCGAGGTCCAGGAGACCGGCGTCGATGGCTTCGAGATGAACCTGTCGTGCCCGCACGGCCTACCCGAGCGCAAGATGGGCATGGCGATGGGCGAGAACCCCGACATCGTCGAGGAGGTCGTCGGCTGGGTGAAGCAGGTCTCGAAGCTCCCGGTGTGGGCCAAGATGACGCCGAACGTCGGTAACCCCACTGTTCCCGCCGCGGCCGCCCTGCGCGCCGGCGCCGATGGCATCGCGATGATCAACACGATCCTCTCGGTCTCCGGCATCGACCTCAAGTCTCTCCGGCCGATGCCCACGGTCGAGGGTTACTCGGTCCCCGGCGGCTACTCCGGCCAGGCCGTGCGCCCGATCGCGCTCCGCCAGGTCATGGAGGTCGCGCGCGCGAACCCCGGCGTCGCGATCAGCGGCATCGGTGGCATCGAGACCGGCTACGACGCGGCGCAGTTCTTCCTCCTCGGCGCGTCGACCGTGCAGGTGTGCACGGGCGCGATGCTCCGCGGTTACGAGATCATCACCGAGCTCAAGGAAGAGCTCTCGAAGTTCATGGCCGACCACAACTTCACGAACATCCGCGAGTTCGTGGGCAAGAGCCTGCCGTACTTCACCACGCACCACGACCTCGTCGATCGCCAGAAGGCGACGCGCGCCGCGAAGGAAGCCGCTCGCGCGACGAAGACGGCGCAGGATGTCGAGACCTGGAAGGGCGACATCGCGAAGGAGACGTCGACCCTGGTGACGAACTGATGGCCCGCAAGGTCCTCAGCGGCCTGATCCAGGCCTCGAACCCGATCAACGACGAGTCGCGCCCGGTCGCCGAGGTCCAGGCGGCGATGCTCGAGAAGCACCTGCCGATGATCCACGACGCCGGCAAGAAGGGCGTCCAGATCCTGTGCCTGCAGGAGATCTTCAACGGCCCGTACTTCTGCCCCGGTCAGGACAAGCGCTGGTACGACGCCGCCGAGGCCGTCCCGGGCCCGACCTGCGACAAGCTCTCCGCGATCGCCGCGAAGTATCAGATGGCGATGGTCGTTCCCCTCTACGAGCGCGAGCAGGCCGGCATCTACTACAACACCGCCGCGATCCTCGACGCCGACGGCAGCTACCTCGGCAAGTACCGCAAGACGCACATCCCGCAGACCAGCGGGTTCTGGGAGAAGTACTTCTTCCGCCCGGGCAACATGGGCTACCCCGTGTTCAAGACCCGCTACGCCACGATCGGCGCGTACATCTGCTACGACCGCCACTTCCCCGAGGGCGCACGCGCACTCGGGCTGGCCGGTGCGGAGATCGTCTACAACCCGTCGGCCACGGTCGCCGGGCTCTCGCAGCACCTGTGGAAGATCGAGCAGCCCGCGCACGCGGTTGCGAACGGCTACTTCGTCGGCGCGATCAATCGCGTCGGCACCGAGGCTCCGTGGAACATCGGCAAGTTCTACGGCAACTCGTACTTTGTCGACCCGCGCGGTCAGATCATCGCGTGCGGATCGGAAGACAACGACGAGCTCGTCGTTGCAGAGCTCGACCTGGACCTGATCGAGGAGACCCGCCGCACCTGGCAGTTCTTCCGCGATCGTCGTCCCGACGCGTACGGCCCCCTCGTGGAGGATTGAAACGTGATGACGCAGTCTCGTGATGTCAAAGGCATCGGCCATGCGGCCGGCGGTCTCGTTGCTCAGACCCTCGTGCAGCTCGCCGATGGCGAGTACTCGGCGGCGTATATCGGCATCGGCCGCAAGGCGCCGAACGCGAAGCTCGAGCTCGTGATGTTCGATGGTGGTCTCGATGCTGCAAAGGCGTGGATCACGAAGAAGGACAAGGTCGATTGCGTGGTCGTCGGCCTCGACGAGAAGGAGAAAGAAGTCCGCCTCCTGCTCGGCTCGACCGACGAGAAGCGCAAGTACGACATGATCTGCTCGGTCCGCTACGCCGTGAAGGACGCGCAGACCGTGAAGAACAAGGCGAAGCAGAACAAGGCGACGGCCCTCGTCTCCACGTCGACGATCGGCTTTCTCAACGAGACGCCCGACGACACCGTCGCCGACGACTTCCTCGACGGCGTGCTCGCGGGCATCTACAGTCACGCGCGCGCGGCCGACCTCGATGTCGGCAAGCTCGGCGACTACGACGACCTCGAGTAGTTGGTCAGAGACTGACCGGCAGCACGTAGGACACTTCGAGTCCGAAGCGCCAGTCGATGCGCGAGTCGCCGAACATGATCTCTCGGCGGATCGTGGGCTCGACGAGCCACGCGCCGTGCGCGATCGGCAAGCCGAGGCCGAGCTGCACCGCGAGGTAGGGCAACCGCTCGGTATGCGCGATGTGGGACGTCGAGACGTCGATCTGATGGCCCTCGACGTTCACGCGCCGCACGTCGAGGCCGCCCATCACCGTGAGCGAGGGCTCCACGGTACCGTCGAACACGATCGCTGCTTCGACGTGGGCCGTGACGTCGCGCTCGGTGATGCGAAGCCCTTCGGGCATCTCCGGCTGGATCAGGCCGCGCGCGCCGATCCGGGCACCGGGCCGCAGCACGAGGCGCGATCCGAGTGACACGTACGTGTGCACGAACGCTTCTGGCGCGAAGCCGCGGCCGCCATCGCTGAGCTCGTACGTGCTCGGCGCGAGCCCCACGGCGAGCGGACCCGCGCTCGCGTGGGCGGCGAGTACGAGGATCACGAGCGTCGCCCGCATCACGGGCACCCCGCCGGTGCGAGCTGAAACCGCGCGCTCAGCTCCGTGCAAGCCGACGGCTGCAGCGTCGCGGGCAAGCCGGCGATGAAGGCCTCGATGTAGGCACGCGCGAGGATCGCCTCGTCGTCGATCTGGAGGAAGTCGCAGGCCTCGGTCGAGGCGGGCCAGCCGCCGCGCTGTCGGAGCCGCGCCGGGATCCCGGCGACGGATGCCGCGATGGTGCGCGCGAACGCCGAGCGCGCCGCGAGGTCGTCCACGCGCGCACCGGTGGTGAGGTACATCTCGAACACCGCGCGCGCCCAGAGCGTTCCGATGCAGTAGAACGAATCGCCGCACCGGTCGCGCGTATCCCACGTGAAGTCGAGGTAGCCGGCGGCGCGCTTGTCGATCGTGCGCTCGCCCTTGTCGAGGGCGGGGATCGAATCGGAGAGCACGTGGGTCTCCTGCTGCAACGCGAACGCCGTGAAGTCCGCGAAGCCCTCGTTGAAGCCCGCGATGGTCTCCGCCCCCGCGAACCGCCCGGGCGGCGTGGCGCCGGGCTCGGGGGACGCCACGTGGCACGTGCCATCGGCGACGCCGAACGTGATCTGGAAGACGTGGTGCCCGAATTCGTGCGAGAGCACGCTCGGGTTCATGCCGAGCGGCACCTGTTCGAGCGAGGACATCTGGACGAGCAGGAACGCCTGGCCGCCGGAGATGTACGCCGCGTTGGTGCCGAGCTCCTGCGATCCGAGCGCCGAGGAGAACTTGGGTTCGACGAGGATCTGGAAGCCGCCATCGGGCAGGAGCTGATCGATCGGCCCGTAGACCTGCTGCGCGCGCGCGAACACGTCCTTGAACACGTGGTAGGCGGTCAGCACGAGCAGCGACTCGAGATCGCGCGGGACCGCCACGCCGGCGACATCGCGCACGCGCGGGGCGTAGCTCGCCCTGGCCGAGAACGTGGCGGCGTCGTAGTCCTCGAGCTGCCCCTCATCGAAGTTCGGATGGTCGGAGAACCGAAGCATGGGATCGGCGAGCGGCGACATGCTCGTTAGGTCGGGCAAGTCGACATCCTCGAGCGCGTAGCGGTGAGCGTCGTCACGCACGAGCACCTCGGCGCGAAACGGGGCGGGTACCGATGAATCGATGCAGCCGGTGAGCGCCACGGCGATGAGGAGGTACGTCACCATGTCTGGGAGAGCTCGATGCTGGGGATGATGCCGGTGACGGTTGCGCCCACGAGCCACCGCCGCGTGCGCACGAAGATCCCGAGCCGCGGTACGATCGCCACCGCACCGGCGGATTCGATCACGGCGGCGAGATCGATGTCCGTGGTGCTGCCGGCGCCACGCGCCTCGGAGTGGAGATACGGCGCGTAGCCAAGGCCCCATTGCAGCCCGAGCACGCCACGCACGAAGTACGTCTGCGTGGCGAGGAGGACGATCATGCTCGCATCCTGCGACGTGCGCGCGCGCGCCATGCCATCGACGCCGACGTGCTGATCGCCGCCGAGCTTCACCTGCCCGGCGAGCGCAGTGAGCGCGAGAACGTGTTTCTGGCTGATCCGCCAGTCGGCGGTGACCACCGCGAAGGCGGTGGTGATGGCGTAGTCATCGATCTCGATGTCGTCCTCGCCGTCCGCGCCGGGGGTCTTCAGCGTGCCGAAATTCACGTACGTGGCGGCGAGCGTGCCGACGACGTTGAACCGGTCGTCGTGCCACATGCGATGCCGCAGCTCGAGCCCGAGGCCGTAGCCGCCGTTCGAGAACCCGAGCAGCGGTAGCGCGGAGAGCCGGAGCGAGGCCTCGTCGGTCACGCCGTATCGCAGGCCGGGAACCGGCAGGTAATCGGCCTGCAGGTGACCCTTGTCGACGGTGCCGGTATCGAAGAACCCGGGAAAGCCGTCGAAGCCCGACGTGCCCACCGGCTTGCGATCCACATCCTCGCCGCGCTGCGCTTGCGCCGTGGCGCTCAGCGCCAAGACCACCAACACGACGATTACCCGGAGCACGCAAAAACAATATCACCGCATTGTCGTAGGCTTGAAGAATGAGGACGCTGATCAAGAACGGCACGGTGGTTACCGCGAGCGATTCGTTCGCGGCCGACCTCTGGATCGACAACGGCAAGGTCTGTGCGATCGCGGCCCCGGGCACCATCCCCGGCACTGCCGACGAGACCATCGATGCCAAGGGGCAGTACGTCATCCCCGGTGGCATCGATTGCCACACCCACATGAGCCTCCCGTTCGGGGGCACCACGGCGTCGGATGACTTCGACACCGGCACGTTCGCCGCCGCGCACGGCGGGACCACGACGATCGTGGACTTCGCGATCCAGTCCAAGGGCAGCTCGATGCGCGCCGGCCTCGACGCATGGCACGCGAAGGCGGAGGGGCAGGCGTCGATCGACTACGGCTTCCACATGATCATGACGGAGGCCAACCCCGACACGCTCGCCGAGATGAGCGACATGATCCGCGAAGGCGTGACCTCGTTCAAGATGTTCATGGCCTACCCGGGCGTGTTCCTCGTCGACGATCAGCAGATCTTTCGCGCCATGCTCCGCGCCGGAGAGCTCGGCGCGTTGATCACGATGCACGCGGAGATCGGGCTCCCGATCGACGTGCTCGTCCAGCGCGCGCTCGCCGAGGGCCACACCGCGCCCGTCTATCACGCGCTCACGCGTCCCGAGGTCGCCGAGGCCACCGGCACCGAGCGCGCGATCTCGCTCGCCGAGATGGCGAAGGTCCCGGTCTACATGGTCCACCTCTCCGCCGAGCGCGCGCTGCGCCGCGTGATGGAAGCGCGCGACCGCGGCCTCCCCGTGTACGCCGAGACCTGCCCGCAGTATCTGTTCTGTACCGAGGACGATCTGCGCGGCGAGCCCGGCAACGAGTTCAAGGGCGCGGGCTACGTGTGCACGCCGCCGCTCCGCCCCGCGCATCACCACGATCACCTGTGGCGTGGCCTGCGGGACTACGACCTGCAGGTCGTCGCCACCGACCACTGCCCGTTCTGCATGAAGGACCAGAAGGAGCTCGGCAAGAACGACTTCTCGAAGATCCCGAACGGCATGCCCGGCGTGGAGACCCGCCTCCACCTCCTCTACGAAGGCGTCACGCAGGGCAAGATCAGCATGAACCGGTTCGTCGAGATCACGTCGACGGCGCCCGCGAAGCTGTTCGGCATGTACGGCAAGAAGGGCACGCTCGCGATCGGCGCCGACGCCGACGTCGTGGTGTGGGATCCGAACAAGGCGATGATGCTCGACAAGGCGAACCTTCACATGAACGTCGACTACTCGCCGTTCGAGGGCCACAAGGTGCCGGGCAGCCCGTCGCACGTGCTGTCGCGTGGCGAGCTCGTCGTGAAGAACGACAAGTGGGTCGCGAAGCAGCGCAAGGGTCGCGGTCAGTTCATCAAGCGCGCCACGTTCGGGCTCTAGCACCCAGGGAATTTCGTCGTGATGGCGCGGGTTTCCACGCCGATGACGATTGTCTGTCAGGTCGGTTCCTCTGCCGAGCACTGGTATTCGACATGGGACAGATGACCGATGCCGAGCTGGTGACGGCAGCCGTAAGAGGCGAGCGCGCGGCGTTCGGTGCGCTCGTCGAGCGCTACCAGGGCGTGGTCTGCGCGGTCTCGTACAGCCGCACGGGCGATCGCGCGCTCAGCGAGGACGTCGCGCAGGAGACGTTCATCGCGGCGTGGCGACAGCTCGATCGGCTGCGCGAGACCGGCAAGATCCGCGCGTGGCTGTGTGGCATCGCGCGCAACCTCGCGAGCAAGGCGAGGAAGCGCAGCGATCGCGAGACCGCGTTCGAGGGCGAGCTGGTCGCCACCGATAACCCGTTCGAGGCGGCGTGCGATGCCGAATCGGAGCGGGTGATGCGCGATGCGATGTCGCGCGTGCCGGAGACCTATCGCGAGCCGTTGCTTCTCCACTACTCCGAAGGCCTCAGCGTGCGCGAGATCGCAGACGCGCTCGAGCTCTCCGAGGCAGCGGTGATGCAGCGACTCTCGCGTGGTCGCCAGTACCTCGCCGCCGGCGTCACCGATCTCGTCGAGCGCGCTCTCCGTGCACAGCGCACGCGGAGAAGCCTCGTCGCGGCGGTGCTCGCAGCTCTACCGTTGGCCATCCCGTCCCCTGCCGAAGCGTCAACAAGCTCGCACGGAGGACACATGCTCAAGATCGCTCTCATCGCCGCCGGCCTCGCCGTTACCGGCACCACCGCTCTCGTCGTCAACCACGCCCGCTCGTCGTCGCCGCCTTCGGGCGAGGCCACGATCGCAGCCACGCCCGCAACGGCGGTTCCCACCACGCCGCCGTGGGGCGCACCGGCCGCGAAGCCCGCGCACGTCCCGGACTACGCGCATCAGCCGCCCGCGCAGCCCGCGCTTGCCGTCGAGGATCCGACGCCGGCGCCCGTCGAGCTCGGTACGTTGCGCCGGCTCAAGCTCGATCGCGGGATCTCTCGCGGGCCCGCCGACGCGCCCGTCACCATCGTGATGTTCACCGATGCGATGTGCCCGTACTGTCAGAAGGTGCTCGCGACCGTCGACGAGGTGTGGGACGAGTTCCCCGGCAAGCTCCGCCTCGTGGTGAAGCAGTTCCCGGTGCACTCGCAGGCCGTGCTCGCCGCCGAGGCCTCGCTCGCCGCCGAGGCGCAGGGCAAGTACTGGGCGTTCCACGATCAGATGTTCGCGAACCCCGACGACTTCGGGCACGACGCGCTGATCGCCGACGCGCAGCGTGCCGGACTCGACGTGGGGACGTTCACCGCCGCACTCGACAACCACACCTTCGCGGACGCGCTCGCGGCCGAGCAGGCGGCGGCGAAGGAGATCGAGATCGCCGCCACCCCATCGTTCCTGATCAACGGTCAGCACTTCGTCGGGGCGCGCCCGGCCGCCGACATGCGGGCCGCGATCGTCGCCGCGCTCGCGCCGTAGCCCTTGCCGGTCGCCCGCGACGCGGTACCGTGGAGCATGCTCACCGGGACCATGCGACGACGTGACAAGGGCCGCGTCGCTCCGCCGCCCGCGCTGCCGCGGCTCGCTCAGAACGTCGCGACCGCCGTCGCGGCGCTCCGCGGCGTGAGCGCGCAGGCGCACTGGGAGATCGGGTCGCAGACCGACGTCAACGGCACGGACTTCTACGTGGACGAAGAGGAGCTCGGGCACATCCACCTGGATGGCGAGGCGCACATTCCGATCGGCGAAGCGCTCGCGGGGGTGCTCGTGAAGGCGAAGCTCGCGCGCCGGTTCCGGTGGAGCGCGGGCTTCGTGGTCGTCGACACAGCGGACCACGAGCGGGCGCTCTGGTTGTTCGAGCTGCGCCACGCGCAGATCCTGGGCGCGAGCGAGCAGGACTTGCGCGAGCGGATCGCGGCGCAATAGCCAGCCGCGGTCACACCTGGCCCGGGCGGCAGCGCTGGTGGGGCGTGAGACATCGGACTGTAACGCCCCCGCGGGGCCGGCCGGCGGTACGCTCGATCGGGTGCAGATGGTCGTCGTGCTGGTGCTCGCGCTCGTGGCGTGCCGGGGTGCCTCGCCTCCGCGTTCGTTCACGGCGCCCGGGCCGCTGATCGCGAACCACGGCGCGCTCGCGTGCGTGGATTGCCACGCGGGGGCCACGGCCACCGTCGAGCCGGCGAAGTGCCTCGCGTGTCACGCCGTGACCGCGAAGGGCTTGCACGCGTCGCGGCTGGTGCTCGGCAAGCCGTGCGCCGGCTGCCACCACGACCACAAGGGCGCGGCCTACGACGCGTTCGGCTGGCTGAGCGTGCGCGGTGGTCGCAAGAGCTTCGATCACGAGCTCGCCGGCTGGCCGCTCAACGGCGCTCACGGCGGCGCGGCCCGCGAGTCGTGTCATCGCACGCGCAGCTTCCGCGGTGCCGAGCGTACGTGCTCGGGCTGCCACGCCGCGCAGCCGCACGGGGTTGCGCTTGCGTGCGGTCGCTGTCACACGACAGCGGCATGGGCGCCGCCGAAGCGCGTGCTCGACTTCGATCACGATCGCGAGGCGCGGATGCCGATCGCCGGCGCGCACGGCAAGCTCGCGTGCGTGCAATGCCACCCGGCGAACCGCTTCGCGCTGAAGCTCGTCGACCCGGCGCGGTGCGAGAGCTGCCACGAGACGCCGCACGCGGCCAAGCCCT
>JBBRED010000230.1:0-13556 GCA_038203335.1 Haliangiales bacterium | reverse complement strand
GCAGTTCTCGTACCTCGGCACGCGGTGTGCTCTGTCCTCGACACATGCCGTACGCCTCCAACGCCGAGCTCCCCGGGACCGTCCGCACCAATCTTCCCCGGCACGCGCAGGACATGTACCGCGCCGCGTTCAACGCCGCATTCGAGCGGTACGGGGCGACGAACGAGCGGGTCGCGCACCGGATCGCATGGAGCGCGGTCAAGCGTTGCTACACCCAGCCCGTCTCGCGTGTGTGGGTCCGGCGCCGGCACCTTGCGTGAACTGCGCAGCGCGTGCGCATGCGGAGACCCGCGCCGCACGTTCTGCCGAGGATTCCTGAAGCCATCTGCAACATCCAACCAAAGGGGAGAGTCATGCGAGCCCGAGACCTGATGAGCTATCCTGCGATCACCTGCCACGTGAACGACTCCCTAGCATCGGTGGCGCGACAGATGTGGGATCACGACTGCGGTTCGGTCGCAGTCGTGAAAGACGAAGGCGTGCTGACCGGCATGATCACCGACCGCGACATCTGCATGGCCGCGTACACGCAGGGGCGCGCACTGGACGAGATCCTCGTCAACAGCGTGATGGCGAGCCACGTGGTCTGTGCAACCTCCGACGTCGGCGTCTCGGAGATCGAACGCATGATGGCCGAACATCAGCTCCGCAGAATCCCGATCATCGACGCGGAGCACCGGCCGATCGGAATGATCACGATTGCCGATCTGGTGACCGAGTGCGTGCGCCCGGCGTCGCACCTCGAACAGGGGCGGCTCGCGCATACGCTCGCGAGCATCGAGCGTCGGCGCAATCCCATCAACCTCGAGGCGTGAGCACCATGGCGAATCCAACCACCAGATCCGCTACCCCGACCGCGGCCGACGGCCTCTCCCGGTGGGACGAGCTCCGGCGAGCAGCCGAGCAGCTCGAGCTCGAGCTTCACCTCGGAGGCATGGAAGCGCGCGAGCGCTGGCGCCTGCTGAAGCCCCGCCTCGAACATCTCGAGAAGATGATCGCGAACGCGAGCGCCGATGCCGGCCACGCGATCGCGAAGGAGATCTCTGCGATCGCCCAGGCACTGCGTGACGTGCGCGACGGCTTCGATCACGCCGATTCATAGGCTCGCGGCGATCGTCGCGACGCGCAAGAGTTGCGCGCCATCGTGGCTGGGTGATGGCACTGCGGATGCTTGTAGGAACAGCATGAAGATCCGCGAAGTCATGCGTCCCGGCACGTACACGATCTCCGACAGCGACGCGCTGGGCGTCGCTTATGCCGCGATGAACCGCAGCCACGTCCGTCACCTGCCCGTGATGAGCGGGGACAAGCTGGTCGGTATGCTGTCGGAGCGAGACGTGCTCGCCGCGCGTGCGCGTGCCGACGCCAATGGGTGGTGGGGGCTCCCCGTGCGGACGGCGATGCGGACTCCGGTCCAGACCGCCGGGCCCGACGACTCGCTGACCGAGATCGCCGGAAGGATGGCGGCCGGCAAGCTCGGCGCGATGCCGGTGGTCGAGCGGGGCAAGTTGCTCGGGATCGCGACGATGAGCGACGTCCTCGACGGAGAAGTGCGGTCCGAGATGGCGCCGCCGATCCCGTCGACGCTCACTGCCGCAGAGGTGATGACGCCGTATCCGTTCGCGGTACAGCCGGAGACGTTGCTCGTCGACGCCGTCGGGATCATGATCGAGCGCCACGTCCGACACCTTCCCGTGGTCGATCTCGCGAGCACCATCGTCGGCATGCTCTCGGATCGAGACGTGCGCACGGTGGTCGGCGTTCCTGCGAAGTACATCACCGATCCCACGGCCACCCTGGCGCAGTACCGGGTCGGCGACGTGATGTCGCGCCCCGGCGCTTCGGTGCCGATGGACACGCCGATCGCAGACCTCGCGCACCGGTTCGCCGACGAGCGGTTGGGCGCGCTAGCCGTGACCGACCGGTTCGGCGCGCTGATCGGCATCGTGTCGTACGTCGACGTGTTGCGTGGGCTCGCGCCGGCTCACTAGCTTTGCGAGCGCCCGCGCGTACCGATCGTCGTCGCCACCCGGCGGGCCGAGGACCTCGGCCTGCGCTCGCTGAGGCGCGTAGCGACTGCGCAGGCGATGCGCAGCTCCGGCCGTCCGCGTGGCGAGGGCGCAGCCCTTGCGCGCGTTTCGGTGGGAGCGCTGGCACGCGGTGCGCAACTCGCGTGTGCCATGGCGGCAGTCTTTGCTCTCGTGTTCATCCCGGCCCTCGCGGCGATCGGTGCCATGGCGCGCTCGTCGTCCTCGCTCTCCTTCGGAACCGTGCTCGCGCTCGCGTGCTTCGTCGCGATGGTCTCCGGCGTATTCTACGGCTCCCTCCGGGTCGTGCTGAAGGCAGAGGAAGCGTAGTCGCCATCTTCAACGCTCCGGCACGTGGGCTGCACCACATGCAGTCATGACAGTGCCGATGGCCATGCGCGATCCGCGGACCGCGCACGCGAACGAGCTGATGTTGCGCTTCGCCGAGAGAACCGGGTTGAGCGGACGGCACGCGCCGCGCCGATACCTGTGGACCGACGCGTTCGCGGTCTGCAACTTCGTCGGACTTGCACGGGTGACAGGCAAGCCTCGCTATCGCGAGCTCGCCGACGATCTCGTGGACCAGGTCCATCACGTCCTCGGTCGTTATGCCGAGGGCGATCCGCGGTCGGGCTGGATGAGTGGCCTCGCGGACACCTCCGGCGAGCTTCACCCCACGGTCGGCGGCCTGCGGATCGGGAAGTCGCAGCCGGAGCGCGGTGCCGACGAGCCATTCGATCAGCGAGCGGAGTGGGATCGCGATGGGCAGTACTTCCACTACCTGGCGAAGTGGATGGTCACGCTGGATCGCATGGCACGCGATACGCGCCGCGAGCAGCCGCTGATGTGGGCTCGCGAGCTGGCGCACACGGCCCACCAGCGATTCACGACCGGGCATCCCGAGGCTCGCCGCATGGTGTGGAAGCTGAGCGTGGATCTCTCGCGGCCGCTCGTGGACATCATGGGGCAACACGATCCCCTCGATGGCCTCGTCACCTGTCTCCAGCTCGACGCGACCGCGCACGCGATCGGTGCTCCGCTGCTGCCCCCGCTCGACGCCGCGATCACCGAGTACACCGCGCTGGTCGATCACGAGGCACTGAGCACGGCCGATCCGCTCGGCCTCGGCGCGCTACTTGTCGCCGCCTGGCGCCTCGCGCAGCTACCGGCGGCGCCCCCGGGGCTGTTGCTCGCGATCATCGAGGCCACCGCGACGGGGCTCGAGTTCTACGCGGGCCTTCACGACGTCGCGCAACCGCCCGCGCGCAGGCTCGCGTTTCGCGAGCTCGGTCTCGCGATCGGGCTGGCGGCATATGCGCGCATCCCTCGAGAAGCGCTCCCGGCCGACACGCGTGCCGCGTGCGCCCGCATCGAGCGGCACGCGGGGCTCCGAGATCAGATCGAGACATTCTGGCTACGTCACGAGCACCGCGAGCTACCCTCGTGGATCGAGCACACCGACATCAACGACGTCATGCTCGCCACATGTCTGTGCCCCGATGGCTTTGTCGCGGACCAGTCATAGCCTACGTCACGGCACCGTCCGCGAGACGCACAGCGGCGCGGGGGAGAGCGAACGGCGGAGCTCCAGGGCTTCGTGCAGCGAGCAGCGATCACCGACGTAGCAATGCATCCCGGGAGGCTGCATGCGGTTCGGGGGCTCCGCCGCGGACGGGGCCGTCCGTGGATAGGTCGCGATCGTGGCAACGAGCCAGCTCGCCGCGAGGATCGCGGTCAACAGTGGTCCGTGCGTGCGCTGGTTTCGCGCGTCATCGGAATCCCACAGCTGCGCGCGGGTCCACGGTGTGATGCCGTCGCGATCATCGAGTGGCATCGCTCGCCTCCCTGTTGCGAGCGACCAGCACGGGGCAAGGTGCGTGGCGTACGATCCGCTCGGCGACCGAGCCGAGGACGGCGCGGCGCAATCCCGTGCGACCGTGACTGCCGACCACGGCAAGATCGAACGTGGGATCCTCCTCGAGGACAGCCAGGGCCTGCGCTCCCGGGCTTCCAATGCGCGTCCGGGTGACAACTGGCACCGACACATGGGTGCGGAGATCGGCCGCCCAGTCGGCGAGCATGCGCGCAGCGTTGCGATCGAGGTCCTCGAGAAACCCTCCGACGTTTGGCTCTCCCGAGAACCGAACCGGGAGGTCGAGCACGTGCAGCAGCGTGATCCCGAGCCCGCTCGGGTCCGCAAGCTTCCCCGCTCGTTCCAGCGCGGCGCGCGAGCTCTCCGAGAAGTCGATCGGACACAGGACGTGGTGAAACGCGCTGGTTCCGTTCTTCCCGCGCACCGCGAGCACCGAGCATGGCGCGTGGCGGATGACCTTCTCGGCGACCGACCCGAGCAGGATCCTCTTCAATCCGGTCCGGCCCTGGGTTCCCATCACGATGAGCTCGATCGCGAGATCCGCATCCGCGGTGTCGCAGATCCGCTCCCACTCACGGCCGTGGAGGAGCAGCGGCGAAACGCGTGTGGCCCCGAGGTCCCTGGCATCGCGGACGGCGTTGGCTAGCGCAGCGTCTTCGCTGGCGAGCATGGCGTCGACATACGCTGCGGGGATCGGCGTGCCGTCGACGACGGAGGGTAGGTAACACGCGTGCGCGACGACGAGCTCGGTATCACCTCCGGCGGCGAGACGTACCGCCGCACGCAAGGCTTGCTGGGAGTCCGGCGAGAAATCGATCGGGCAGAGGATCTTGCGGGACATGTCGGGAGCTCTTGCAGGCGTCGTTCCAGATGCAGGTTGATCCCGTTGCTGCAAACTCCCGCGTGACACACCACGTGGTCATGGCCTGCGAGCTCCTCGACGATGAAGTTGTCGGACTTGATGTCTGCGTGGACCACGCCGGCGTCGTGTGCGGCTCCGAGCACCGCGAGGATCTGGTCGGCGATCGCCAGGGCGCGCGGAAGCGACATCACCTGTTCGGCGACGAGCTGCCCGAGGGGGCGGCCGCGGAGGTGCTCCATCACGATGTAGAGCACACCGGTCGCGGTGCGGCCGATATCGTGGATCGCGACCGAGCACGGGTGGCGGATCTGGCCCGCGGCTACCGCCCAGATCCTGCGCGTGCACGTCGGCGCAGTCGACGTGATCGCCGGGGACGGACACGCGGGCTTCGCCGACCGTGCCGTTCAACCGCATCCGGTCGATCATGCTGCGTCGCTGACCCGTTGCCTCTGCGGGGGCGTGTGCCCTCGCAGTTCGCAAGGGACACGCGCGAACCTGGCACGCAGCGTGCGGTCGTGCTCACGGCCGGATCGCGACCTTCATGACGCCGTCGCGCTGGTGCGCGAACAGATCGTACGCCGTCTCGATGTCGTCGAGCTTGAACGAGTGAGTGACCAGGTCGCGGAACGGAAACCGCTTCGCGGCGACGATCGACATCAGCCGGCGCATCCGCTCCTTGCCGCCGGGGCACAACGTCGTGACGATCGTGTGATCGGCGAGGCCCGCGCCGAATGCGTCGTACGGCACGCTCAGGTGGCCCGAGTAGACGCCGAGGCTCGACAGCGTCCCGCCCGGTCGCAGCGACCGCAGACAGTTCTCGAATGTCGCCTGTGTGCCGAGCGCCTCGATCGCGACATCGGCGCCGCCGCCGGTGAGCCGTTTGATCTCTGCAAGGACGTCTTGCTCCTTGAAGTTGAGGACCACGTCGGCGCCCATCTTCTTCGCGATCTCGAGTCGCGCCGGGACGCTATCGACGCCGATCACGAGTGCGGCGCCCGACAGCTTCGCGCCCGCCGTCGCGCACAGTCCGATCGGGCCCTGCGCGAACACGACGACGGAGTCGCCGATCCGGACGTGCCCGCGCTCGGCGGCCGAGAACCCGGTGGACATGATGTCGGGACACAGCAGGACATCTTCGTCTGCGAGCCCGTCCGGGATCTTCGCGAGGTTCGCCTGCGCGTCGGGCACGACGAGGTAGTCCGCCTGACTGCCGTTGATCGTGTTGCCGAAGCGCCAGCCTCCGAGCGCTTCGTATCCGCCGCCGCCGTGGTCGCACTGCGATGCGTGCCCCGAGAGACACGCGCGGCACTGCCCACACGGGGTGATGGCTCCGACGATCACGCGGTCGCCCACGGCGTAGCCGCGAACTCCGGCACCGAGCGCCTCGATGACACCGACGGGCTCGTGCCCGACGACGAGACCGGGCTTGACGGGGTACTCGGCCGCGAGGATGTGGACGTCGGTACCGCAGATCGTGGTGAGCGTGATCCTGACGAGGGCCTCACCGGGGCCCGGCTCCGGTCGCGGCACCTCCCGGATCTTGATCGCACCCTTGCCGAGGAAGACTGCTGCTTTCATTGTCGCCATCGGGTTCTCCTGAGACCGGCGATTGCACGCGCAGGGCCAGAGCGTCACGTCGTGGGCATGGTCGAGGTGCTCTCGACGGCGCGATCGCGACCTCGAACGAAGGCGCGATCCCGAGTGTCGCGGGGCACGCAACGTCCTGGGTGTTTCCAACGAGATCGTCGGTAGTTGCCTGCTACTCCGCACCGGAACGCGCGGGTTCTGCGCGTGACCACCCTTCTTGCGACGGATCTGCGCGGACCCGGCTGGCTGCTCGTGGCTGAAGCTGGCCCAGCGTTCGCTAAGAGTCCACATCATGAAGCCCCATGACCTGAAGGTCGTCGACCTGATGACGACCGCGCTCCTCACGATCAAGGCCAGCGAGTCCGTGACCGAGGCACACTCCGAGATGGAGCTCGGGCTGATCCGGCACCTCCCCGTCGTCGACGATCACGGCAGGCTGGTCGGCGTGCTCTCCGACCGCGACCTGATCGCGGCATCGAAGCGGCATCGCCGGGTCTCCGACCTGATGAGCAAGGACGTCATCACGATCCGGCCCGAGGCACCCGCGTACGAGGCGGCGGCGCTCATGCTGGATCACCGGATCGGCTCGGTGCCCGTCGTCGACGGAAACGGCACCCTCGTGGGGTTGGTCACGCAGACCGACTATCTCGATCTCGCGCGCCGTGCGCTGCTCGGCCTTCACCTCGAGCGGTAGAGTGATGGCGTCCCGACGAAACCGGCGATCCACGCGCGAGCAGTCGCGCGATGCGATGCTCGAGCTCCTCGAGCGGCGCGGGATCCGCGACCGCTGCGTGCTCGCAGCGATGACCTACGTTCCGCGCGAGCCGTTCGTGGACCGCGGGGACGTCCTCGACGCGTACGCGGACCGCGCGCTGCCGATCGGCCACGGGCAGACCATCTCGCAGCCCTCCGTGATCGCGCTCATGCTCCAGGCACTGCAGCTCCGCGGGACCGAGCGCGCCCTCGAGATCGGGACCGGTTCGGGGTACACGGCAGCGGTGCTCTCGCAACTCGTGGCGAGCGTCCACACCGTGGAGCGCGACCCGATCCTCGCATCCACCGCGCGTGCGCGCCTTGGTGCGCTCGGTTACGACGGGATCGACGTGACCTGCCACGACGGGACGCTCGGCTGGCTCGAGCATGCTCCGTATGATGCGATCGTCGTCACCGCCGCCGGACCGGAGATCCCACCTGCGCTTGTCGAGCAGCTCGCGGTGGGTGGTCGCCTGGTGATGCCGGTCGGTTCGCGCGACGCGCAAGTGCTGTGCCTCGTGATCAAGACCAGCGAAGACCAACAGACCGTCACGGACCTCGGTCCCGTCGCGGTCGTGCCGCTCGTCGGCGCGCAGGGATTTCCCGAGGCCGAGCGGCTCGACTCCGAGTGATCCGGCACGCGACGTGCTGGACGTGGAGTCATGCGCTTCACGATCGCCGCTCTGCTGTTCTGCTCGTGCGCGACGACCACCCAACCGTCGGCGAAGCCGGGTCCTCGCGGCCTGCACGCGAACGAGCATCTGAACGTCGCGCGTTCGCACGAGGAGCTCGCGGATCAGGCCACGCGCTGGCCGGACGAAGGGGGACCTTCGTCGAGCACCATGAGCCTCCGCTGGGTGCGCGCGTGGGACACCGGCGCAGAGCACGAGCGGATCGCGAGCGTTCACCGCAGCAATGCGGTCGCTCTCGAGGCGGCATACGCCGAGGTCTGCGGCTCTCGTTCGCTCGAGCTGGTCTCGATCTCGCCGCTCCAGCGGTTCGCGATCGGGAGCTGGAACACGACCACCGGCGTGATCCTGTACCTGTCTCCCGCCGCCGGCGACCCGGATCGATTGCTCGCCGATCTCAAGTGCCACCGTGCCTGGATGATGCTCGCGCCCGCGGACATGGAAGCTTGTCCTCTCGATCTTCCGGGCCTCGCGCTCGACGCGCGCGGAGACACCGAGGGCGTCACCGTGTCGCTGATCGTGCGCGATCCAGCGCTCGTGCCCGAGCTGCAGCGACGTGCCGCGCACGATCTCGAGATGGGTGCCTCGCTGCAAGCGCGTACCCGCTGAGTTGGCGTTCCGCATGCACGACCTCGATCCATGTCCATTCCTCTCGACCTCACGTTTCGTGACCTGGCGGGCAGCGATGCGGTCAAAGGTGCGATTCAGTCGGCGCTCGATCGGCTCGGCACGATCTACGACCGGATCCAGCGTTGCGTCGTGGTCATCGAGCGACCGCACCAGAGCCAGCGTCATGGCCAGGGTTTTCACGTGCGGCTGCAGATCGTGATGCCTGACCGCGTGATCACGATCGGCCGCGACCCTGCGCACGATGACGATCACACGAACATCTACGTCGCGATCAGCGATGCGTTCCGTTCGGCCCGCCGCCAGCTCCACGACCACGCCGAGATCATGCGCGGCGAGGTGAAGTCTCACGCCTGAAGTCTGCGAACCAGTGTCACGCGTTTTGCACCAGGCGTGCTAATGACCTCGGTCTCTCAGGAATTCGCGCAAACGTTGCGCGCCACCCTCCTCGGCTGCGCGGTTGCCGCACTCGTCGCGTGCACGGGCTCGCAAGGGCCGGTGGGTGGCGATGGGCCGCCCGGCGCGACCGCATTGTCGGCCACCACGGCCGAGCCGCCGGGCACGAACTGTCCGGGCGGAGGCACGCGCATCGATGTCGGAGTCGATACCGATGGCAATGGTGTGCTCGCACCGACGGAGGTGACGAACACGTCGTACGTGTGCAACGGCACGGGAGAGAGCTCGCTGGTCCGCACCCGGACCGAGCCGGTCGGCGCGAACTGCGCGTTCGGCGGGACGCGGATCGAGAGCGGCATCGACGCCGACAACGACGGCACCCTCGATGACTCCGAGGTGAACGCGTCCGCCACCAGCTACGTGTGCAACTTCGCCCCGAGCGGTGCGATCTCGCCGAGCAACGGCATTCACGTCGTCATCAGGCCGAACGGCGTCAGCACCACGGTCGGTGCCCCGATCACGGTGCGGTTCACGATGAAGGACGACCGGGGCTTCCCGCTCGACATCGCGGGCGTGTACTCGCAGAACACGCCGATCCAGCCGCGGTTCGCGATCGGCTACTTCACGAAGGATCCGGTCACGAACATCGTGTCGCCGCTGACCGTGTACACGAAGTCGGCGAGCGCCGCGGCGCCGGCCGGCCAGCCCACGAGCTACAACCCACTCGGCACTGCTCCCGGGAACGGCACGCTCCTCGAGAACGGGCTCGGCGCAGGTGACTACACGTACACGTTTCCCACCACCTCGATCACGAACGGACCGATGGCGGTCGCGTACGACCCGACGAAGCTCGGCGAGACCCACGTGGTGTGGATCCAGGCATCGCGGCAGACCGATCTCGTGTTCCAGATCAACGCGAACACGTTCTACGCCGACAACGCGCCCTACAACTTCATCCCGAACGGCAGCGGCACGCCGCTGACGCGCGAGATCGTGTCGTCGGCGAAGTGCGACGGTTGCCACGCGAAGTTCAAGGCGGAGACCACGGCCTCGGCCGCGTTCCACGGCGGCGGACGCGTCAACGCCGGGATGTGCAACGTGTGCCACAACCCGGGCCGCACCACGAACCCGCAGGCCGACTCGGCGAGCTTCATCCACCGCATCCACAACGGCGAGATGGTCGCAACGGCGAACCAGTTCCACGGCATCGCGGCGACCTATCCACAGGACATCCGCAACTGCTCTACCTGCCACGGCGGCGCGGCCCAGGGCATCCAGTCCACGACGAATCCGTCGACGCTGGCGTGCAAGGGTTGTCACGACTACGTCTCGTTCACGGGCTCGGCTCCCGACACCTGCATGGTGGTCGGCAACGTCGCGCGGGGCACGGATGGTAAGCCCCTACCGTGTAACCACGTCGCGGGTCCGCAGGCCGAGACGGCGTGCGTCACCTGCCACGGTCCGAGCGGCGGCTTCTCGACGGCGCGCTACCACAAGGCGATCGCCGAGCCCGATCCGAACAACTCGTGGCTGGTGACGACCGGCGGCAACGCGTACACGAATGCCTCGTTCCTCACCGCCGGCGGGTACGTGCCCACGGGGGCGGACGTGATCACGTACGACGTGAAGAGCGTCGATGCAGTGCTCGATACGACCGTGATTCCGAACGTCAAGCGCCCGCAGATCACGTTCAAGTTGAAGAAGAATGGCACCGACGTGGTGTTCCAGACCTTCGCCGCGGGAACGGTCACCGAGCTGATGCCCAACTTCGTGGGCTCGCCGAGCGTGTACTTCGCGTTCGCCGTGCCGCAGGACGGTCTCACCGCGCCGTCGGACTTCAACGCGTCGGCGAGTGGCTACATCAAGACCATCTGGAATGGCAGCGCGACGGGCACGGGAGCCGGCACGATCAGCAGCGCACCCGACGCGATGGGCTACTACACGCTCAAGCTCACCGGCGTGCAGATTCCGGCGAGCGCGGGTCTCCTGACCGGTGGCGTCGGCTACACGTATGCGCTGTCGGGCACGCCGCCGCTCGTGCAGACCGACGTCGCGGCGTATCCGTGGACGCCGAACATCCCGGCCGATGGCAAGGCGCAGGGTGGTCTCAGCGTGCCTGCGCCGAACGTGTGGAAGACCGCGACCGGCTTCACCGCGCGCCGCGCGATCGTCGATAACGCGAAGTGCAAGAACTGCCATGGCACGCTCGGCGTGACGCCCACGTTCCACGCGGGACAGCGCAACGACGGTCCGACGTGCTCGTTCTGCCACAACCCGAACCGCACGAGCTCCGGGTGGTCGGCCGGATCGAAGTACTTCATCCACGCGATCCACGCGGGCCGCAAGCGGACCATCCCGTACACGTGGCACGCGACGGCGGTCGGCCCTGGCTACGACGAGGTCGAGTTTCCCGGCACGCTCAACACGTGCACCACGTGCCACGTGGCAAACACGTTCGACTTCACGAGCCCGGGCAACCTCGCTGCGGTCGCGAACATGGAGCTGACGACCGTCGCCACCGGCAAGCTCGATGCGAATCCGTTGACCAACTCCACCTACTACACCGTCTCGCCGTACGTGGTCGCCGACGGAATCACCGACTACGGCGCTGCGTTTTCGTACAACCCGGCGACCAACGCGACGACACAGGCCGCGGCGACCACGCTCGTGATGTCGCCGATCACCGCCGCTTGCGCCTCGTGCCACGATACGAGCATCTCCGTCGACCACATGAAGGCGAACGGTGGCCGATTCTACGCGCCGCGTTCATCGGTCCTGGTCCCGAACGCTCCTCAGGAGCAGTGCCTGATCTGCCACGGGCCGGGGAGGATCGCCGCCATCGGCGAGGTTCACGCACACTAACGCGCAACGCTTGCGCGGCATGCAGGGCGGTTCGCAAGGGTTGCGCGGACTGCGGCGGATCTGCCCCTGGACGGCGGCACGAGTCTTGGGTGCTACGCTGGATATGCGCCTCGTCGTCCTGTTTCTCGCTATGGCTGCCTGTGAAGGCCCTGCAGGCCCGGCTGGACCGACGGGAGACACCGGGAGCGACGGGGCGAACGGCTCGAACGGCTCGAACGGCTCGAACGGAGAGCCCGCCGACCCGACGCCGTGGGTGGTGGCCGACGGCGTCGACCTGACGATCACCGGCCTCGCGTTCGATGCGACCGGCGCAACCGTTGCGTTCCGTCTTCGTGATGCCAACGGTGCCGCGCTCGATCGCACCGGCCACCTCACGGCCGGCAAGGTCGACATGGGGTTCGTGTTCGCGCAGCTCGCGGACAACGCAGATGGTTCGGCAGGCCAGTACACGGCGTACACGACGCGCCAGGTCACGAGCACCATCACCGGCCAGACCGCGACCCAGGCGACCACCGAGACCGTCGAGGCGAACTTCACGGTGGTCGACGTGACCGCAGGAACCTACGCGTACCGGATCGCCGCACCGCTCACCGGCCTCGACACCGCGAAGACGCAGACGGTGGCCGCGTTCGCGACGCGCACGGTTGACGGTGTCGCCGCGTTCGATCGCGACACCGCGTCGGCACGGCCCGATGGGGCGACGCCGAAGGCGCGCGAGCTCGTCACGGATGCAACGTGCTCGTCGTGCCACGGCACGTCGCTCGCCGCGCACGGTGGCCGGTGGACGAGCCCCACGCAGTGCGTGACGTGCCACCAGCCGCAGTCGAGCGATCCGGATACCGGCAACACGCTCGACTTCAAGATCATGGTCCACCGCATCCATCGCGGAAGTGACTTGCCGAGCGTCGTCGCGGGCACGCCGTACCAGATCATCGGCTTTGGCAACAGCGTGCACGACTTCTCGACGGTCGGCTTCCCGCAGAACATCGCGCGCTGCGAGACATGTCATGCCGGTGCGCAGGCGAATCGCTGGAGCACCGCACCGTCGATCGAGACCTGCACGTCGTGTCACGACTCGACGGCGTTCTCGCTCCCGGTGCCCGCCGGCAAGGTCCTGCACTCGGGCGGCGCGCAGGCGCCGAACACACCGTGCAACGTGTGCCATCCGGCGAGCGGCGGTCTCGCGGGCATCCGGGACAAGCACTACACGGGCCTGCTCGATGCAGCCGCCACCACGGTCGCGCTCGAGCTCCAGACGATGACGAGCACCGCGCCAGGGCAGACGCCGGTGCTGCGGTTCCGTGCGCTCGTCGATGGTGCGCCGGTGAACCTGAGCACCGCGCCGATGACGCGCTTGACCGCCACGCTCGCGGGACCGACCACCGACATCGCGAGCTACTGGCAGGCGACGATCCAGGGCTCGGGCGCAGCCGGCACGCTGACGCCGGTCGACGCGGCGAACGGCGTGTTCGACTACGCGTTCCCGGCGGCCGCGCTGATCCCGTCGACCGCGACCGGCAGCTACGAGGTCGGCCTCGAAGGGTACATGCAGTCCACGCCGACCGCGCCGCGCTACGCCGCGTTCTCTCCCGTGATGCCGTTCGCCGTGACAGATGCCGTGGCGTTGCCGCGCCGCCAGATCGTCGACGCGACGAAGTGCAACGGATGCCACCTCGACCTCGCGGGGCACGGTGGCTTCCGCAAGAACCCGAACTACTGCGTCACCTGCCACAACACCACGAAGGCGAACGACCAGCGCGTCGCGCGGTTCGAGAGCTCGACGGTGCAGGCGGAGCCCGTCGACTTCCGCGTGATGATCCACAAGATCCACATGGGCGAGGAGCTGACCCAGCCCTACGTCCTCGGCGGGTTCCCGGCAC
>JBBRED010000229.1:0-13602 GCA_038203335.1 Haliangiales bacterium | reverse complement strand
CGAGGCGGTCGCCTGTCTCGAGCGCGGCTTCGCCGACGCCACCTCGTACTTCGCGTTCCCCAAGGCGCACTGGATGCGGCTGCGCTCGACCAACGGGCTCGAGCGTCTCCACGGCGAGATCAAACGCCGCACGCGCGCCATCGGTGCCTTCCCGGATCGCGCGAGCGCGCTCCGTCTGATCACCGCGGTCGCCCTCCAAGTCACCAGCATCTGGAGCGACCGCATCTACCTCGACATGACCCTTCTCGCGAACCATCACGCCGCCGCGGCATGACCAACGAACCCGTGCTCTCTCGTCAGGCATTCACACAAAATTTCGGACTTGACCCTTCATCGAGGGGTGCCCAAGCGGAATGCTCATCCGCATGTCTCGCTGGACGACAACCCACGCATGGAAGGTGCGGGCGTGAAGCGCGACACCCTCGCTCGCAAGCCGAGCATCGACTCCGTCAAGGTACGCGCGAAGCGCGACGGCATCACGCGTGATGTCTTCCCAGGTACCCATGGCTCCTCGCCGGCAGTCTAGGGAGGGAAGGGCCAGCTGGCGATGAGAAACTCGGAGCGGGATCGGCACCGTAGGTCGCAAACGAACTGCTTCGACCACCGACGGGAAAGCGCAGCGGGAAACAATGCTCGCAAGCAGGCGCCACGAGGTCCGAAAGGAGAAAGCGGGGAGAAAACGCTAGGAGCGTCAGCTATCCGGCTGTTTCGGCGGGGCTTTTAGCCCGTACTTCTCCATCTTGTAGATCAGCGCGCGACGCGACAGCCCGAGCCGGCGTGCGGCGCGGGTCTGGTTGTTGCTGTCGGCCTCGAGCGCGGCGACGATCGCGGCGCGCTCGACCTCGGCGAGGTGACCGCGGACGTCGCTCGAGCGAGCGATCGGGCGGACCTGATGGGTGACGTCGTGCATGCGCTCGGGAAGATCGGCGGCGGTGATCACGTCGGCGGAGAGCACGAGCGCGCGCTCGATCTCGTTTCGGAGCTCGCGCACGTTGCCGGGCCAGGCGTAGGCGGTCATCTGCTCGCGCGCGTCCTCGGTGAACTGCGGGGTGGAGCGGCCTTGCTCGGCAGCGGCGGTGCGCGCGAAGTGCTCGGCGAGGGGCATGATCTCGGTCGGGCGATCGCGCAGCGGCGGGACGACGATCGTGAAGCCACCGATCCGGAACAGGAGATCCTGCCGGAACCGGCCGGCGCGCACGTCGGCGTCGAGGTCGCGGTGGGTGGCGGCGATCAGGCGCGCGTCGGTCGCGACCTCGGTGGTGCCACCGACGCGCGTGATGACCTTGCGCTCGAGGACGCGGAGGAGCTTGGCCTGGAGGGTGAGCGGCATGTCGCCGATCTCGTCGAGGAACAGGGTGCCGCCATCGGCCGCTTCGAAGAAGCCGATCTTGCGGCGGTCGGCGCCGGTGAACGCGCCGCGCTCGTGACCGAACAGCTCGCTCTCGAGCAGGGTCTCGGGGAGGGCCGCACAGTTGAGCTTGATCAGCGGCCGATCGCGCCGGCTCGAGCGGCGGTGGATCGCCTCGGTGACGAGCTCCTTGCCGACGCCGGTCTCGCCGAGGATGAGGACGGTCATCGCGGTGTCGGAGATGCGCTCGACGAGGGTGTAGACGCGCTGCATCGCTGCGTCGGCGACGATTGGCGTCGGCGGCACGTGGGTCTCGGCGCGCGGGAGCTTGCCGGTCCGGAGGCCGCTGCGGAGCTGCGACATCAGCGTGTCGACGGTGGTGCCGTCGTCGGGGCACAGCGCGGCCGAGGCGGTGGCCGGCGCGTTGGCCGCGCGGGCGAAGTCGAGGGCGCGCTGGATCGCGGCGGCGCCGTCGGTGCGCCCGAGCTCGGGCAGGATCACGAGGTAGTCGTCGCCGGCGTCCTCGGCGATCATGTCCATCGGGCGCAGGGTGGCGGCGATCGAATCGATCACGGCGTCGTTGGCCGAGCGGATCATCGCGATGGTGACGGGGCGGTGGTAGCGAACGGCGCGATCGACCTCGGCCGCGAGGCGGGCCTCGCCGGTGGCCGGATCGGCGACCGCGGTCCGGCGGCGCAGGCCGCTCGAGACGCCGACGACGGCGATGATCGGGCCGACCGAGATCTCGTCGCCGTGGGCCACGCGAGTGGCACCCTCGATCTTCTCGCCGTTGACCCGGGTGCCGTTGCGGCTGCCGAGGTCCTCGATCTCGATCGCGTCGCCGGTGCGCCGCACCTTGGCGTGCATGCGGGAGACCTTCTCGCTGTCGAGGTTGATGGTGGCGCCGCGCGACCGACCGAACGTGACGTCGACCCCGTCGGGGAGGTCGACGACGCGTGAACCGCCATCGTCGATATGGATGACCAGGAACGCGCGAGGCTCCGTCGGCGTTGCCATCTCGGTGACGCCGGCTTGAGTTTGAGGTTCCGTGCCCATAGGCTTGTACAGATCGTGCACAGTCGTCCAGTTCTGCGCAGCTCCGACGCGCACAAATTCGCGGCGTTGCGGCCCGGTGCGAGGTGGTCTCGGCGTTGCACCAATCTCCGTGCCATGAAGGCTCTGCTCGCACTCGTGCTCGTCGCCGCCGCTGGATGCGGCTCGAGCGGCACGATGCCGTCGAATCTCGACGCTCAGGCGAGCCTCGGCGATGCCGCGTCGAGCAGCGATGCCCAGCCGATCCCCCACGGCCTGCTGGTGAGCTGGAAGGCCATGCCACCCCTTCCCGGGCCGCTCAAGACCGACCTGGCCGTGACCTCGGCGACATTCAACATCTCGCGGCTCCAGGTCATCGGGGACAGCGGCCAACCGATGACCTCGACGCCGTTCGGCATCGGCTGGTCCGCGGAGACGGTTGGCGACCCGCCGACGGTCGGGTTCTCGAGCGCACCCGCGGGCCTGTACTCGCAGGTCACGCTCGAGATGCAGCCGGCGGGGACGTCGACCTACGAGGTCCGCGGCACGGTTAAGGTCGGCGCGACCACGAAGCCGTTCTACATCCACGGCACCATGGACATCGACCTCGACATCACCGGCTACACCGTGACGTTCTCGCCGGGCACCGATGCCACGCTGGCGATCAAGATCGATCTCAAGCCGCCGGTGGAGTCGGTCGACTTTGCGATGGTGCAGGACGTGAATGGCACGCTCGAGCTGGGTCCGAGCGATCCGCAGATGGCGGAGTTCCGCGACAAGATCGACGAGACGTTCAAGCGCGGGCCCTAGGCGAGCGCGACGAGGTCCTCGAACGACGCGTAGTAGCTCTTGCGGAACGCTGCGAGGGTGGCGACGCCAGCACTCGCCCGGTGGGTGACCAGGTTGCGAACGGCGGCGAGGGTGTGGAGCCGATGTGCGAGCGAGACGGTCTTCTCGGCGCTCTGCTTTGCCTGACCGCCAACCTTCATCAGGTTCTTGAAGCCGGTCGGGTGATCGACGGCGAACAGCACCATCATGCGCGCCCACTCGGTGACGGAGAGCGGCGAGTCGAGGCGCTTGCGGCGGTGCTCCTGGAGCTCGCGCACGCAGTTCGGGATCGCGCGCAGCGGGATCTCGACGCGCGCACCACCGACATCGATCGGATCGCGCCACTTCGGCTCCAGCCAGCGCTGGAAGCCGGGCCAGTTGCCGCCGATCACGCGATCGACGTAGTCGAACAGCACGGCCGGATCGCGCTGGAGCCCGGCCATCCGCGGGCCGAGCCACGCGTGGACGTAGTTCTCGAGCACCTTCATCCACAACGTGATCGAGGGTGAGAGATCGGCGTCCTTCGCGCCGCCCACGGAATGAAACAGGGACTCCGCGGTACGCAGGCTGCGGACGAGCGTGTCGAACCCGGAGAGCTGCGCGAGCTGCGCGAACGCCGGGAACACCTTCGTGATCTCTCCGTCGACATCCACGGCGGGCGCGGCCTCGCTGTCGTGGGACGCGGTCTCGATCTTCATGCGCAGCAGCGGCTCGAACGCGGGGTCGTCGGAGTGGACCTTGTCGAGCGCGCGATCGATCGCGGGTGCGAGCAGGGCAGCGTGCGGGCGTGCGATCGTGATCAAGGCGGCGAGGGCGCCGCGGGCGGTGGGATCACCGTCGCCGGCGACGAACGCGATCGCCTGCGCGAGCGCGGCCGGCGTGCCGAGGCGGAGCAGGCCGGTGGCGGCCCGCTCGTGAACCGCCGGATCATCGTCCTTGAACGCTGCGAGCAGCGCGTGCTCTGTGGCCGGATCGGCGAGCTTTCCCAACGCCCACACCGCGGCGCCGCGGACGGCCGGTGCGTCGTCGGTCGCGAGGGGCGCGATCAGCAGTGCGGTCACTGCTCCTCCGAGCAGGCCCGCGATCTCCGCGCCGGCCTCGCGCAGGCGCGGCTCGGGCGAGGACAGGAGCTGCGTCGCCCGCGGAGCGAGCCCCGCGATCGCGGCTGCCTCGGGTTGCGCGGCGACGAGCGCGTTCGAGGCCGCACCGATGACGCGGGGATCATCCTCGCGCTTGATCGCCGCGACGACCTCGGTGAGGACACCGCTCGGCATGCGCAGCTCGCCGAGGGCCACGTACGCGGCGAGCCGAAGATCCGGGGGCTCGGTGGCGACGCAGCACCGCGCGAGGGCGGGCGCGAGATCCGCGAGACCGAGGTTTCCGGCCACATACGCGGCGCGCCGGCGCACCATCAGCTCGGCGTCGTCGAGCATCGGCGCGACGAGGCGCGAGATCGCCGCGGCGTCGCCGCCGGAGCGCGCGGCGAGCTGCATCGCCCACAGGAACGCGCCGCGGATCGCCGCGGACGAAGAGGTGGCGAGCGTTCCGATCTTGTCGATCAGCTCGGTCGACGATGCGAACGCGCCCATCGCCTGCACGGCCGCGGCGCGCAGCGACTCGTTGGCATCCGCCCGGTGCGCGAGATCCGCGAGCGCCTTGCGCTCCCACGCTTCGTCGGCCTCGATCGCCCCCACCGCGCGCGCGCGCAGCTCCTCGGGCAGGTCCTTGCGGTCCGCGAGCTTCAGGAGATAGCGCGTGATCTCCGCATCGCGCATCTCGCCGAGGATCTGGACCACGCCGATCGCGTCCTCGGAGAGCAGCACTTCCGCCTGCTCGATGATCTCGGCCACCGGCAGCGTGCGCAGTCGTCGCGCGAGCACGGCGCGCACCGCCCGGTCCGGCTCGCTGAGCGCGACGAGGAAGCGCTCCGCCGCATCGCGGCTGCGCTCCGCCTTGAGCGCGCGCGAGGCGAGGCTCGACGCGATCCGGATCTCGGCATCGTCGTGGCGCGCGAGCCGGCGTAGCACCGCGAGCACTTCGAGTGCTCCGAGCTCGGCGAGGTACCGCACGGCGGCGATCTGGACCTCGGGCTCGAGATCCTGATCCAGGACGATCAGCGCGGATTCCCGCCCGGCGGGCGAGCGGATCTCGGTCAGCGCGGTGAGCGCTCCGGCGGCCTCGCTCGGATCACCCAGGATCAGCGGCACGAGGCGATCGACCGCGCTCATCGCGCCCATCCGCCCGAGCGATGCGATCGCTGCGCGGCGCAACGCCGGTGGTGTGCCCTCGCTGACGAACGCCGCGACCGAGTCCTCGAGCGCGGGGAACCCGAGCCCACCCGCGGCCTGCAGGGCGGCCGTGGCGATCGTGGGATCGCGATCGGAGAGCCGGCGGTGGACGAACGGCAACAGCCAGATGTTGCGGAACCCGCGGCCCATCGCCGCCAGCACACCGCGGCGATCGGCAGCGGTGTCGGCGACGCGGGCGGCCTCGAGCAGCGCGAACGCGGAGCGCTCCGCCACGTCCCAGTCGGCGCCGAGCGCGCGACCCGCGAGATCGCCGAGGAGGCGACACGCATCGAGCCGCGCGGTCCGCGTCGGAGCTTCGAGCGAGGCGATCGCGAGCATCTGCACTGCATCCGCCGCACTCGCCTGCCCCTGCTCGAGGCGGACGCGTAAGGTCCTCGCACTCGGATCGTCGATCATCCTGGGACGGTAACACTGCGCCTGGGGTATACGCAGGTCGCCGTGTCCCGCTACCCCATGCCGATCACCGTCGTCGAGGCCGACATCGACGAGCTCGGCCACGTCTCGAACCTCGTGTACCTGCGCTGGGTCCTCGAGGTAGCGATGGCGCACTCGACCTCGCTCGGGTGGGATCACGCTCGGTATCGCGCGCACGGCGCCGTGTTCGTGGTGCGCCGTCACGAGCTCGACTACCTCGGGCAGGTCACGCTCGGTCAGGTGCTCGTCGCCGAGACCTGGGTCGAGGAGTGGCGCGCGGCCTCGTGCATTCGCAGGACCGAGATCGCGCGCGATGGCACCGTGGTCGCGCGCGCGTCGACGACGTGGGCGTTCATGTCGTTCGCGAGCGGTCGCCCGACGCGGGTCCCCGAGAACATCCTCTCGCTGTTCAAGGCCTGAGCGCGCGCTCGATCGCGTCGCGCAGCGCGGCCGGTTGATCGGCTGTCGGGTCGTGGCCCGAGCGTGCGATCAGCTCGAGCGGCGCGGGCAGGGCGCGGGCGATCGCGACGAACTTCGGATCGTCGGCTCCGGCGATCAGCCGGATCCGTTCATCGACGGCGCCGCGGTAGTCGGGCATCTCGGCGAGACCGAGGACCTCGAGGCTCCGCGCACACTGCTCGGCATCGAGCGCGAGGCGCTGCGCGCGCCGATCCGCGCGTGAGCTTCCGGCAAACAGCGGCTGCGCCTCCCATGCATCGAGCACGTTCGCGAGCGGCTCCGTGCGAAACCTCCTCGCCCACGCGGCATCGGCGGCGCGCCGTGCGGGGCGCTCGGTCTCGGTGATGCCCGGGTTGACGCTGATCAGCACCGCGCGGGGCGCCAGTCCCTCGGCGACCAGGCCGAGCGCGAGTCGCGCGCCGAGCGAGTAGCCGACGACAGCATCGACCGGGCCGAGCTGCTCGGCGATCACCGCGAGTTGCGCGCGCCAGGTCGCCGCGATCGGAGGCTGCGCGAGGCGAATGCCTTCCACCTCGCCCCACACCTCGGGCGAGCCGAGGAAGCCGTGGAGGTAGCCGATCACACCAGGGTCGTCGGAGGCGCGACGACGAGCTTGATGAACTCCTCGCGCGTGGCCAGCTCGAGGAACACGCCGCGGACACCGCTGGTGACCAGCCGCGCCTCGTGGGCGCCGACGCCGCGCGCCGCCATGCACATGTGGAGGCCCTCGATGTAGACCGCGGAGCCCTGGCTCGCCATGTTCTCGAACAGGATGTCGGCGAGCTCGTGCGTCAGGTCCTCCTGGAGGCGAGGCGCGCGCGCGATCAGCCGCGCGAGGCGCGACAGCTTCGAGAGGCCGAGCACCTTCTCGGTGGGGATGTACGCCATCGAGATCCGGTAGATCACCGGCAGCAGGTGGTGCGGGCACATCCCGAAGCACGTGTTGTGCTTCGAGATCACCATCTCGGTGTACTTCGCCGGGAACGTCTTCGCGAGCAGCGCGTCGACATCGGCGCGGACCTGCTTCTGATCGTGGATCAGCTCGTGGAGCCCTTTGGCCGCACGCTTCGCGGTGTCCGCGAAGTTCTCGTCGTGGACATCGAAGCCGAGGAGGCCGATGCCTTGGAGGATCTTGTCGTAGCCCTCGGTGAAGAGGGCGAGCGCCTGGGGATCGAGGTCCATGGAGTGTCCTGGTACTTCGTCAGGATGGAAGTCGTCGCGGCAGCGATGCCGAGCCGATTCGCGTCGGAGATCCGTACACGAACGATCGCGTCGTATCCCGGATCCGCGGGCTGGACAAGGCGCGTAGGCATTGCACCTCGAACCACCGTGACGCGGAGTCGGCGGTGCGACAGCGTCTGGTCATGATGTGCGACGACGGTGCGATCGAGTGTAACGCCCAGCTGCTCGGCGACCTCCACCGGCGGCAGCTCCCACAGCCCGCCGAACAGCCCTTCGGGCGCGCGACGGACCACCACGATCTCGTCGCCGTTCTCGATCCACACCAGCGTGCGCGCGAGCACCGGCAAGTCGCTCGCCTTCTTGCGCACGGGCATCACGGGGAGCTCGTCCTGTCGCCCGGTCGCGTTCGCGGTGCACAGCTTCGCGAGCGGGCACACGAGGCAGCGCGGCTGGGTCGGGGAGCACACCGTGGCGCCGAGCTCCATCAGGCCCTGGTTGAGATCACCGGGCGCGGCCGTCTTCGGCAGCGCGGTCATCAGCTCGCCGGCGCGCGCCCACAGTGCCTTTCCGCCGGCGGTGCTCTTGATGTCGAGATCGATCGCGAACACGCGGCCGAGCACGCGCCCGACGTTGCCATCGACGAGCGGCGCGCGCTCGCCATACGCGATCGAGGCGATCGCGCCGGCGGTGTAGGGCCCGATGCCGGGCACCTCGCGAAGCTCGGCGGCTCGGCGGGGCAGGGCGCCGCCCCACGTGGTGCCCACCGCCTGCGCGCCCCGGTGCAGGTTGCGCGCGCGCGAGTAGTAGCCGAGCCCGGCCCACGCGGCGAGCACGTCATCGAGCGGAGCCGCCGCGAGCGAGCTCACCGTCGGGAACTTCGCCATCCAGCGCTCCCAGTACGGGATCACGGTGGCGACCCGCGTCTGCTGCAGCATGATCTCGCTGACCCAGATCGCGTACGGATCACGCGTGCGGCGCCACGGGAGATCGCGCTTCACGCGGCCGTAGTGCGCGACCACGGCGCTGGCGATCAGTCGGGGATCCACGGGCCCGAGATGTACCGTCAGTCGGCGCGGATCGTCCAGGTTCGCCACGCCACGCCGCCATCGGGCACGCGGCGCACGACCCCGAGGTCGCCGGTCGTCGGATCGTCCTTCTCGACGCGCAGGTACGCGCTCGGGAGATCGAAGTCGTGCATCGTGCCGCACGAGGTCAGCCAGTTGACGGTGTCGTCGATCTCGGCCGTGACCGAGAGCCTCACGTCGACGAGGGGCTGCACCACGATCTCGGTGCTCGAGCCCGGCGCGGTGACCCCGTCGATCATCATGTCGTCGAGCGTGGGGTTCGCGCGGCTCTCGCCGAGGAACACGGTCTTGAACGCGAGCAACGTCTGCCCGGCGTACGAGACGCCTACTTGAAGTGGGACGGGGGCATCGGCTTCGAGGCCGAGCTCCGTGCGCGCGGCGGCGAGCCGGGCCTCATCGGGCGCGGTCACGTACCACTTGCCGCCATCGGGCGCGACGGTCCCCATCAGGCTCATCGGCGACACCACGGTGGCGATCTCCGGAGACCGCTCGGCGGGATGCTCGCCGACGGCGCCGACGAGCGCATCGAGCTCCGCGCGCTCGCCCGAGATGATTCCGGGAGGCGTTGCGCGCACGGCGATGATCCGGTCGTGATCGAGCTGCCACTGCTCGTCGAGATCGGCGCCACATGCGGCGAGCGCGAGGAGTGCAATCGCGGCGGCCTTCACAGGATCCCCCGGAGGCCGATCGAAGGAATCAGCGGCAGCGAGGTGAACGCCGCGCGCTGGGAGAAGTCATAGTTGTAGAAGTACGTCACGACGCTCTCGTTCATGTACGCGTTCTGCAGATCGAGGAACGCGGTCATCGCGACCGGTCCCCACTTCCAGGAGTAGTCGACCCGGAGGTCGAGCTGATGATGGATCGGCGCGCGCGAGGAGTTCACCTCGGCGAAGATCGGGATGTAGATGTTGCGATCGCTATCGAACACCGAGCCGGTCGCGGGCGTGTACGGCAGGCCCGAGTAGAGCTGGAACCGTCCGCCGAGCTGCCAGTGACCCTTCTGCCAGCTCAGCGCGGCGTTGAGGCTGTGCGGCTGGTCGTAGCTGAACAGGCGGCGCTCGGCGCCCGGCTGATCGACGCGCGTGGAGTGCGAGTACGAGTAGCTGAGCCACGCGAACCAAGGCCCGCCGCGATACGTGGCGAGGAGCTCGGCACCGGTCGTCGTGCCGCGCCCGTTGTTCGTCAGGTTGCCCATCTCGTCGTGGGTGATCAGCGCCGTGCGATCCGTGTAGTAGGTCGAGGCCTGGACGCGCACGCCGTCCATCGGCTCGTACTGCACCCCGACGATCGCTTGCTGAGAACGCTCCGACTGCAGCTTCTTCTCGAGCAGCTCCGACTGGAACTCGGGCGGGCGGCGGTAGGCACCGGCTGCGAGGCGGAGCTGCCATGGCTTTGCGATCTGGAACTTGAGCTCGCCGCGCGGCTGGATCGCGAGCTGCTCCGGGCGCTGGAAGTACTCGGCGCGCACGCCGGCGGTTCCGCGTACGCGCTTGTCGAAGCTCGCGGTCACCGAGCCCCACCCCGCGTAGTCGGAGTACCAGGTGGTTCCGTTGAACTTCTCGCTGACGTCCTTGGGATCGAACATCCCGGACTGCGCTTCGCCCTCGCGCTGCTCGACCGGAAGCGCGAGCTGCGCGTTCGCGCGCGACACCTGCGCCTCGGCGCCCACGCGCCAGACCACGTCCGTGAGGCCGCCGGCCTTCTCGTCGGTGTGGGTGATATCCACGCGCGGCGTCACCGTGGCGGTGCGCACGTCGATGTTCTGGTACAGGCCGGCCTCGAACAGGAACTGCTGGTAGAGGCCCGAGAGCGCGAGCTTCGCCTGCCACGGGCCGTCCTTGTAGCGAGCCGATGCGGTCAGGCGATCGAAGCGCGTGCGGTTGTAGAACCGCTTCGACTTCGCGTCCTCGTCCTTCGTCGCGTAGAGCTCGAAGATGTCGTCGGTGGCGACGTTCGACAGCGTCAGGTTCCACTTCTCGTTCAGCTTGTGATCGAGCCGGAGCTGGCCGTCGTAGTAGCGCGGCACCGTGGTCAGCGAGAGATCCACGGAGTCGGGGATCACCGACGGAAGGACGAAGTCGATGGTCGAGCGACGGAGCGCGAGCAGGTAGCGGGTGTCCTTGCCGATCGGTCCCTGCGCGAGCAGGCCGCCGTCGATCACGGAGATCTCGGCCTGCGTGGTGCGCTTCTCGTCGCCGGGGCGTGTGGTCAGCGACACGATGCCCGATGACGCGCGGCCGAAGCCAACGTCGAAGCCGCCCGGGATGTAGTCGAGCGACGCGATGGTCTCGGCGGGGATCACGGCGCGGAAGCCGATGTTGTGGAACAGCACGGGCACTTCGAAGTCGTCGATCAGCACGCGCGAGTCCTGCGGCGAGCTGCCGCGAATGACCACGCCGGAGTAGCCGAGCGGGAGCTGGAGGTTGACCACGCCGGGCATCACGGTGAGCGCGCGGACGATGTCGCCGCCGGTGCCGGGGATGCGCTGGAGCTCCTTGCGATCGAGCTGCGCGGCGCCGGGCGCGACCGCGGGAGCCTCGCTGTTGATCTCGATGGTCTCGCCGAGCTGCTTCTCGGTGAGCAGGACGACGTCATCGATCGTGGTGTCCGTCACGGTCGCGAGGCCCACACCGAAGGCCTTCTGCTCGACGATCAGCGTGGAGCCGATCGGAGCATCCATGACGAACCTGCCGTCGCGACCGGTGTTCACGACCTTGCCGTCGGTCTCGCCCTCGATCCTGATCGTCGCGTTACGCACGGGTCGCCCGAGCGCGTCGATCACGCGACCGGAGACCTTGATCGTCGGCGTCGACGCGGGCGCCTGTTCCGGCGGGGAGGTCGGTTGTTCGGGAGCCGGAGGCTGTGCGGCTGCCACTCCGCCGCCAAGAGCCAACGCCACTGCAGTACCACGCAGGAGCTTCATGAGTTCGCGCCAGGGTAGCAACGCCCGTGCCCTCGAACGCGGGCCGCTGGCGGGCAGTTACGCGCCTGTGCCTGTCGGGGGATCCGACAGGTGTCTCCCGTGGCGACAGCGTCGACGAGTGATGATCCGTCGGTGCGACACGTGCGTCCCGGGTGTGGAGCCGCAGGCGATCTCGGCACGTGTACCCACGACGGGATCGCGGATCGGACTACTTGTGCGAGCGCTTGTCTTCTTTGAGCGCCTGATCCGCGCGCTCGGTCAGCGCCGCGATCGTCTCTTTCTCGAGAGCTTCGACCACGCCGAAGCTCGCGGTCACCGTGCCATCGCACAGCTTCGCGTCGCTGATGTACTGGCGGCACCGCTCGGTGAACGTCTTCGCTCCGTCGAGCGCGGTACCCGGCATCAGGATGGCGAACTCGTCGCCCCCGAGCCGGAACGCCGCGTCCATCACGCGCGTGTGCGTGTTCATGATCGTCGCGATCGAGCGCAGCAGCTCGTCGCCAGCGGCCTCGCCGAACCGATCGTTCGCCGTGTTGAAGCCGTCGAGGTCCATCACCGCGAGGCTGAACGACTGACCGTAGCGCGTACGGCGGGCGAGCTCGACCTCCACGCGCTCCTCGAACGCGCGGCGATTCAGCATGCCGGTCAGCGCATCGTGCGTGTTGTCGCGGCGCGGCTGCGGATAGCTGCGCGTGCGATGCAGCGCGATCGACACGATCGGCGACAGGAGGCGCAACGTCTCGAGGTCCTCCTCGCTGAACGTGTCGCCCTCGCTGGCGACCGCGCCGATGGCGCCGATCGCGTACTCCCCGTGAAGCAGCGGCGCGTAGATCGTCCCGCCCGCGTCGTCGCGCATCGCCTTGCGCTGGCCCACGCACTTGCCGGCGGCGCTCGATTTCTGCGAGCGCCGGGTCCCGAGCTGCGGCTTCGCACTGCCGGTCGCGGCGCGCACCACGATGTCATCGTCGCCCTCGACGAGCTCGACCAGCGCGCCCCCCGCGGCGGTCAACCCCGGCGCGCGCTCGGTGACAAACCGCATGACCTCGTCGCCGTTCATCCCGGCGCCGGAGATCGCGTTCTGCAGCTCGATGATCGCGAGCAGGCGCTCCGTCCTGGGTGCGGTTTCGCCCATGTGCTCCATGATACCGAAAATGCGAAGGGCCGGCGCAACGGCCGGCCCTTCTTCAGCGGTTACCCGCCGTCAACTACTCGTAGTCGTGGCCGTGACCCTCGTGGCCACCGCCGCCCTTGTCGTCCTTCTTCGGCTTCTCCGCGATCAGCGTCTCGGTGGTGAGCATGAGGCCCGACACCGACGCCGCGTTCTGGATCGCCGTACGAACGACCTTGGCCGGGTCGATGACGCCCGCCTTGACGAGGTCCTCGTACTCGAGCTTCGCCGCGTTGAAGCCGAACGCGCCCGAGCCCTCGCGGACCTTCGAGACGACGATCGAGCCATCGACGCCGGCGTTGCCGGCGATCTGACGCAGCGGCTCCTCGAGCGCGCGGCGGATGATGTTGACGCCGTAGCGGCGGTCATCATCGAACGTCAGCTTGTCGAGGCCAGCGAGGCAGCGGATGAGCGCCACGCCGCCGCCGGGGACAATGCCCTCTTCGACGGCCGCGCGGGTCGCGTACATCGCGTCCTCGACGCGGGCCTTCTTCTCCTTCATCTCGACCTCGGTGGCCGCGCCGACCTTGATCACGGCAACGCCACCGACGAGCTTGGCCAGGCGCTCCTGGAGCTTCTCGCGGTCGTAGTCCGACGTGGTGTCCTCGACCTCGCGACGGATGGTCTTGACGCGCGCCTCGATGGTCTCCTTCTTGCCGGCGCCCTCGATGATGGTCGTGTTGTCCTTGTCGATCGTGATGCGCTTGGCGCGACCGAGATCGGTGAGCTGGAGGTTCTCGAGCTTCTGGCCGAGATCCTCGGTGAACGCCTCGCCGCCGGTGAGGGCCGCGATGTCCTGCAGCATCGCCTTGCGACGATCGCCAAAGCCCGGGGCCTTGACGGCCGCGACCTGG
>JBBRED010000228.1:0-13604 GCA_038203335.1 Haliangiales bacterium | reverse complement strand
TCGCAACCTGGCGCTCCCCGAGAAGGGTCAGATTCTCGACGTCTCGTGTGGCACCGGCTACCCGCTCGTCGAGGTGCTGCGCCGCAAGGGCGACGCCGCGCGCGTGATCGCCATCGACGGGTCGAGCGCGATGCTCGACGTGGCGCGCCGCAAGGTCGCGGACCTCGGGCCACTCGGCAAGAAGGGCGTGTTCTTCCGCACCGAGAGCCCGGTGCCGAAGCTGTCGTTCGCCGACGACGTCTACGACCTCGTGATCTGCAACCTCGGCCTCAACGAGATGCCGAGCCTCGAGGTCGCGCTGCGCGACTTCGCGCGAGTCGCGAAGATGGGCGGTGAGGTGCGGTGCACCGTGCCGCTCTCCGGCACGTTCCAGGAGTTCACCGACCTCTATCGCGAGGTGCTGATCAACCACGACAAGCACGAGGCGCTCGAGCGACTCGAGAAGCACATCTCGCGCTTTCCGTCGGTGGATCACGTCGAGCGCTGCATGAAGTCCGCGAACCTCGCGGGCCACCTCGAGTACGAGGAGTTCACGCTCCTGTTCAAGAGCTCGCGCGAGTTCTTCTTCGCACCGGTGATCGAGTACGGACCGCTCGCCGAGTGGAAGGAGATCGCCGGTGGCGGTCAGGAGATGCAGGACGTGTTCTGGTACATCAAGGAAGCGATCGACGCTTACTACGATGGCCGACCGTTCCAGGTCACGGTCAAGGCGGGCTGCCTGATCGGCCGCAAGATGGACGCGGCGTCGATGCCCGTGCACGCCGTGATCGAGCCCGTGATGCTCCCGGAGATCGAGATCGGCGACGACGTGGAGTTCGAGGAGGACATCGATACCGGCCTCCCCGTGCCCCCGAACAAGATCGCGGCGGGCTCGGTGCAGATGGCCGACCCCGATGACCTCGAGGTCGAGGAGATCGAGGAGCTCGATGACGGCGGCGACTTCGAGGTCCATATCGATCCGGTCGCCGAGCAGGATCTGGACGCCTTCATCGAAGGCAAGAAGCGACCGCACCACCTCGACGACTGACCTGTTACCGTCGCCCCCATGATGCGGTGGATCGCGGTGGGGGTGGTGGTGCTGGTGGCTTGCTCGGGGCGCGCGCCGGTTCCAGAGGCGCATCGTTCGCCGGTGGTTCCCGAACGACCGCCGCCGGAGCCCGCGTTCGATCCGCCCGCGCCGGCGCTGCGGCTGCCCACGCACTTCGTCCCCGCGAGCTACAACGCTCGGCTCGCCGTCGATCCGGCGCTGCCTGGGTTCACGGGCGAGATCGCGATCATCGGCGAGCTGACGCAGCGGTCTTGGGTGATCTGGCTGCACGGCCGCCAGCTCAAGGTGAAGGAGGCGCACGCCGAGCGCGGCGGGATCAGGATCCAGCTGTCCGCGGCTCCGGTCGGCGACGACCTCCTGGAGCTTCGCGCACGCGAGCCGATCGAGCGCGGCCCGCTGACCATTCGCCTCGAGTACGAGGGCGTGGTCGGCGCGGATGTTCGCGGCCTGTTCCGCAACGACCGCGGTACCGACCAGTACCTGATCTCGTACTTCGAACCGGTCGGTGCCCGCCGCGTGTTTCCGTGCTTCGACGAGCCGGACCGCAAGACGCCATGGACGTTGACGCTCGACGTGCCGGCCAAGCTGATCGCGGTATCGAACACGCCGATCGAGCGCAGCGAGCCGATCGATCCGCAGCACGTGCGGGTCGCGTTCGCGACGACGAAGCCGCTGCCGACGTACCTGGTCGCGTTCGGCGTGGGGCCGTTCGAGATCATCGACGCGGGGAAGGCAGCGAGCGGCCTTCCGCTGCGGTTGATCGTGCCACGTGGCACCTCCGGCCAGACCGCGTTCGTGCGCGCGTCGCTGCCTCGGATCGTCGACAACCTCGAGGGCTGGTTCGGGATCCCGTTCCCGTATCCGAAGCTCGATATCCTCGCGGCCCCATCGATCGGCGGTGGCGCCATGGAGCACGCGGGCCTGATCACGGCGGATGCGAGGTACGTGCTCCTCGATCCCGCGAAGATGTCGTGGGGGCAGCAATACGAGAGCGTGTCGGTGCTCGGCCACGAGACCTCGCACCAGTGGTTCGGCGATCTGGTGACTCCACCGTGGTGGAACGAGACCTGGCTGAAGGAGAGCTTCGCGACCTGGATGGAGCCGAAGATCACCAGCGCGTTCGATCCGTCGTGGCACGACGAGATGGGCGAGATCAGCCGTCGCAACGGCGTGCTGACCATCGACTCGCAGGCCACCGCGCGCCAGATCCGCCAACCGATCAAGAACGCCGGTGAGATCGGCGAGACCTACGACGGCATCACGTACGGCAAGGGCGGCACGATCCTCCGGATGTTCGAGCAGTACGTTGGCGCCGATGCGTTCCAGCGCGGCGTGCGCGCCTATCTACAGGCGCACGCCCACGGCACGGCGGTCGCGGCGGATCTGGTGAGTGCGCTCGAACAGGCGAGCGGAAAGCCGCTCGCGGCGGCGTTCGCGACGTTCCTCGACCAACCGGGTGCGCCGGTGTTCGACGTCTCGCTCGCGTGTGCGGCCGGAACCGCGCCGGCGGTGACCCTGACGCAGAACCGCTATCTGAAGGCGGGCTCCGGGACCGCAGGTCCGACGGTGCCGTGGCAGGTCCCGGTGTGCCTCGCCTACGATCGCGACGGCAAGCGCGCCGACCTGTGCTCGCTCGTCTCTGGCGCGACCGCGGTGGTCGCGCTACCCGCGACGTCCTGCCCCCGCTGGATGATGAGCAACGCCGGAGGCCTCGGTTACTACTACACCGCGCTCACCGCGGATACCGTGACGGTGTTGCGCGACAAGGCGTGGCCGGTGCTCACCGGGGCGGAGCGCCGGGTGATCTTCGAGGACGTGCGCGAGCGCGTCACCCAGGGAGCGCTGCCGGTCGCGTTGTTGATGTCGCTCGTGCCGAAGCTCGCGGCGGCCGGCGACCGCTTCGTCGTTCGCGATGTCGTCGAGGGTTCGGGGATGCCGTGGGGCGTGGGCCAGCAGCTCGCGCCTGACCTCGAGGTGCAGCGCGACGCGTGGGTGCGCAAGACGTACGGCAAGCTCGCCCGCGCGCGGGGGTTCGAGACCAGACCGACGGACGGCCTCGACGACGAGGTGACCCGGAAGCTCGTCGTGCCCGCGGTCGCGTGGGCCGGGGACCGCGCGCTGATCGACCGCGCGGTCGTCCTCGCGGCGCGGTATCGCGATCTGCCGCAGAGTGTGCGCGAGCTGGTGCTACCGCTCGCGGCAAATGCGAGCCCGGCGATCGCGGCGCAGATCAAGGCCGATGTCGTCGTCGAGACCGATCACGATCTGCGAACGACGCAGCTGTTCGCGCTCGGTTCGATCGAGGATCCCGCGCGTGCGGAGGCGATGCTCGGGATCGCGCTCGAGTCGCGAATCCCGAACGAGGATGTGGTGCAGTTCCTGTACTCCACCCGGCGCGGCCCCGCGAACCGCGCGGCGATCGCGTGGATGCGACGCCACATGACCGAGCTGCTCGCGCGGTTTCCCAAGGACGACACGTTCGCGCCGTTCTTGACCTACGCGTTCGACCTGTGCGAGGCGGAGCACCGCGACGAGATGGTCGCGTTCCTCGAGAAGTCCTTCGGGCCGATGTCGGGAGCGGCGAAGCTCCTCCGCCAGCGGATCGAATTCACGGACCAGTGCATCGCGCAGCGCGCGCTCGTGGAACCGTCCGTGCGCGCGTGGCTCAAAGCAAAGCGGTGATCCGCTATGCTCCGGCGGCCATGGGGGAACCGCGCACCGACTATCTCGCGCTCGTCGACGAGCTGACCGAACACGACCGCCGCTACTACGTAGACGCCGCACCGACGATCAGCGACGTCGAGTACGACAAGCTCTCGAAGCAGCTCGCCGCGATCGAGCGCGACCATCCGGACTGGACCGTGGCGTGGTCCCCGACGAAGCGCATCGGCCACGCGCCGGTCTCGGAGTTCCCGAAGGTGACGCGGCCGGTGGCGATGCTGTCACTCGACAACAGCTACGACGAGGCCGACCTCAAGGCGTTCTACGACCGTGTGGTCAAGGGTCTCGACGGCGATGTCCCGGTGTTCTCGATCGAGCCCAAGATCGACGGGTTCGGCATCGAGCTCACGTACAAGGACGGCATGCTGACGCTCGGCGCCACGCGCGGCGATGGCCGGATCGGCGAGGACGTCACCGCGAACGTGAAGATGGTGCGCGGCGTGGCGATGAAGCTGCGCGAGCCGCAGACCATCACCGTGCGCGGCGAGATCTACATGAAGAAGGCCGAGTTCACGGCCATGAACGAGGAGCGCGCGCGCGCCGGCGAGGAGCTATTCAAGAACCCGCGCAACACCGCGGCCGGCTCGATCAAGCTCCAGGATCCGAAGGAGGTCGCGAAGCGGCCGATGCACGCGATCCTCTACGAGGTGGTGGACGGCGAGCGCTACGCCTCGGGGCACCTCGCCTCGCTCGCGCTGGTCAAGCGGCTCGGCCTGCCGACGAGCGCGAACAACTCGTCCGCGCAATCGTGGGACGAGCTGATCGCCTGCGTGCACGGATGGGAGCACCGGCGCGACGAGCTGCCGTACGAGGTCGATGGGCTCGTCGTCAAGGTCGATGACTTCGCGATGCGCACCGCGCTCGGCACCACCGCGAAGTTTCCGCGCTGGGCGATCGCGTTCAAGTTCCCGGCGCGCCAGGTCACCACGGTGCTCCGCGATCTCGAGATCAACATCGGCCGCACCGGCACGGTGACCCCGGTCGCGATCCTCGATCCCGTCGACGTTTCGGGCACCACGGTCTCGCGCGCGTCGGTCCACAACTGGGATCAGGTCGCGCGCCTCGGGCTGCGCAAGGGCGACCGCGTGCTGATCCAGAAGGCCGGCGAGATCATCCCCGAGATCCTCGAGGTGCGAGAGCCCGGTCCGGGCCCCGTGTTCGCGCCGCCGACCGAGTGCCCGGCGTGCCACAGCGCGCTCGAGCGCGAGGAGGGGCGCGTCGCGCTGATGTGCCCGAACCGGCTCGGCTGCCCGGCGCAGCTGCTCGGTGCGATCGAGTTCTTCGCGTCGCGGCACCAGATGAACATCGACGGCTTCGGAGAGAAGGTCGTGGTCCAGGTCGTCGAGGCGGGATTGGTCAAGGACGTGGCGGACGTGTTCGACCTGACCGTGATCCAGCTGCTCGGCCTCGAGCGCTTCGGCAAGCTCTCGGCGGAGAACCTCGTCAAGGCCATCGCCACCGCGAAGAGCGCGGCCACGTTCTCGCGGTTGCTCTCGGCGCTCGGCATCACGAACGTCGGCACGGTGCTCGCGAAGCCGATCGCGCAGAAGTACGTCACGCTGTCGGCCCTGCGCGCGGCATGCGCGGCGAAGGAGTCCGAGGCGTTCATCGCCGAGCTGCACGACATCGACGGCATCGGCGAGGTGGTGGCGAAGCACGTGGACACGTTCCTCCGCGATCCGCACGTGGTCGTGGTGCTCGACAAGCTCGCCGCGCGCGGCGTGGATCCCAAGGAGCCGATCGTCGAGATCACCGAGGGACCGCTGACCGGGAAGACGCTCGTGGTCACCGGCACGCTGACGCAGGCGCGCGCGGACGTGCAGAAGAAGATCGAGCAGGCCGGCGGCAAGGTCGGAGGGGCGGTCAGCAAGAAGACCGACTACCTGGTCGCCGGTGCGGATACCGGCAAGACCAAGCTCGATGCCGCGCAGAAGCACGGCGTCACCGTGATCGGCGAGGAGGAGCTGATGAAGCTCCTCGCCGGCGGCTAGCGTTCGAGTGCGGTGATCTTCGCGAGCCGGCGCACGTGGCGCTCCTCGCCGGAGAACGACGCGTCGACGAAGGCCCGGACCAGCTCCGCGAGTAGCTCGGGCCCGATGATCCGCGCGCCGAGCGCGAGCACGTTCATGTCGTCGTGCTCCACGCCCTGGTGCGCCGAGTAGGTGTCGTGACACACGGCGGAGCGGATGCCGCGCAGCTTCGTCGCCGCGACCGAAGCACCCACGCCGCTACCGCAGAGGAGGACCCCGCGCTCGGCCTCGCCGCGCTGGATGCATTCTCCGAGCGCCTTCGCGATGTCGGGATAGTCGACGGGGTCCGTGGAGTGCGTCCCGAGATCGATCGCCTCGTGGCCACGCGCGCGGACCACCTCGATCACGCGAGCCTTGAGGGGGAAGCCGGCGTGGTCGGCGGCGATCGCGATCTTCATGCCCGCAGTGTACTCAGAGTGGGTGCATCGACGAGCACGAGCCGAGCGGACCTTCCTGCGCGGAGACGTCGACCGGCGCGACCCAGCCCTGGCCGTTGCACTGGTACCAGGTGCTGTTCGAGCGTGCCTGCACGCAGGTCCGCGGCGCGACGGCCTCGCCGAGCGTGGCCGAGTCGCAGAACCCATAGGTGGCCGCGCAGCCCGCGGTCGAGCTCTTCGCGACCCAAACGCCGGCAGAGCACGCGTACCACTTCGCATCCGTGTCGGACTGCACGCACGTGCCCTCGGCGACGTCGCGGTCGAGCGTCGCGGAGCTACACGACGTGGCGGTAGGCGTCGAGCCACCACCGGTCGGCGGCGGCGGCTCCGCGGCGGTGCAGGGACCGAGCGCGGTGCCGGCGGCGACCTCCTCGACGGTCACGATCTCGTGATCGCTCCAGCCTGCGCCGGAGATGTTGAACAGCGCGCGCGACACCTTCGGCGACACGTCGAGGATCGGCATGCCCGCTGCGTTCTCGACGCACACGTCCGGACCGTAGTCCTGCGCTTCGACGACGACGCACTTGCCATTCGCGGTGACCTGCAGCTTCGCGCCGCAGCCGTAGCGCTGGCGCGACGCCGCGTACCAGCCGGTGCCGTCGGCGAATCCGCCGCACGACATCGATTGATGATCGCCGGGGCCACCAAACGTGGTGATCACGTACTTCCCATTCGCCGGGACCAAGCTCGATGCCTTGCCACGGCACCCGGTCAGGCCGCGTCCGATCGACGTGACGCTGACGCCCGAGGTGGCGTCGAGGGCTTCGTCCTCACCGACCATGCAGCCGGTGGCCAGAACACTTGCCAGTAGGAAGGACGTCGAGATGGTTCGCACGGCCGCGGCGATGTGCACCCGATATGCCGCAGTCAACCGCGTCGCGGCGCTCTCTCGTCGAGCACCGCGATGCACGAGTCGCGCATCGGAGGTGTCGGCCGGCCAACGGATCCTGCACCAGGGCCCCCGCGAGCGCGGACCGCTGTCCGCAGTCCCGGGACCCGTTCCACCAGGGGCCCACTTCAGGCGGGCGGCGTCGCGTCGCGAACCGCATCCACGACGTCGTCCGGATCGGGAAACCCACGCCAGTCCTTTTCGGCGACCTTCTGACCGTCGACCCAGACCGTGAATTCGCCCGAGCTACCGACGACGAGCTCGGTGACGACCCCGAGATCCTGCTTCAACTGGGCCGCCACCCGGGCGGCCTTGGGCTTGTACCCTCAGGAGTTGCAGTAGCGGATCGAGACCTTCATGGTCACACCGTAGCATGTGGCTCGCGCACGCGTTGACGCTGTCTCGGCTGCCGATCGCGGCGGGGTTGGTGTTCGCGTATGGCGACACGCTGTGGGCGGTGGTCCTCGTCGTGCTCGCCGCGGTGACCGATGCGGCGGATGGTCGCGTCGCGCGCCTGATGAAGCGGCGTGGCAGCACGGGGCCCGACATCGGGGGCTGGCTCGATCCGCTGGTCGACAAGATCTTCGTGATCGTCGTGCTCGCGACGATCTGGGGGCACACCGGGAACGTCGCCGTGATCGCGCTGATCGCCGCGCGCGAGCTCGCGATGGCACCCCTGATCGCGGTGTATCTGCTCGCCGGGAAGCGACCGAAGAAGCTCGAGGCGAGGACCGTGGGCAAGGCGGCGACCATCGCGCAGTTCATCGCGTGCGCGGTGGCGATCGCGGTCCCCGCGTATGCACTGCCGGTCGCGATCGGTGCGGCGCTGCTCGGGCTCGCCGCGCTGATCGACTACATCAATCGAGATCTTCGGACGGCGACGAGCCCATGACCGGGCGCGAACCTCGACCGCGCGGTCCTTCGGCCTGCGTGGCCGAGGCCTCGGGATCGATCGTGGGGTCGATGCTCTCGGTGATCGGGCGCGAGTTGTCGCGGTCGATGGGCCAGCTACCGCTCCACACGAGGCCGGTGCCTGCGAGCGCGGCGGCGAGCTCGTCCATCGAGGCGAACCGTCGCGTCGGGTCCTCGTCGAGCGCGCGCACGAGGGCATCGTCGAGCGGGGCGGGGATGCCGGCGATCAGCTCGGACACGGGTGCGTGGTTCGCGTCCTTCGGATTAGATCCGGTGAGCGAGAAGTACAGCGCGGCGGCGAAGCCGTAGATATCCGAGCGCACGTTGCCCGGGGCACCGGCGAGGACCTCGGGCGCCATGAACCCGGGCGTACCCATGATCGCCCCGGCCTGGGTGAGCTCCGCATCGTCGACGCCGATCCGCGCGATGCCGAAATCGAGCAGCTCGAGCCGCACGGGCTCGCCCTCGGGTGCGATCACGTACAGGTTGCCGGGCTTGAGATCGCGGTGGATCACGCCGACGCGGTGCGCCTCTGCGAGCCCGCGCGCCGCCGGGACGAACAGCTCGACCGCGAGCGCGGGCGGCAGCGGGCCGGCGCGCTTGACCACCGATCCGAGGTCCGCTCCCACGAGGAGATCCATCGCGTAGTACCAGACGCCGTCGTCGGTGACGCCCCAGTCGTGAATGCGGACGACGTTCGGGTGAGCGATCGAGGCCGTCGCCTGGATCTCGCGCTCGAACCGCGCGACGCGCGACGGCTTGCGGCCGTGCTCGGGCGACAGGATCTTGAGCGCCACGCTGCGGCGGAGTGCGCGATCCTCGGCGCGCCAGACCTCGCCCATGCCGCCGCGGCCGATCCGGCGGAGCAGACGATAGCGGCCGAGCTTGCGGCTCTCGAACACGCTCTGGCGGAGCGACCAGGTCACGTGTCCGCCCCACACCGCGACGATCGCGCCGGCGGCGACGACGGAGGCATACACGCCGAACACCGCGAGGCTCCGCCCATCGTGGAGCTGCGCCGCCATCTGATCGTCGAACCGCGTCGAGATCAGGAGGCCGACGGGATAGATCAGCGCCGACGCGGCGGCCCACGTCGCGCCGCGGCGCCACGGCATCGGCCACGAGATGGTGTGACCCATGACGATCACGAACACGGCCGTGACGTACGGCGAGGTGAGGCCACCCTGATGCGTGGCGATCAGCATCAGCGCGAGCGACGTCACCGGGAACACCGCGGTCGCGAGCGCGAAGGCGACCTTCGGATCGGGAAGCGGCGACCGATACAGCGGCAGAACGACGGCGAGGTGGAACAGGGAGGTCGCGAACCGGATCACGAGGACGAAGCTCAGCGAACCGGTGCCGATCCAGCTGTGCGTGAGGACATCGAGGCCTGCGCCGCAGATCAGCCACAGCGTGCATGCGGCGACCAGGACGCTGCGCGCGCGCATGATCTCGGCAGCGTGCTGGTGCCGATGGATCCGCTCCTGGGCCTGTGAACCCCCGGAGGGAGTCCCTCTCACGCCCGTGGTGGTCACTTCCCGATAGTACGCCGGTCGCCCACCACCGGATCGACGGCCGCTGGCAAGGCGAGGCTCATCGGCCCGCGGACCAGACCGAGGTCGGCGCCGACCATGCAGCGGACCATCCGGCGGCGGAAGTACCGGAACCAGGTGCTGTGCGGGAACACCCGGTCGCGTAGCCAGCCGAGAATGCGCGAGTCGCTCTGGAACAGCGGTGTCAAGGCGCGGGTGGCGAGCTGGTAGAAGCCAAGGTGGCGGCGCCGGGCGGTGGTGTAGGCGGCGAGCGCGCGCCGAACATCGTCGGGGGACTCGGCGATCACGTCGGCGAGCACCACGGCATCCATCAGCGCGAGGTTCGCACCCTGGCCGAGTTGCGGGCTCATCGCATGGGCGGCATCGCCGAGGAACACGAGGCGCTCGCCGTGCCACGGATGCATCGAGACGTCGCGATAGCGGCTGAACAGCACCGGCTGGAGATCCGAGAGCGTGGCGAGGATCGGTTCGGCGCGTGGGTCGAGGGCGAGCACCTCGTCGCGCCACGTTGCGAGGCCGGCCGCGCGCCACGCCTCGAGGCGATCCACGCGCAGGCTCCAGAACATGCTGACCACGGGAGCGTCGCGCCCGGGCGCCATGCCGGTCGGCAGGAACCCGAGCAGGTGGCGCGCGCCATCGACGCGCTGGTGCAACGTCCTCTCCGCGGCGAAGCCCGGATCGTCGACCACGACCCACAGCGCGCCCCACGGATACGGCTTGCTGCGCACGCGCGAGCCGCACGCATGGAGCTCGGAGACCGAGCCGTCGGCGGCAATCACGAGATCGAACGGGCCGTGCTGCGTGCCGCGCTCGTCGACGAGCACGCGCGCATCACCGGCGAGCTCGGAGCGAGCGACCTTGACGCCGCACGTGATCGTCGCGCCGGCGGTGCGCGCGGCGGCGAACAGCGTCTCGAACAGCACGCCGCGGTGGATCCCGAGGCCGTAGAGCCGAGGATCGACGTCGCCGTAGGCGAGATCGACGAGCGTCTTGCCGTTCTTGCGCACGCAGTGCAGCCGATCGATCCGCGCGCCGCGCGCTTCGACCTCCGCGAGCAGCCCGAGCCGCGCGAGCGCCATCTGCCCCGTCGGCTGGAGCGTGATGCCGGCGCCGACGGGCCCCGGGTTCGCGACGCACTCGAGAACGGTGACCGCGTGCCCCGCGCGGGCGAGCAGGATCGCACTCGCCGACCCCGCGGTCCCGGCGCCGACGATCCCGATCCGCAGCGGGCGGTCCACGGTGCCATGTTACTACTGCGCGCGGTGTTCACGGATCCGGTGGTCCAGCGGCTGTGGGACGCCGGAAGAATTCTCGCCGCGTACGAGGCGTCGACCGTGCCGGAGGCGTCGTCGAGCGAGCATCCGTTCCGGGATCAGCATCAGCTGCTCGCCGACGCACGGCGCTGGCACGAGCGTGGCGTGCTGTGTCGCTTCAACGCGAGGATGCTCGAGTCTTCGACCGCGCTCGCGAAGGCCCACGAGCTACGACATCGCGCGCTCGGTGACCAGCATCCCGACACGCTCGCGACCGTCGAGGCGCAGGCCGCCGCCGCGCACTCACCGGAGAAGTTCGCGAGCGTCGTCGATCGCCTGATCGACGCGCTGGGAGAGAACCACCTGCGGGTAGCGATCGCGCGGCGTAACTATGCCGGCGTCCTTCGCGACCTCCAGAGGTACGAGGAGGCGCGCGCGACGCTCGCCCTCGCCACCGCCGTGCTGGACGATCAGCTCCCGGCAGAGGATCCCGAGCGGATCGCGGTACTCAAGGTGGATGCGCTGCTCCGGGTGTACGAGGACGACTGCGCTACCGCGATCGCGCAGGGTGCACGCGCCATGCAACTCGGGAAGCGGATCTGGAATCCGGCGCACCCGTTCATAGCCGCTGCCGAGCTCGTCATCGCCTTCGCCGAGCTTCGCTCGGGAAGCTGGAAGTCCGCACGCAAGCGGCTCCCATCGGTGAGCGCGCGTCTCGAAGCGGCGTACGGCGATCATCCTCTCGTGGCGGTCGCGCTGTGGAGAGCCGCGCAGGTGGCAGTGGAGGCCAGGTACGCGATCCTCGACGTCGAGGACGACATGCGCCGCGCTCTCGTGATGTTCGAACGCACGGGCAGCGACACCGCGGTGATGCAGTTCACGCTGTTTCAGATGCTGTACTTCTCGGGGCGCACCCTCGAGGCAACCGAGCTCGCCGAGTCGCTGTTCGCGCAGGTCGAGCGGAACTACCAGTGCGACATGGCAAGCAGCCTCGCCTGGTTGTGGAACCGGGCGATGGACCCGGTGGCGGCGCGGCGGTGGGGCGAACGGGCTCGAGAGTCGAGCCCCGACAAGATGCGAGCGACCTGGACAGAGACGCTCTCCACCTGGGAAGCGAAGCGCCGCGACACCCGAGACACTTGACGTCGACCAGCGCGAGCGGCCTACTGCCCCACCTATGAAGCTCGCTCTCGCGCTGTTCGGCGTCGCGCTCGCTACCGAGTCCGTCTCGGCCAAGGGCCTCAGGATCGAGGACATGCTCGCGATGCAGCGAGTGGCCGATCCGCAGGTGTCACCCGACGGCAAGCAGATCGCGTTCACCGTGCGCGATACCGACATGGTCGCGAACAAGGGCCGGTTCGACATCTGGATGGTCGGCACCGACGGTACGAACGCCCGCCGCGTGACCTCGCACCCCGACAACGACACCGATCCGCGGTGGTCGGCCGACGGCAAGTACCTCTACTTCGCGTCGACGCGCTCGGGCTCGTCGCAGGTCTGGCGGATCGCGATCTCCGGTGGCGAGGCCGAGCAGGTCACGAAGCTGCCGCTCGACGTCAACGGGTTCACGCTGTTCCCCGACGGCAAGCGCCTGATCGTCGCGATCGACGTCTATCCCACCGCGAAGACGCTCGCCGACACCGTGAAGCTCGACGAGGCGAAGGACAAGTCGAAGGTCAAGGCGCAGGCCTACGACAACCTCCTGTTCCGTCACTGGGACCAGTGGGAGGACGGCAAGTTCTCCCACGTGTTCGTGTGGGACCCGGCAAAGGCCGACGACGCGCGCGATCTGACGCCCGGCCAGGAGGCCGATTCGCCCACGCACCCGTTCGGCGGCATGGAGGAGATCGACGTCTCGCCCGACGGCAAGACGGTCGCGTACGTCGCGCGCGTCTCCGGCAAGCAGGCCGCGTGGACCACGAACACCGACGTGTTCCTCGTCGCGGCGGACGGCAAGAGCAAGGCGGTCGATGTGACCGCGGCGAACCCGGCGTACGACTTCTCGCCGACGTTCTCGCCGGATGGAAAGTGGCTCGCGACCTCGTCGATGAAGCGCGCCGGCTACGAGGGCGATCGCTCGCGGCTCTCCGTGATCGATGTCGCCACCAAGAAGACGCGTGTGGTCACCGAGGCGTGGGATCGCTCGGTCGGCGGCATCGCGTGGTCGGCCGACGGCAAGACGATCGTCACCGATACCGACAACCTCGGCCATCACTCGGTGTTCGCGATCGATGTCGCGACGGGCACCGCGAAGGTGATCGTCGAGAAGGGCACGAACACCTCGCCGCGCATCGCGGGCGATCGCATCGTGTTCTCGAAGGACATGCTGGTCGCGCCCGCCGAGCTGTACTCGGTGAAGGCCGACGGTAGTGATCTTCGCCAGCTCACGCACTTCAACGACGAGCGGGTGAAGAAGATCGCGTTCGGCGCCGCGGAGCAGTTCACGTTCAAGGGCGCGAAGGGCGACACCGTCTACGGCTGGGTGATCAAGCCGGCCGGTGCCACGGGCAAGGTGCCGGTCGCGTTCGTGATCCACGGTGGCCCGCAGGGCAGCTTCGGCGATCACTTCCACTACCGCTGGAACCCGCAGGTCTACGCTGGCGCGGGCTATGGCACGGTGTTCATCGATTTTCACGGCTCGACTGGCTACGGCCAGGCGTTCACCGATGCGATCAACGGCGACTGGGGCGGCGCTCCGTACGATGATCTGATGCTCGGCCTCGACGCCGCGCTCGCGAAGTTCAACTACCTCGACAAGAAC
>JBBRED010000227.1:0-13611 GCA_038203335.1 Haliangiales bacterium | reverse complement strand
CGCCGGTGCGTGCAGCTTGAGCGGCTGGATCGGCGTCAGACCTCGGTTCTCACCGCCGACGGTGACCGAGGCGCCGGCGAGGTTCGCGACGATATCGATGACGCCGTAGCGCATGAAGTCGCCGGGCGCGAGCAGGCGGGTCAGGTAGCCGTTGATCTGATCGTCCGAGGGCGTGGCCTTCGCTGCGAGCGAGTCCGCGACGCGGGTGACCACGGTCTTCGCGTTCGCATCGATCCGCTGCATCGTGAGGATGACGTCGCCGAGCTCGCTGACGCCGACGAGGATGACCTCGGCCACGCCGACCTTCCTGCCGATCTGCGCGATGCACTCCGCATCGCCGGCGCACTTCACGAGCGCCTGATCGAGCTGGTCGCCGTAAACGGTGCGCGTCTGATCCGGGCCGAGCAGCTGCAGCGAGGTCTGCTTCGTCATCTCGTCGAGCAAGCGCTTCGCCACGCCGGGCAGCGCCGACGAGCCGGAGCGATACTCGAGGATCGCGACCTTGCGCTTCGGATCCGGCTCCGCATGGGCGGTGCTGGCGAGGACGGCGACGGCGAGAATGGCAGCGACGGTTCTCATCTCGATCCGAACAGGGCCCCGATCGAGGTCGGCTGGTACTGCGTCGGCATGAGATTCCTCTCGCCATCGGGCGGCACGTCGCACTCCCACATGCCGAAGAACGCACCGGGCCCGACGATCACCGTGCACTGCGTGCGCACGCGCTGCGCGACCGACGAGCTCGCCATGTCGATCAGCATCCAGTCCCCGGTCGACGCGTCGAGGCAGGGCAGGATGGTCTGGAACCCGTCGGAGAGCTCCTCGATGTAATAGCGGCTCTTCGTGATCAGGCCGACGTACTGGCCGCCGGGCAGGGTGACGAGATCGAGCGGGACCACGCCGAGCGCCTTCAGCACCTGCGCGTGCTGCTTCGCCGTGTCGCCCTTGTCGACCATGGTCTCGCGCCGGCCCGGAACGTCGAGCGTCACCGCGTTCATGCCGTCGAGCGGGATCGACTTCACGATCACGTGCGCGCCCTCGGTGACGTACGCGAGGTGATTGCCGCCCGGCTGCGGGCACGCGACCGGCGTGGTCGCGGCGCAACCGCTCGTGCACGCCGGCGTCGACATCTTCGTACCGGCGGCCCACACGCGATCGCCGGCGACGGTGAGCACCGACGCGCGCTCGAGATCGGAGAAGTCGGTGAGCGTCACCGCGCCGCCCTCGATCACGCCGCCGACCTTCACGACCTTGCCCGTGCACGGCACCGTGGCGAACAGCATCGGCACGTCGGGCGAAGCGGCGAGGTCCGAGATGCCGGCCGTGGCCGGCGCGGGCGTGGCGACCATCGGGGCATCGACCGCCACCGCGACGATCTTCGACGTGCCCGTGCATGTCGTGAGCATCGACGGCTTCTCCGGCGGCAGCACGCGACCGACGAGGCCGTAGGCGACCATCGCGCCGTCGCCGCCCGGACCGACGGTGATCCGGTCGACGGGGCCGACCGCAGCGTTCTGCGACGTGCCCGCGTCGAGGTCGACGATCGCGATACCGCCCGAGTGCGCGATCGCGAGCTTGTGCGAGCCGGGGACCGCCGCGGCATCGGTGACCGTCGCGGGCACCGAGACGGCGCCCATCACCGTGTTCGTCGCGGTCACGACGATCTGCACCTGGTTGCCGGAGATCACGGCGAGACGATCGCCGCCGACCGACACAATGAACTGCGGGCCGGTGACGCCGTCGAGCTTGCCCTGGAACTTCGGATTGCGCGGATCGAGCGTGGGGTCGAACGAGTACAGCGCGGTGCCGCTGGCTGCGTAGACGAATGGCCGGCGGACCGGGATCGACACCTTCGTCGCCTTGTCGCCGACAATGTCGACGGCCTGGCCGGCCTCGCCCACGCCGACGATCCGGTTCGACACGTCGCGCAGCACGATGCCGATCTGGATGCCCTCGCCGATCGGGAGGTCACCGGCGGCCACCGATCCCGCGGAGAGCTCCGTGGTGGTGCCGACCGGGGACTCGCCGGGCGCCTGCGCCGTCAGCGTGACGGTGGTCATTCCCGTCGGGCGGAGGTCGACCTGGCTCGGCAGGCTCAACGTCAGCTCGAGCGAGCCGGTGCCGGCGTCGCCGCACGCGCCTACGAAGAGGCACGCCACGAGATATGACGCAGGAGCGCGCACCGTTCCCATGGGCGAAGCCACGCTACCAGAGCCGCATAGCTACCTACAACCACATGAAACACAACGACATCCGCCCCCACGAATAGATCGCTAGGCGCCTCTATGTGTTCGTTGTACGAATGCTCGAGCGAGTTAGGATTGGTGGCCTTGCAACCGGGAACCGATAAGGGCGGGCACACCGGGCCGACGGCCCGGCAGGATCCGAGCCTTCCCCAGGTGTTCGGCCGGTACTTGCTCGTCCAGCGCCTGTCCCGCGGCGGCATGGGTGAAATCTTCCTGGCGAAGCACGGCCTCGCCGGCTTCGAGAAGCTCGCGGTGATCAAGAAGGTGCTCCCGCACCTCGCCGCCGATGAGCAGTTCATCTCGCGGTTCGTCGACGAGGCGCAGGTCGCGATCAAGCTGCAACACGTGAACGTCGCACAGGTGTTCGAGGTCGGCCGCGTCGGCGACGAGTACTTCCTCGCGCTCGAGTACGTCGAGGGTCGCGATCTCCGGCGCACGCTCGCGCTCCTCGGGCATCGCAAATCGAGGCTGCCGGTCGACCTCGCGCTGTTCATCGGCCGCGAGCTCGCGAACGGCCTCGCGTACGCGCACCGCCGCACCAGCCAGGACGGTTCGTCGCTCAACCTCGTGCACTGCGATATCTCGCCGCCGAACGTGCTGGTCTCGTTCGAGGGCGAGACCAAGGTCATCGACTTCGGCATCGCGAAGAGTGCGATCCGCGGCACCGCGACCGATCCGAAGATGGGGTTTGGCAAGTTCGGCTACATGGCGCCCGAGCAGCTGATCCGCGGCGGCGTCGTCGATCACCGCACGGACATCTACGCCGCCGGCGTGGTGCTCTACGAGCTGCTCACCGGCCAGCGGCTCTACGAGGCCGGCCCCGATCCCGACTATCGCGCGCTCGCGAAGAAGGTCGCGCGCGGCGAGCACCCGATGCCGTCGGATACGGCGGCCGAGCTCGCGCTGTACGACGATCTCGTCGCCACCGCGCTGCGTCCCAAGTCCGCGGATCGCTACCAATCCGCCGCCGAGTTCCGCGATTCGATCCAGCAGCACCTGGTCGCGGTGAACCCCACGATCTCGACGGATCAGCTCGGTCAGTACATGCGCGATCTGTTCGCCGACGAGATGACGGGCCAGCGCGAGCTGCACGATCGCGTGGCGAAGACGCACCTCTCCGACTTCCAGGAGCAGATGCACACGCAGACGATCTCCACGGTGTCGTTCGCGATGGCGCAGCTGCCGCTGCAGGCGCCGCCGGAGGGCAACGCGCCGCCGGTGCCACGGCAGAAGACCCGGGCGACCGCGCAGAGCCGCGCGCTCGATGCGCAGGCCTCGGCGGTCGACGACCTCGCGCTCGCGGATGGCACCGGCACCTCGGTGCGCGAGCAGCCCGCGCGCGATCGACGGCGCACCGCGCTGATCCTCGGCTTGCTCGGCGCGATCGCCGTGGTCGCCGTGGTCGCCTTTGCGATGACCCGCGGCAGCGATACGAAGGGACCCGACACGGTCGCGACCAAGGAGAAGGGCATCACGTTCGAGCCGATCGAGGCGAAGCCGCCGCCACCGCCGCCCCAGAAGGCCGTGGTCGCGCCGGTGGATGCGGGCTCCGCCGCCACGGTCGAACCGCCGGTGAAGGTCACCCCACCGAGCAAGAAGGCCACCGTCCGCGTCAAGAAGGACGATCCCGGCAAGAAGGTCGAGGCGCCCAAGGCCGTCCTCACGCGCGAGGCGGTCGGTGCGAAGTTCTCGGCGACGTCGCGGCAGTACGAGTCCTACAAGACGAAGAACGGCATGCAGCTCGACCGCGAGTGGAACGAGCTGACGTCGTTCATCCAGTTCAAGATGACCGCCGACAACCTCGACGACGCGGTGCGCCGCATCGATTCGTTTCGATCGAAACTTCGGGAGTAGGCATCTTTTCCCGCGTCGAAACCCACCGGAAACAATCCCTGGGCTAACGATCGCGGCATGAAGAAGGTCGAGGCCATCATCAAGCCGTTCAAGCTCGACGAGGTGAAAGAACGCCTCGCCGAGATTGGCGTGCACGGCATGACGGTCACCGAGGTGAAGGGCTTCGGCCGCACGGGCGGCAAGAAGGAGGTCTATCGCGGCTCGGCCTACGTCGTGGACTTCGTGCCGAAGGTGAAGGTCGAGATCATCGTCCCCGAGGGCAACGTCCAGCAGGTGGTCAACGTGATCACCGAGGCGGCGCGCACCGGAAAGATCGGCGACGGCAAGATCTTCATCACGCCGGTCGACGAGGTCATTCGCATTCGCACCGGTGAGACCGGTGAAGACGCAATCTGAAACTCAGGAGAGACAACTGTGACGCCTAGCGACCTGAACGACTACGTCAAGAAGCACGGGGCCAAGTTCATCGACGCCAAGTTCGTCGACTTCCTCGGCCAGTGGAAACACCTCACGTACCCGATCGAGCGCCTCCAGGAAGGCATCGAGGAGGGCTTTGGCTTCGACGGTTCGTCGGTCGCCGGCTGGCGCGCGATCAACTCGTCCGACATGCTCATGAAGCCCGACCCGACGACCGCGCTCATGGATCCGTTCCTCAAGGTCCCGACCTTGTCGATCCTGTGCGACGTGATCGATCCGATCACGCACGAGGCGTACCTCCGCGATCCGCGCAGCCTCGCGAAGCGCGCGGTCGGCTACCTCAAGTCGACGGGCATCGCCGACACGGCGTACTTCGGTCCCGAGGCCGAGTTCTTCATCTTCGACTCGATCCAGTACTCCGAGGATCCGAACCACTCGTTCTTCAACATCGACTCCGACGAGGCGGGCTGGAACAACAAGCGCGCCGAGGGCGGCGGCAACAAGGGCTTCAAGCCGCCGATCAAGGGCGGCTACTGCGTCACCGGCCCGACCGATCAGCTCACCGATCTGCGCACGCAGATGGTGATGACGATGCAGTCGGTGGGCATCGAGATCGAGACGCACCATCACGAGGTCGCCACGGCCGGTCAGGCCGAGATCGACATGAAGTACGACACGCTCGTGAAGATGGCGGACCAGGTGCTTTGGTACAAGCACATCGTCAAGAACGTCGCTCGCCAGCACGGCAAGACGGCGACGTTCATGCCGAAGCCGCTGTTCGGTGACAACGGCTCGGGCATGCACACGCACCAGTCGCTGTGGAAGAACAACAAGCCGTTGTTCGCCGGCGATGCCTACGCGGGCATGAGCGACATGGCCCTCTACTACTGCGGCGGCCTGCTCAAGCACGCGGGCGCGATCTGCGCGTTCGCGAACCCGACCACGAACAGCTATCGCCGCCTGGTCCCGGGCTACGAGGCGCCGGTCAACCTCGCGTACTCGGCACGCAACCGCTCGGCGTCGATCCGCATCCCGATGTACTCGAACTCGCCCAAGGCCAAGCGCCTCGAGCTGCGGTCGCCCGACCCGTCGTGCAACCCGTACCTCGCGTTCGCCGCGATGATGATGGCCGGCCTCGACGGCATCGAGAACCGCATCCACCCCGGCGAGCCGCTCGACAAGGACATCTACTCGCTGTCCCCCGAGGAGCTTGCCGAGGTCCCGACGGTGCCGGGATCGCTCGACGCCTCGCTCGACGCCCTCCACCAGGACCGCGCCTTCCTGATGAAGGGAGATGTGTTCTCGAACGACCTGATCGACGCCTGGATTGGATACAAGCGCGAGGCCGAGGCGGACCACGTTCGCCTCCGCCCAGTTCCGGCGGAGTTCCAGCTTTATTACGACTGCTAACCTCGGCCTGCGGCCTCGGCGGCGACTGCTAGATCACGGGACCGCTACCCCACGGCCGGCGCTCCCGACCTTGTAACCCGGCTTCCCCCCTGGCAGAATCTTGGTATTCCGGTTCCCGCGTGGACCCGGGGGGACGCCGAGTACCCGCGTGGAATTTAGCAAGCCAGGCCCCAATACCGGTGCAAAGGGTCGCACGCGCCCAGGCGCGGCGTACTCCGCATTCGTGGGCTCGCTGGCGAGCCGCGCGGTTCCCGGCGTTCTGCGTGGCTTCGCGTATCGCGCGTTCGCGCGCGCGGTCGGCGCGAACCTCGAGGAGACCGAGCTTCCGCTCGGCGAGTACGAATCGCTCGGCGACTTCTTCGCGCGCCGGTTGCGGGACGGCGCGCGCACGGTCGAGACCGCGCCCGACGCCATCATCTCGCCGTGTGATGGCGTGCTGGCGGCGCGCGGCGATGCCGTCGACGGCGCGCTCGTGCAGGCCAAGGGCCGCACGTATCGGCTCGACGAGCTGCTCGCGAACGATGACCTCGCGGCGCGGCTCACGGGCGGGGCCTACGCCACGATCTACCTGTCCCCGAAGGACTATCACCGCGTCCACAGTCCCGTCGACGCGCAGATCATCAGCTACGACTACGTCCCCGGCACGCTGTGGCCGGTCAACCGGTGGGCCACCGAGCGCCGCGAGGGCTTGCTCGCCCGCAACGAGCGCGTGGTCATTCGCATGAATGCCGGCGCGCTCGGAGACGTCGCACTGGTCATGGTCGGTGCTGCCGGCGTCGGCAACATTCGCCTCGCTCACGCGCCCGACAGCGCCACGTTCCGCAGCCTGCGCGAGCGTCGCCGCATCGAGCTCACCGGCGTCACCGTGAAGAAGGGCGACGAGCTCGGCGCGTTCCGCCTCGGCTCGACGGTCGTCATGGTGTTCGCACCGGGCAAGGCCACGCTGCAGGGCGAGGTCGGGCATCCGGTGCGGTTCGGCGAGCGCATCGGCGGAGGTGCCGCGTGAGCAAGCGCGACGACGACTCCGGCGTTCACTCGACCGGTGACATGGAAGCCGGCATGACCACGGCCGAGCGCCGTCGCCGTCGCCGTCGCGGCGGTGGCCTCCGCGTGCCGTCGGATAACGTTCCGCGCCGCAGCACCACGCCTCCGGTCGTGGCGCCGGTGCCCGAGGATCCGTCGCTGGCGATGTCGATCGCGTACAGCTTCACAAGCGATGCGTCGGAGCCGGTGCCGCGCATCACCGCCGAGGGCGCGTCGCAGAGCGTGCCATCGTTCGCGGATCCGGTGTCGCCCGACGCCGTGTCGACCGTCATCGATCCGCCGAGCGGCCCGGTCGAGAGCGCCGACTTCGAGATGAAGACCCGGGAGATGAATGCGGTCGATCTCGAGGCCCTCGGCCTCACCGATCCGAGCAACTCGGGGCAGCGAATCCCGATTCAGCGCGTCGCCACGGACCCGAGCCCGAGCACGGTCGAAGTCGACATGGACCTGGGCGCCGAGGAGCTCAGCGCGCCCCAGCGCCGCCTCGCAACCGAGCCCACGATCGACGAGCCGGCGCCGCCCCCCGCGACGCGGGTGATGGGCGCCGCGCGCGCACATACGGATCCCGGCGAGGCACCGCCGCCGCCTCCGCGCGTCGCCACGCGCGAGCGCCTGAAGACGGTCGCGCTGTCCGATGACGATCTCGAGGAAGTGCGCGAGGCGTACCGCGCGGCGACCGGGTCGCCGATGACGGCGTCGTCGTCGGTCAACGCACCGATCATCTCCACGCCGATCAGCCCGCTCGCCCCCACGCCGACCATCAGCTCGACCCAGCCGCTGTCGGCGCTCGACGTCGAGGTCCAGGTCGGCGACACCACCGAGGACAAGCCCGAGTCGCTCGCCGAGATCGATATCAACGAGCTCGCGATGCGCGCCGACAGCTCGGGCGAGTTCGAGGTCGACGTCGACGAGCAGCCGCTGAAGGCCGTCCCGCAGACGACCGCCGTGACGCCGCCGCCGCCGTCGCCCACCGCAGACCGGAAGCGCCCGGCCTCGGTGCCGCCGCCGTTCTCCGGCACCACGGACAAGGTCGCGAAGAGCGAGCCGCATCCCGCGTCGGTGCCGCCGCCGTTCCAGGGCAAGCACGACAGCAAGCCAGACCTCGGCGCCGTGGTTCCCGTGCCGTCGCCGCCGCCCGCCGCGCACTCGGCGCCCCACGCCGCGCCGCCCCCGCCGCCGCCCGCCGCGCACGCCCACAAGGCGCCGCCGGCACCGCCGCCGAAGGCCAAGTCGTCCACGCCGTCGCAGTCGGCGCAGCAGAGCAAGATCGAGGGCAAGGGGTCGCGCGGCAAGCCCTGGTTCGTCGACCTGTTCGACGAGGACTACCTGCGCACGCTGCCGTTCCTCACGCCGCAGGCCACGCAGTCCGAGGCCGAGTTCGTGATCGAGGCGATGGGGCTCCAGCCCGGCGCGCAGGTGCTCGACATCGGCTGCGGCTACGGTCGACACGCGATGGAGCTCGCCGCGCGCGGCTTCCACGTCGTCGGTCTCGATCTCTCGACCCCGTTGCTCGTGCGCGGCGGTGAAGAGGCGATGCGCCGCGGCCTCGAGATCAACTTCGTGCGCGGCGACATGCGCGAGCTCGACTTCGACGCGCAGTTCGACGGCGCGTACTGCATGTTCTCGACGTTCGGCTACTTCGACGACGAGACGAACAAGAAGACGGTGTCGAACATCGCCCGCGCGCTGAAGCCCGGTGGCCGCGTGATGATCGAGATCCTGAACCGCGACTACGTCATCGCGGATCTGCCGACGCGCGTGTGGTGGGAAGGCGAGGGCTGCGTCGTGCTCGAGGAAGTCGAGCTCAACTACTTCTCGTCGCGGATCCAGGTCAACCGCTCGGTCGTGTTCGACGATGGACGCCAGCTCGAGCAGGAGATCTCGGTGCGGGCGTATTCGCTACACGAGGTTGGCAAGCTGATGCACGCGGCGGGCTTCCGGGTCCTCGAGGTCTCGGGCGGCTACCACACGCGCGGCCGATTTTTCGGCAACCAATCGCGCCACATCATTGTCCTAGCAGAGCGCAAGGATCCCTCGGCGGCCTGATGCAAGCCCCACGAATGTGGGGCGCGCCGCAATCGCGCATGCGATTGCGGAGGTAGGGCAAGCCCCACGAATGTGGGGCGCGCAGCGATCGCGAATGCGATTGCGGAGGTAGGGCAAGCCCCACGAATGTGGGGCGCGCAGCAATCGCGAATGCGATTGCGGAGGTAGATCAACTGGTTACGCGAGGTTACTCCCGCAATTTTGGAATAAGTGTGGCGTCTCGGGTGTCTGTCTTGCATGCGCGAAGATCGCCAAAACATTTGGCCTCGTCGCGCGTCTGAATAGCTAAGCGCGGCCGCGCGCTCGAAAGGCAGTTCGATGGCAGCCATCGTCACGAAGATTGGGGCTACTGGCTTCGGTCGTCCGAGTACACGCGCGGGGCGCGTCGCTCGGGTCACGGCAAAAGCACCGAAGCGTTCGTCGAAGGCGGAGCCGGCACCTGACGCCGACGCCGACGCGGAGATCGACGCGGAAGCTCTCGCCAGCGATGGTGAAGAGGTTGTCGTCGTCGAGAAGAAGGTCCGGCCCGATGGCGGGACGTATCTCTCGATGTACTTCCGGGACATGGCTGCCCTCGACGTACTTCGTCCCGAGGAGGAGTTCACCTCGGCGCGCGAGATCGAGGCGCTCGAGATCATGCTGTGGGAAGCGGTGCTCGCGCACCCGCCTGCGATCGAGCACATCCTCGCGACCGTCGAGGAGCTGACGCCGCTGCCGGCCGAGGCGAAGACCCTGAAGAAGGCGGCGGAGCGACCGGATGCGAAGAGCTATCCGAAGCTCGCGGCCCGTGCGGCGCGGAAGCTCCGCACCGAGGATACCGACCACCTGTTCATCGATGCGGCGCTGTGCACCATCGATCGCCTGTCGCTCAACATCGGCGTGCGCGGCACGGATGTGGGCTCGCTCGGCCGCGAGCGCGCTCGCACCGAGTGGCTGCGTCGCGTGATCGGCGCGAACCGCGCGGCGATGGAGGCGCGCAACGACTTCGTGCGCGCGAACCTCCGCCTCGTGGTCTCGATCGCACGCCGCTTCAACCACGGCCGCATGGCGCTCGCCGACCTGATCCAGGAGGGCAACCTCGGCCTCCTCAAGGCCGTGGAGCGTTACGACTACCGTCGCGGTTTCCGGTTCTCGACCTACGCGAGCTGGTGGATTCGCCATGCGATCAGCCGCGCGCTCGCCGACAAGGGCCGCGAGATCCGCCTGCCGGTGCACATGATCGACGCGCAGCATCGCCTGACCAAGGCGCGCCGCATGCTGACCGGCCAGCTCGGCCGCCAGCCCACGAGCGAGGAGCTCGCGAAGGCGACCCAGATGCCGCTCGACAAGATCGAGAAGATGCGGAGCTGGCTGATGGAGCAGTCGATCTCGATCGACAAGCCGGTCGGCGACGACGAGGGGCGCGTGCTCGGCGAGGTGCTCGAGGACCCGGACCGCGAGGAGATCTCGCCGACCCAGGACCTCGAGTGGGAGGCCCTGACGACCGAGGTCCGGAGCATGCTCGGCGAGCTGCGCCCGATCGAGGCGGATATCCTCCGCCAGCGCTTCGGCCTGGGGACCGAGCAGGAGCTGACGCTCAAGGAGATCGGGGACAAGTACAACCTGTCCCGCGAGCGGATCCGGCAGCTTCAGGAGCAGGCCCTCGCAAAGATGCGCCGGGCGCTGGCCCGCCGCGACCTGATGTAACCGGGAGTTGGCTAACACACCCGAATTTCGGTACGTTCCCCCCATGACGAGGCGTCTGGTGCTTCCCGCTCTCCTCCTGCTCGCGATCTCCGCGTGCGGCGAGTCTGACACCAAGCTCAAGGTGACGGGCATCGAGCCCGAGAGGGGCGATGTCGATGGCGGGACGTACGTCCGGATCAAAGGCAACCGGTTCACCGCCGATGGCCCGCGCAACGTGAAGGTCTACTTCGGCAAGGCCAACGCGATGCGCCAGGGCACGGTCGTTCGGTTCGCGAGCGACAGCGAGCTGATCGTCGAGGCACCGGGCGGCAAGCCGAACGAGACCGTCGACGTGCGCATCATCTTCGACCCGGGCGGCGACAAGATCGTGGAGAATGCGTTCACGTTCGTCGAGAAGAACGACACGCCAGCAAACGTCAACGACCTCGATACGTCGAAGCCGAAAAAGTAACGAGCGCGCTCCGAGCGCGCTCGCGTCTCCGTGGCGTCACGCCGCTCGCTAGGCGAGGTTCAGGCGGAACAGCTGCTGACCGAGCAGCACGAACGACTCGTGGCCGATGGCGCGCTCGCCGTTGACCTTCACGAACGTCCCGTTCGAGCTGCCGAGGTCGGTCAGGAACACGCGGCCATCGCGCAGCGAGACGCGGGCGTGGAGACCCGAGACGTAGCCGTCGTCGGGGAAGTTTATTTCCCCGCGCTCGCGGCCGAGCGTGCAGCTCTCGCCGAGGAGCGGGAACGCGGCGCCGGTGATGTCGCGTCCGATGATCACGGTCAGCTTGCCCCAGAAGCCGGGGTTCGGGCTGCCCATGAGCTCGGTGCCATCGGCGGTCGGCTCGGGTGCGGCGATCAGCTCGAAGCGCAGGAGCTCCTGACCGATGCGCAGGATCTGTCCCGAGGTCAGCTCCTCCTCGCCGGTCATCTTCACGAACACACCATTGAGGCTATCGAGGTCGCGGACCATGCCGGTCGTGCCACGCAGGTCGAGCTGGGCGTGGATCGGCGACAGGTAGCCATCGTTCTCGAACACCGGGCCAAAGCTGCGGCCGAGCTTGTTCTCGCCCTGGCGCAGGTTGTGGGTACCGCCCTCGGTGCCGTCGGGGCGGATCAGCGTCATCGAGATCTGGCGCTGGGCGGCCATCTGCGGCGCGGAGCCAGGGCCGGGCGGCATCGGCATCGGCGCGGGCGCGGAGCCCTCGTCCATGCGGAAACCGCAGGTACCGCAGAACCGGAAGCTCGGCGGCACATCGCTGCCGCATGACGGACAGCGACGCATACCCGGAGCCGCGCCTGCGCCGGCGGCGGGCGATGGCGCAGGGCCGGGCCCCGGACCGGGCGGGACGTAGCTCGGGGAGAAGCCAGGGACGCCGGGCGGCGGGCCCATCGGCGGCGGCATCGCGGGGCCGCCGAGCGGACCGGACGGCGGCATGCCGGGCATGCCACCGCCGGTCGGGCTGCGACCAGTGCCGGGCCCCATCGGGCCGGGACCAGGACCGGGACCCATCGGACCGGGGCCCATCGGACCACCGCCCATCGGACCGGGGCCGGGCTGCGGCATCGACCCCGAGGAGCCACGCAGGGGAGCGCCGACGATCGGACCGGGCTGCGATGGGTCCTGCATCATCGTCTTCATCATCGCCACGTCACCCCCGGGTCCGCCCGGCTTGGGCGCAGCGGTCAGCTCTGCCCCACAGCCGAGGCAGAACTTGTAGTGATCCTGGTTTTCTTTACCGCAACGATTGCAGACGGTCATGGAGGCTCCCGGACGGAGAGAGACGACTAGACGATTTCAACGCGAAGTAACTGCTGGCCCAAGAACACGTAGTCGCCGTGCTTCAAGACCTGCTCGCCGTTGACGCGAACGAACGTTCCGTTGCGCGACCCGAGGTCGGTTACGGATAACACACCACCGGCGATCTTCAGCTCCGCGTGACGACCGGAGATGAATGGATCCTCGGGGAAGTTGATGTCGTTGCCCTCGCGCCCGATCACGAGCGTGTCGGCCTCGACCCGGAACACCGAGCCGATGGTGCCGCCGCGGAGGTTCTGCTTGACCTCGAGGTTCGCGGGGCGGGGCATGCTCGACGAGTAAAACGTGCCTTCGGCGTCGGGAATGTCCTCGGCGACGCGCGCGGCCGACACTGTGAGGACCTGCTCTCCGATCAGCACGGTCGCGCCGGAGACGAGATCGACCTGGCCGGCGATCCGCACGTAGATCCCGTTGAGCGAGCCCTCATCGCGGACGATCAGCTCGTTCGGCTGACCGCGCACCGACGACGGCCGGTAGATGAAGTTCGCGTGCGTGGGCGACAGGAACGGATCGTCGGGGAACGAGATCGGGCACTCGCCGCGACCGGCGGGGTGTTCCTGCCCGGCGAGCGTGAACGACACGCCATCCTCGCCGTCGCCGCGGATCAGCGTCAGCTTCGCGCGCGCCGACTGTACGGCACCGCCGAAGAACAGCGTGCTGCGCCCCGCCTTGCCGCTCTGCGGCATCTGCGCCATGCCGGGGCCCGGCGTAGCAACCGCGCCACCGGGGCGGGGACCGACGCGCGTCTCCTCGTTGAACGCGATCTCGACGGCGGGCATCCGATGACCGCACGAGCCGCAGAACTTCGTGCCGTTTGTGACGAACGTCCCGCACTTCGGGCAGTCGCGACCGTTCGCGACGCCCGGCAGCGTGGGCGAGGGTGTGATCCCGTTGGACGCATCCATCGGAGGCGGACGGCTGGCACCACGCGGACGCGGGTCCAGGGCAACCGCAGCGCCGCAGCGCGCACATTGCGGTACCCCGATCGGAGTCAGCGCGCTGCACGCGTCGCAGACAAGTCCCACATCCATGCGCTCGGAATTCTACCCCCTTGCGAAGATCCCCGTCAAAGAACGGACCCCGTCAGATCGCGCAGGATCGCTA
>JBBRED010000226.1:0-13647 GCA_038203335.1 Haliangiales bacterium | reverse complement strand
CGGCACCATCGCCGGCATGATCAAGTCGTTCGGCTCCGTCGGTAGCGACGAGGGTGGCAACAAGGCCACCGAGCTCGCGAACGGCATTGCAGAAGCACTGAACTGCACCGCGTTCGGTATCGGTACGTCGCTGGTCGGCCTCCTCGGCTACTCGCTGCTGCAGGGCAAGACCACGCACGTCATCGACGACATCAATGAGGTGACCGTGCAGGTCGTCAACCTCGTGACGTCGCACCGCGCTCAGATGCAGCCCACTGGCTAATTCTCCCTCGCTCGTCAACGTCTAGCGAAGGAGGACCTCTATGGGTGCAGCAGTAGGAGCGGACGAAAAAGGAAGCGTCAACGTCGAGTTGAACATCATTCCGTTCATCGATCTGATGAGCTGTTTGACCGCCTTTCTTCTCGTTACCGCAGTCTGGGTGAACATCGCCCAGATCAATATTCAGCCGAAGGGCAAGACGCGCGACACCTCGAACGTCCAGAAGGACGACGAGACCGTCACGCTGTCGGTGCTCGTGACGTCCGAGCGCATCTGGGTCGGACTGTCTCGTGTGAACGAGTTCCAGGAGATCCCGAAGAAGGGTGACGAACAGGACTGGGAGAAGTTCGAGACGACGATCAAGGAGCACAAGGCTTCTGCGTTCTTCGCGGACCGGTCCGACCTGGAGATCGCGGCGGAAAGTACGACTCAGGCGCCTGTGAAGTACCAGGACGTCATTCGCGCGATGGACGTGGCCGTCAAGGTCGGGTTCATCGATGTTGGTCTCTCTGACCCGGCGGGCCTCGCGGCCCGGCCTTCATTGTAAGGAGGCGACCAATGCCGGTACACGCAGCAGGACCACGCACGTATAGCTCGGTCAAGTTCAAGCACCTCGTCAAGAAGGCGGGCTCGTCGGCGGGCAATCGGTCGAGCAACATCTCGCTCAACCTCGTTCCGTTCGTCGACATGATGACGATGCTCGTCTGCTTCCTTCTGATGGTGTTCTCGTCGACGGGTCAGCTCCTCCAGGCTCAGAAGGGCCTGGATCTGCCGATCGCGGAGTCGCGCGAGACCCTCCAGCAGGCTCCCGTCATCATCGTCACGAAGTCCGAGATCACGTATCAAGGACAGCTCGTGGCGACGGTCGAGAGTGCTCTCCGCGATGACTCTCCGACGTTCAAGATCGATGCGCTGTTCGAGCGCCTCGACGCGGCGTCGAAGAAGATCAAGGAGGACGTCGGGATGGGCAAGCTGCCCAAGGACCTGGCGAAGGCGTGCGACGACGCGAAGAACAACATCCGTCCGCAGCCGGGCAAGATTTGCCCCGACGGACTGGCGATCCTGCAGGCCGACGAGTCCACGGACGCGCGGCTCATCAACAAGATCGTCAACACGGCAAAGGCCGCGGGCTTCGACAACCTCTTGTTCGCCGTCAAGAACAAGTAGATAGGATCGTCCACATGCAGCAGCGGTTCGCGCTCGTCCTACTGACGGGGCTCATCGGCTTTGGCCTCACTGGCTGTCCCGATAATCCCTACAACGCGAAGACGTGGACCAAGAAGCTCGGCGACCCTCGCGAATCGGAGCGAGCGGTCACCGAGCTCGAGCAGCTTGGTGACCCGAGTGCGATCACCGCACTCGGTGACGCCTGGACGGATCAGGGCAAGCCCGTCCGCCTGCTGCAGGTCATCATCTCTCTCGCACGCCCGCTGACGCCTGAAGAGGCGAAGGCGAAGTTCGCGACCGACTACGAGAAGGAAGGGCGCAAGGCGAACTGGGATGCCGCGCTGCCCTACCTGACCAAGGCGCTCACCGAGGTCGACGAGGCGAACCCTCGCTCCGTCGATAGCGCGACCAAGGCGGCCGATGCGCTCGGCGAGGCGAAGCTCGATGCGGGCCTCGACGCGCTGATCGACATCGCGAGCAAGCCGGTCACGAAGAAGCTGATCGCCGCGCAGATCGGCGCGATCCGCGCGATCGGCAAGTTCGATGGTGCCAAGGCGAAGGCCGCCGCGGCGCTGACGAAGATCGTCGACCGCGAGCCGCCGGCGCATCCGAAGACGGCGAAGGACAAGGAGCAGGGCCGCTCGCTCGAGGAGAAGTTCGGTCTGTTCCTCGGCGTCACCGGTGCTTCGATCAATGCGCTCGGCGACCTCCGGGTCGGCAGCGCCGCGAAGACCCTCGCGCTCTCGATGTACCGCACGCCGGAGCTGTTCGTTCAGATCCGCCGCGCGCTCGTCGCGACCGGCCCGTCGGCGAAGGAAGAGCTGCGCAAGATCCTCCGCGGTGAGAACCAGGAGGTCAACCAGCTGTTCAAGGACAAGCGCCTCGACAAGTACTGCGGCGACAAGGGCGACGCTCCGCCGGATCAGTGCCAGCCGGTCTCGGCGAAGGACTTCTATCCGGCCGTCGTGCTCGGTGACTTCTACGATCCGGCCACCTCGGCCGACCTCCTCGCCGCGCTCAAGCGCCCGGCCGTGCCCGTCTACTTCATGGACGACCAGCCGAGCCCGAACACGCAGTACAACGCGATCTTCGACGCGCTCCGCAAGATCGGCGCGGCCGACGCCGCGGCCCCGGTTCGCGCGATGTGGATGGGCGGCGGCGCTCCGAAGGGCCCCGCTCCGAAGAAGGGCGCCCCGGCGGCTCCGGCCGCGCCCGTTGACGACCTCGGCACGAAGATCCTCGCGATCTCCGCGTACCCGTTCCTGACGCGCGATGGCGCGGGTACCGAGGACCTCGGCAAGATCGCCGCCGACAACAAGGCCGATGACACCCTCCGTCAGGAAGCGGCGACCGCGTTCGCCCGCTTGTCGTCGGATCCGAAGTCGCTCGATGTCCTCGAGGGCCTCGCGCAGAAGTACTTCGACGCCTCGACCGCGAAGACCAAGGAAGCGGCGGGCAAGCCGAAGGCCGACTCCGACGCCGCCGACAAGGTGTTCGAGGATCAGAAGAAGGTCGTCGACAAGTCGAAGAGCGACCTCCTCAAGATCACGCACGACACCACGAAGACCGCCGCCGACATCAAGGCCGCGACCGCCGCGACCAAGAAGATCGAGGACGACTTCAAGGAGCAGAAGAAGGTCCACAAGACCGCGACTGCGGCGTTCAAGAACCTCGAGAACGCGGCCAAGGCGTACAAGGGCTACGCCCGCATGTTCCAGACGCACATCGCGCGCATCGAGGTCGGCATCCGCTGCAAGCAGGACCTCAACTGCCTCGTCGCGACGCTGAAGCTCAAGCCCGAGGAAGCGGCGAAGAACAACGCGAAGTACATCAAGGACATCAAGGACTGGACCGAAGACGAGAAGAAGGGCCTCGTCGAGGCCGGCGTCGAGCGCGCGATGCTCGATATCGGCAAGCAGGGCGCGAAGGCCGCTGCCCTCACCGACACGCTCCTCGATGCCGCGAAGTCCGACGTGCGCCTCGTGCGCCAGTCGGTGCTCCTCGCGCTTCCGAAGATCGCGAAGATCCCGTGCGCCAACTGCGAGGCCAAGCTCGACGCCGCCATCCGGGCCGGTGAGGGCAAGACGACGCTCGGCGATCTCAACCTCGAGACCACGATGCTCCGTAACTACTTCTCGTGGGCTGGCGGCAAGACGCCGGTCGCCGAGAAGCCGGCCGAAGCCCCGGCTCCGTAAGCGCCCGGCGCTCCACACGACAAAACGCCTCGGTCCTTGGACCGAGGCGTTCGTCGTTTCGGCTCTCGTCGGGGCGACAGGATTCGAACCTGCGACCCTCTGGTCCCAAACCAGATGCGCTACCAGGCTGCGCTACACCCCGAGGCTGTAGAGCTACCACGCTGGCCGGCGCGAGGCTACCGGGAGCTACAGATCGACGCTGACGATCGCGCGCGCGTACAGCTTGCCGTACGGATCGTCGACCACCGACGTGCTGCCGATGGCGTCGAGACGGGCATAGATGCCGAGTGCGAACGCGATCTTGTCGCGCTGGAACAAGAAGTTCGGACCGGCGTAGTGGACCGCGTCACCGGCGTGCTCGAACTCGCCGCGCGCCCAGTACTCCGCGCCGATGATGTAGCGCGGGGACAGCTCGTAGTTGATGCCGGCGGTCGGGTTGAACAGGTGTTCGGTGACCTTGTCCTGGAACTTGTACTCCTGCTCCACCCACAGGTTCGCGACCAGGTTGAGCGAGCCGAACTGCTTCGCGAGGAGGAGCTTCTCTTCGAACTCCACCTCGTCGTGGAGCTCGGCGATCTCGAAGTACAGGCCGATGTCGACCGGCAGCTCGCCGGTGTCCGCGAACCGGTAGCGCAAGCGCTGCTTGACGCCGTCGAAGGTGAGCGCCGATCCGCTGGCCGAGGCGTCCTGGTTGAACGCGAAGTACCAGCCAACCTCGAGCCGGTCGGTGAGTCCGTACTCGATCTCGGTGGTCAGGGCGGCGCGCACGCCGAACACGCCGTCGAGGGTGCCGTCGGCGTTCTCGCGCTGCACGCGGACCGGGGTGAGGTCGGTGTACTGCTCGATCTCGAGCGCGCCCTCGGCGAGGGTCTGGTACGGGTACGAGAACGGATTGGGGTGCGGCGTGGCCGAGGCAACGCCGGTGGTGGCGGTAAGGAGTACGAGCGAGAGGAGGGGGAGCTTCACGGTTGGGCCTCGGACGGGTTGGGCAGGATCCACGACGCAGCGTTGACGCCATCGGACTCGCGTGCGAGATCGACCGCGGGATCGATCAGGCGCGCGCGCCGGTGGCCATTGAGCGAGACGAATGCATCGACCGTGACGATCGGATCGACGACGCCGCGCGCGCGGAAGTCATCGGCCACGATGTGCGCCAGCTCGAGGATCATATCTGGCTGCGTCGCCATCATCCTCGTCTGGTACCGCGTCAGGTACGCCCCGGGTTGGACGTCCCAGTGGCGAGCCGTCGCAGGCTCGCGAACGTGCAACAGGACCGAGCCGTCCTTCTCCATCACCATCACGTGCCACGCGAACCGGAAGCCTTGCTCGGTCCACAGCACGTTGCCCGGGTAGGCGAAGTGCCGCAACGGCAGGAGGAGCTGCAGCGCGATGTAGACGGCGAGGATGCGCGGTATCGCGTGCGGAATGCGCGCCGCAGGGAGCGCACGCAGCGGCGCCGGGCGGCGGAGAAGGCGATAGGGCCAGTCGGGTGGCAGGAAGATCAGCGACGACGCGATCATGATCCACGGGAACATGCCGAGCGGAAACAGCCGCGCGGTCATGACGTGGAACACGATCAACGCGGCGTAGGCGAACGCGCGCGAGCGGCGCCACAAGAGGAGCGGGACGATCGCGAGATCGAACAGCATGCCGGCCCACGAGACAACGAAGGCCACCCCGCTCCTCGTGAACAACGATCCGAGCAGCGGGAAGTCGGAGTTGGCCGACAGCCAGATCGACATCGGCTGCGCCGTGCACAGCCAGTCGTACGTCAGCTTCGCGATGCCGCCGAACACGTAGACCAGGCCGATCTGGGCGCGCAGCACCCAGACCACCCAGCGCGGCACCGTGGAGCGCACGCGCAGCGCCGGCGCGGGGAGCAGCGTCAGCACGAAGCAGAGGCAGATGATGAGGTAGTAGTGGTTGAGGTAGTTGGTCTTGTCGATCAGGTGCGCGTAGGCGAACAGGGCACCGAACGCACCGGCCGCGAAGCGCGGCGCGCGGTTCGCGATCATCATCACCGCGAGCACGGCCATCGCGGCGAAGTGGAGGTACATGCCGCCGCCGGGCCACGGCTTCACCCACGCGAAGCCCGCATAGTGGAAGAAGTGCGACGGCGTCTCGTAGAACGTCGCGACCTCTCCCATCGCGACGAACCGCACGGTCGCGATCAGCGCGAGCGCGCCGAACACGCGGCGAAACACCGCCACCGAGCCGGCGTCGACGGGTTCAGTCACCGTCATTGGCGTTGAACTTGAGGGTCGCGCCGAGCGCGGCGATGACCTCGCTGGCGAACACGTGCTTGACCTCGAGCACGGCGGTGTACGCGGCCATCACCTCGGGCCGACCATCGTTCAGCGCCTGCGTGAACGGCCGCGGAATCGCATCGATGGCGTCGGCCGCGAGTGCGAGCGCCGCCGTGACGTCGCGATCCGTCGCCGGCGACAGATCGAGGATCAGCATCCCGATGCCCTTGCCGGGCGTGCCGTCGCGGGTCCCGAAGTAGACGTTGCGCACGCTCTCGAGGGCGTTCTCCATGTCGTCGATCGAGTGGTCGCTGGGGCCTGACTCCTGGAGCTCGGGATGCACGTCGCCGCCGGTGGCAGTGCCGAGCGGCCTGCCGATGCGCCCGTCGGCGATCGTCTCGACCTGGAACACACACTCGTTGACCAGCGCGTCGATCGAGGACTTGATGTCGGGGTAGTCGGTGTTGTCGGCCCCCGGAGCGGCCAGCAGCGCGGCCTCGTGGACCCACGCATCGCGCAGCTTCGTGGTGTCGAGCACGAGCGTGTCGGCGCAGCCGGCGAGGAACATGCGACGGCGCTGGGCGTTGACGTCGGTGGTGTAGAGGGTCAGCAGGGCCGCGTCGTCGGTGGCGAACACGAGGTACTCCATGCCGTGGAATCCCTTCTTGTTCGCGCCGAGGTTGTCGAAGTAGGCGGCGTCGAGAGCACCGGTCCCGGCGAGCTCGGTCTCGACGCGCGCCGGATCCACGGTCTGATCGATCGACACGCCGAGGGTCATCAGCGCGGTGGGGCCGAACCGGAAGGCGGTGGTCAACTTCCACGGCACGCGCGCCGCACGCCACGCCGTGCGCAGCGCATCGAGCGTGGGTTGCGTCGGAGCATCGATGAACCCGTGCGTGGCGGCCTGCAGCCGGCCGGCGCTGGCGACGACGTCCTCGTAGGTCGGCAGGATCACATCGCGGGTCAGCTCGGCGGCGACCACGCGGCGCGGTCCGTCTCCGAGCGGCACGATGCACGATGCCACGCTCGCCACGATCGCGAGCGCGAGCGCGGTCACTCCACCGAGCGCGATGCCGAGCGTACGCCGCTGGCGCTGCGTCACAGCGACTCCACGAAGCGGACGAGCGCCGCGCGGTCGACGCTCTTCATCGTGCGGAACGCTTCGCGCGCCTTCTCGCCCTCACCGCCGTGCCACAGGATCGCCTCGCTGGTGTTCCGCGCACGGCCATCGTGCAGGAAGTTCGTGTGGCCGTTCACCACCTCGACGAGGCCCATGCCCCACAGCGGGGGCGTGCGCCACTCGTTGCCGGTCGCGAGGAAGTCGGGGCGGTGGTCGGCGAGGTCATCGCCCATGTCGTGGAGCAGCAGATCGGAGTACGGGAACACGATCTGGTTCTCGAGCTCGGGGATGCCGGCGAAGTCGCCGGTGGAGTACTTCGGCACGTGGCAGCTCGCGCATCCCGCCGAGTGGAACATCTGCTTGCCGCGCAGCACCTGGGCATCCTCGACGTCGCGACGCGCAGGTACGGCGAGGAGGCGCGAGTAGTAGGTCACCGTGTTGATCGTGGAGGCATCGGCTTCCGGGTCACCTCCGGTGATCGCCGCCGAGCAACTGGTCTGCGAGGCCGGGCAGTTCTGCCCCGGGTGAAGCGCCGAGGTGATGCCGATGTCGCCGAGGAACGCGCCGGAGACCTGCTGCGCGATACCCGGCTGGTTGGACTTCCATCCGAACCGACCGAGACGCGTGGACTGCGAGATCGGATCCCACACGCGGTTCTCGCGACCGGAGATCCCATCGCCATCGGCGTCGTCCGGATCGGCGTAGTCGAGCAGCTCGTCCTCGGGAATCGCCTCGAGCAGGCCGAGCCCGATCATCGCGTTCGCGGTGCGCGGCGAGAACATCGCCGACGACGACAGCGGCCCGAACGCGAGCTCGGTGAACGTGTACGTGGGGGCCCGCAGGCTGTACGACGTGCCATCGGCGAACATGCCCGGCTGCTCCGTGTACGTCACGTGCGAACTGCCCTCGGCCATCACACCGATCACGGCGTGATGGTTGAACTGACCGCCGTAGTTCGGCTCGTCGAGCGGGCCACCGTGCTCGTCCATGCCGGGCACGCTCAGGCGCACGAGGAGGCCGAGGAACTCGTCGCCCTCGATCTGCGGCGGTGCCCCGCGGCCGTCCATGAAGTGACACGCGGCGCACGCGGTGGCGTTGAACGTGGGGCCCAGGCCATCCTGACCCGAGGTCGACGCCGGCGCGGTCACCCAGTTGCGCTTGAAGAACGCGTTGCCGACGAAGAAGTCATCGCGCCGGGCGCCCTTCAGGTTTCGCGCGGCGAGCGAGAACGCCATGCCGCCGGTCTCGAACACCGTGGTGTCGCCACCGGCCAGCTCCTCGCCGGGCTCGTACACGGACGTGCTGTCGCCGCACGCACTCGTGAGGAGCGCGGTCGCAGCGAGGAGAAATCGGCGGGTCGACACGGCGGCGGGCTACTTCAGGTTGATCGTGATGCCAAGAGCCGTCGCGACCTCGACGGTGGTCGCGGTCTGCGTTTGTAGCGCCGAGACCGCGGCCTGGATCTTGGCGCGCCCGGCATCGTTCGTGATCGCCTGGTCGAACGGCACCGGAATCGCCTTGATCAGCGTGATGCTGGTCTCGATCTCCGTCTTCAGCCGGTCGGCGAGGGCAGGGTTCTTCGCACGCACGAGCTCGTCGATGCCCGCATCGTCGGTCGCCCCGTAGGAGCCGAGGTAGACGTTCTGCAGCGCGATCGCATCGCCGATCAGATCGCGGTGCGTGTTGTCGCTGAAACAGGAGTGCTCGTCCTCCTGGTCGCGGTTCGTGAGCGCGACCGTCATGCGCTCGCCCGAGAGCTCCGCGCCCGACAGGCTGCCCATCCCGAGGACGATCTTCTGCACGGCGGACTTGTCGGCGACGAAGTCCGCACGGTAGTTCGCCGCGTTCGGCGTCCAGGCATCGCGGACCTTGGTGAGGTCGGCGACGAGGAGGTTCGTGACGAGTTGCAGGTACGTCTTGCGGCGCTCCTGGTTCGCGGCGGTACCGCCGGTGGTCAGGTAGTCGGTGGCCGGTCGATCCCCCGGGCCGGTCGCGCTGTCGTCCTGCCCCCACAGGAGGAACTCGATCGCGTGGTAGCCGGCGGAGATGTTGGCCTCGCCACCCTTCGTGTTCTCGTCCTCGATCAGCTGCGTCGTGATGGTCGGGAACATCGTCGGGTTGTTGATGATGCCCGCGGTCGCGTTGCCCTCGACGTAGTCGATGAACGCCTCGTCGAGCGGCCACGAGTTGATCTCGCCCTCGGGACCGTCGATCGGGCCATCGTAGAACCGGTACGGCTCGGTGAGGAGGTACGGCTCGCGCGAGGCCTTCCACGCCGTCCTCGCGGCCTCGAGGGTGGCCGCGCTCGGTGCAGCGACGAACGCATCGACCGCGGTCTTCAGCGCGGTCGCGCTGGTCACGGTGTCGGAGTAGCTCGCGTAGACGTTCGTCGCGTAGGCCTCGACCACCGCCGCGGTCTCACCGCTGGCTCCACCGTCGTCGCCACAGGCAGCCGTGAGCACGCCCGTGGCGAGCAGCAGAGGGGACAGCAACTTCATGACGACGAGCAATATCGAATTTGAAAGTAATTTTCAATCTCCATTGTCGCGAGTTGATGAATGCGTGTGATCTCGACCACCTGAGCTACGGATGTCGTCCGCGAAGTCGGGCGGTGGACGCGCGCGCTTTCGCCGACGCCCACGCTCCCTCGCGCTCGATCGCCGCGCCACGATCGCGGATCGATTGCGGCAGGGTTTCGGCGAACGCGTGGAACATGGCATCCGAGAGCTCGAGAGCGCTCGAGAACCGCTGCCCCGGTCGCTTCGCGAGACCGATCGCGAGCACGAGGTCGACGTCCGCGGGTAGCTCGACGAGCTCGCTCGGTCGGCGCGGCAGCGTGTGCACCACCTTGTAGAGCGTCTCCGCGATCTCGCCGGCCGCGTACGGCGGATGACCGGTGAGCGAGCGGTATGCGATCGCGGCGAGCGCGTAGAGGTCCGTGCAGTGATCCACGGTCGCGCCGGCGGCTTGCTCGGGCGCCATGTACGACGGCGTGCCGACCACGTGGCCCGCGGTCAGCGTGTCGCCCGAGTCGATCGCACGAGCCACGCCGAAATCGAGCACCTTCCACGTGCCCTTGTGGAGGAACACGTTCTGCGGCTTGAGATCGCGATGCACGATGCCCGCGGATGCCGCCGCGGTGATGCCCACGCCGACCTGGCGCACGAGATCGAGCACCTCGCGCGCCGGCAACGCGCGCTGGTTACGTAGCATCTCGGCGAGCGTCTTTCCTTCGAGGCGCTCCATCACGAGGTAGGGCACCGGGTGCTCGCCAACATCGATCACGCGCACCACGTTCGCCGACGACAGCCCGGCCGCGGTGCGAAGCTCGCGGAGGAAGCGCAGCACGTGGTTCGCGTTGCCGAGCGACGCCTGCGAGAGAAGCTTGACCGCGACGTCGCGCCCGCTCGCATCGACGCCGGCGTAGACCTCGCCCATCGCGCCGCGGCCGAGCACCTCGCCGAGCTGGTAGCCGCCGATCATCTGGTCCGTGAACCGACCGCGCCCCGAGCGCAGCGCGCGCTCGAGCTCCTCGCGCGCCTCGAGCAGGAGTGCCTCGCGGTGAGCGGCGAGCCTGACGGCACGCTCGAGCTCTCCGACCGCCGCCAGCGCAGTCTTGCGCGAGATCCGCGCCGTCACGTACGTGCCCGCGAGCACCACCTGCACGAGGCCCTGCACGATCCATTGCTCGCGCATCGCGAGCGGCATGATCTGGACGATGCCCGTATCGCGCACGGCTCCCGTGATCACGAGCGCGGAGATGATCGCCTGTGCACCGGCGCAGGTGACGTACACGCCGAGCGCGAGCGGGCTCGATTTGCCGAGCCCGGTGAAGTAGATGCCGAGCACGAGCACGAGCGGCGCCGGCGAGAACACCCCGAAGTACGGGAGCGCCGTGCACACGCAGATCGCCGGGATGTACCAGCCGAGCAGCGTGGTTGGCTTCCTGAACCTCAGCGGATCGCCGGTACGCGTGTAGAGGAACAGGATCGCGGCGAGCGCGCAGCCCACCGACGACAGCAGGATCACCGACGCCGTGGGATCGCCGGGGAGCAGCAACACGCTGCCACCACCGGAGATGCCGATCAGCGCGCCGATCGTGCAGAACCGGCGGGTGCGCATCAGCTCGTCGCGCTCGAGCGCCTCGAGCGGAGAGCCGATCGTGGTCGAGCCGCCGGCGGCGGTCGCTGGATACGGCGTGTGCGGTCGCGGCCGGCGATCGGTGTTCGGTGGACCCGGAGGCGCCGAGATCGAGGTCCTCGTCTCGAGGTCGTCAGCCGGCAGGACCGCCGTGACCTCGTCACTGGGCTTCGCCGGTTCGTTCACCAGCTCCAGAATACGCTCTTATCGGCGGGGCGGGCGAGCGCCTCGATCTCCAGTGGACCGGCGGCGGACGGAGCGTGGTGGGTCCTCGCGGCGTCGTTCACACGGCCGACGATCCGTCGGATGAATAGTTAAAAGTTCAACATTTAACTTTGGCGACGCAGGCGATGCATCGCAATTCTTCGTACCCACATGGTGTCGATTCGCCGACACGGCTCTTTGGTGAGGGGCGCCACTCTGGTTTCGTCTCCGCAGGACGCCAGAACAGACTAACTCGCCGGAACGAGAGGCCAACTCGCGATTCTCCGCGTACAGTCTTCACATGCTTCAAGGTCCTGCGGAAGGTCGTGTCGTGTTGCGTCCGGGCGCGTTCGACGGCGTGAAGGTGTTCACCGCGACGATGTTCGCGGACCGTGGCGTTCTCGGTGAGAAGGTCACGAACTGGATCGCCGAGCACCCCGAGAACCAGCTGACCGAGATCATCGTGACCCAGTCGAGCGACGCGTCGTTCCACTGCATCGCGATCTCGGTCTTCTACCGCCAGGCGAATCGCAAGATGGCGAGCTGATCGGCCGAACGGGCACGCGCCCCGCGGGCGTGCCACGATCGACCGATGAAGACGTTGCTGGTGCTGATCGCCTTCGCCGCGGTCGCGCACGCGGATCCACTGACCGTCACGATCAAGCCGACCACGCTCACCTGGCGTGCGAACGCGCCGGTCGATGTGGTGCTCGAGGTGTCCAATACCTCGAACTCCAAGCAGAGCATCAAGGTCTGGCTGTGCAGCTGGGGGAACAACTGGAAGTCCAGTGATCCCGAGCTGCTCTGGAGCCCGTGGGGCTGCGACAAGAACTACGAGCGCGACGAGGTGCTCGCACCGGGCGCGGCGAAGACGTGGACGTTGCCGATGTACGCGGCGGCAACCGCGAAGCTCGGCGCGCACGAGCTGAAGATGGGCTTCACGGCCGGTGGTCGCGCGCAGCAGTGGAGCAACAAGGTCGCGATCACCGTCGCGAAGTAGTCAGCGTCCACGGCGTGGTGGTGGGTGCAGCGCACGTCGCGACCTCGCTGCATCGCTGGCGCACAGCGCGAAGCTCCCGCTCGTGAAGCACACCGTCGAGAATGGGGTCGGACCCCATTTCGCGGACGTGCTAGCCGAGATCGACGAGACGGCCGTCGGGATCGCGAAGCACGGCGGTGCCGGTTGCATCGAGCGCGCGGTGCACGCCGCCGCCGATGTCGAGCGCGGCGGCGATGGCCGCAGCGACGTTCGCGATCGCCAGGCCGATGCGCACGTCATCGCGGTCGGTCTTCGCGCGTCGCGGGTACAGCTCGAGCACGGTGGCGCCGAGCGCGCACGCGTAGTGCACGGGACCTCCGCCGTGCTTCTCCTCGGTGAACACGAGGCCGAGGGCCTCGTAGAAGCGGCGCGTGCGCTCGAGGTCCGCCGCCCGCAGCACGAGGAGGGTCAGCGCCGGCATCACGCCCCGAGGCCGGGCGCGGTGGCGCCGAGGGCCGCGAAGCCGGTGCGCGCGGCGCCCGCGTGATCGGTGGCATCACCGCGCGAGAGCGCGACCGCGAGGCCCGCGTGGGCGTAGGCGGCGTCGTACGGCATGTGGAGGCGCGTCGCGCCGGCGAGAGCGGCGCGGAAGTCGCGCGCGGCACGGCGGCGAGAGCCATCGCGCAGGTGCCAGAGGCCCGAGCGGTTCGCCGCGGACGGGGCCGCGATGGGGAGGAGACGCGAGAGCTTGGCGAGCTCGTCGATCGACTCGCGCGCGCGGGCGAGCAGGGCCGGCGTGGCGCGCGCGAGCTCGAGGTACGCGTCGCAGAGGCCGACGAGGCCCTCGGTGATCGAGAACACGGGCGGGGTCTTGCCGCCGATCCGATCCCAGCAGGCGTCGGCGGCGGCGAGCGCGCGAGGATCGCCACGGCGCGCGAGGGCGCAGGCGAGCATGCCGCCGCAGAGGATCTGCGACGCGCGATCGTGGATCGAGGCGACGATCGGCATCGCCGCGTCGAATCGCTCGATCGCGAGGTCGAGCTCGCCGAGGTAGAGCGCGGCGCGGCCCTCGGTATAGATGCCCCACGCCTCGTGCTGCGGGTTCGCGCGGGTGCGCGCGGAGTCGCGCAGCTCGGTCGCGAGGGTGCGCGATGCGCCGTAGTTGCCGGTCGCGAATTCGACGTGGCCGAGGATGGTCAGCGCGTCCTCGGACTCCTGCGGGTTGCGGATCGAGCGCGCGGTCTCGAGCGCGTCGAGCGAGGCGGTGCGCGCCTCCGTCCACGCGCCCACGCCGATCGCGAACGCGGCCTCGCACGCACGCGCCCGGATCAGGCCGA
>JBBRED010000225.1:0-13713 GCA_038203335.1 Haliangiales bacterium | reverse complement strand
CTTGGGAAGCTGACACTCTACCGCTGAGTTAATCCCGCAGGTCCGCGCAATCGTACGCGATCTCTCTTCGTCGTCAAGGCTCCGCGTGCCCTCAACCCTTTCCGATCACCACTGGGCGAGTTCGTCGACCTGCGAGGGTTGGCGATCGTGCCACGGGCACGACCCAAGCAAGCTGTCGAAGTCAGCGGGCTACCGCTGATCAACGCCGCTCGCGCTCTCGACGCCACGTCTCGAAGTCTCGTGCGCCGTAGACGAACGCGACGATGTGGACGTGAACGCTCGAGATCTCGTACTGAGACGGAAGTCGCGCACGACGATCCCTCGTGTGACCGCATCGTCGAGCTCCGGTACGAGCCGACCGCGTTCGCTCTCAACGTCGATAGCGAAGCCGCCCCGTCCAGAACCGCTTCGAGTAAAGCTGCTGCGTCGGTACGACGCGCGAGCGCCTCGTCGAGATCTGCGTATGCCGACGGAGCCCAGACTTACGGTACGCGGGCTCGTCCCCACTTCGCCCTCAAATCTGCCGCTACTTGCTCGTGTGGAATCCCGGCGCCAGACGCGACCTCGTCCCGGCCACGATTCACTGCATCGATGATGTACAGGCGGTACTGGACGTCCGCGATCGTCCCGTCGTCCGGTAGCTGCCTCAGGATCTGCTTCGTCGAGGGGGGCGCCACATCTCGAGGATAGGCCGTTGCGCCACCCTTCCACCCACGATGTACGGGGTGTCAGCCTTTTCGGACGCGACCACCCAGACCGCGGAGCGAGATCAGCGGCCTGATTGGTCCACGGTTTTCGGCCGTCGTTGTGGGGTCAGGTGATCCATTGCTTCCATCCAGGCGTTCATCGCCGCGCGAAGCCGCTTGAACATGGCGACGAGCTGAGTGTCTGGCGCCTTGTCCGGCGTCCGGCTGGAGTCGTCCCACTTTCGGGGCAGCTCGATGGCCTGCCACGTGGCGACCTCGAGGCCACGAAGCTTCAGCTCGCCGGTCGGGCTGCACAGGACCTGAAGCTCGGGCTCGCTCTGCCAGGCGAGGATCTCCGGCATCCCGTGGCGACCCTCGCGGACGTTCTCGCTCGGGATCACTGGCTCGATGCTCTCCAGTCTCCCGAGCGTCTCGCGCGCCCATGCCTGCCACGCACTCGGGGCGGGTAGTGCGATCTCCTTGCCCCACTCGGTCGATGCTCTCAACGTGACGTCGACTCGTAGAAAGGGCTTCTCCGTTCGCGGCTTCCTGCTCCGGTCGAGACCGAGGAGCTCCTGGATCATGTCCTCCTCGGTCGACGCGGTCCTCGCGGTCTGCAGCGCGTCCCAGCGGTACTCGAGCGCCGCCGAGACGTGGAACGGCGCAGCGTGCTGGCCGCCGAACGGCTCGACGAACGACTTCACGACGCGCTCCATCGAGCGAAGGCCGAGGTTCTCCTCGACAGGCTCACCGCCAAGGATCGGGAGGGTCGACTCGCGCAAGGCCCACACCCACGCCTGCTTGAACTCCTCGTACGTCATGCCGGCCTCGAGCGCGGGGGGCGTCGCGCCGGTTTACGGCGCTTGGTCTTCGGCTGCGGAGACAGCGGGAGCTCGAGATCGGAGTGCGACGGAAGCTGCGTACGAACACGTCCCGCGGCACGTGCCGCGCTGTACTGCTCCTTGAACGCCCGGCGCGCGCCGCTGCCGAAGCTGATCTGCATCGGCGGCGACTGCAGGAGGCCGTCCGTGATGATCACGTCGCGGAACGGGATGAGCACGGCTTCGACGAACATCGGGACGTACGGGAACATCACCTCGAGCGGCGTGTAGATCCCGCGCACGCAGTAGACCGCATCGCTCATGAAGATCGAGTGCTTCTGGAGGTGGTTGAGGATGACGAACTGCCCGCGCACCCGATGCTGCCACGACCCGATCAGCTCGCGCTCGGCGGCCGAGAGATCGGTCGCCCGTTCGACCAGAAACCGCTCGCGAAGGGCGTCCTCCGCCCACACGACGTCCCGGACCTTCGTCGCCAACATGGGATCGATCGGATGTCCGGCGGTGGGGCGCGGGAACGGCGGAACGACCTTGCGCTGCTCGTTCACCCACATCAGCAGTGCTCCCCACGCGCGGTAGAACAGCGCGGCGTCTTCCTCGGCCAGGATCATGCGCCTGCATCCCAGGATCTGGCACGGCGATCAAGAGTGTCAGCTTGCAGGCTGACAATCTGATCGACGGTTTCGATCACCGCTTACCTGTGACTGGGCGGGACGGCGGGTGACACCTCGTTGATGTTGGCGCCCAATCCGTCGGCTACCCCGGATTGGTCCAGGCCGACGCGAAGAGCGTGTTCGACATCCTGTACCAGGCCCACGGAGCGGGAGCGCGTCAGCGTTGATCGCGCGGCATGTGTCGAGGTCGAGATGATCAACAATCGATCCGAAGCTTGGCGTCTATGATGCCGATCTTCGCGCCCAGCTCGCCGCGCTGCGGGAAGAGCTTGGCGCCGTGCGGGCCCAGCTCGACACGCTCACGACGACGCGCGGCTGGACCATGGCCGGGCAGGTCCGCTGCCCGGGGTGCGGCGGGCGGAAGCTCCTGCACGTCACCAAGGTCCTCGACCGCGCGCAAGGCAGTTCCAAGACGCTGGCCATCGCGCAGAAGGGGGCCTTCCGCGAACGGAGCATCGGCGAGTTCCAGGTCTACATCTGCCGGGGGTGCTGGCCGAGTGGTACGTCCCCGATCTGTCGGGACGGCAGTGCGCCCGATCCGGGTGACCCCTATCGGTAGGATTTGCGAGCCGCTCATGGGCGTCAGTGTGCTGACGTTCTGGCCGCGCGATCTCCTACCTCATGCTACCGATATGCCATCGATGAAGCCCGCGAGCGTGAGCACCTTCGCGAGCCCGCTCCGCACCTCGGCACCGTCGACGCTCGAGTAGAGCTGCTGCATCTCGACCGTGGCGTGGCCGCTGATCGCGCGCGCGACCGAGTCGTGCACCTGCGCCGCACGGCAGAGATCCTGGAACGTGCGCCGCATGAAGTACGGCGACAGATGCTTCTTGATGCCCGCCGCCTTCGCGATCGCCACGATCGGCTTCGCCAGGCACGAGCTCGATTGATAGCCGCCGGTCCGCGACGGGAACAGGAGATCTGACGTGCTCGCCAGGCGGGCGACGTGCCGCTGGAGGATGTCCATCAACCCGGTGGGCAGCGGAATGCGCAACCGAGTCTTGGTCTTTGTCCGGTTGTCGGCGTCGCCGATCACCTGCGAGCGCCGGACGAGCAGGACGCCGTCGTTCCACACGATGTCCGGGGTCTCGCCCTTCCAGCGCAGAGGCCGGAGCTCGCACGGTCGCCGTCCGGTCGCGAGGCCGAGGGCGAGCTGCGCGTAGTGCTGCGGGAACCGCGCGTGTGCGTGGGCCATGAAGCGCGGCACCTCTTCGACGGTCAACGCGTTCGGTTCCTCCTCGGTGTAGGTCTCCCACGTCGAGGTATCGAGGGGCTTGACCGCGCGCGTGGGGTCGTAGGCGAGCTCGTACTCGGCGACGGCAGAGCGGAGCGTCGAGAGGAGCACGCGCAGGCGTCCGTTGACCGTGTGGGGACTCAGCGTGCCGGCGCGGACTTCGCCGGCGAGCTTCGTCTTCCAGTCCTCGATGTCGCGGCGCTTGATCGCGTCGAGCTCTCGACCGCCGAAGTACGGGACGAGGTGGAGGGTCTGCGCGTCGGTCCACGTCCGGCGACCCTTCGCGGTCGAGAGCTCGCCGCGGACGGTCTTGGTTTCGAGGAGGAGCACCACGTAGTCGGCGTAGCTCTGCATGCATTCGTGCATCGCCGATCGGTCCGACACTGAGCGCGCGTTCAGAGAGCGGTTTCCTCGCACTCCTTGCAGCACGCCTTGTCCGCCGGCGGCCGGACGACGAGCGCCGCCGGTGCGGGGGCCCGCTGCAGACGCTCCCAGATCCGCAGCGCCTCGCGGTTGAGCCGCCGATCCTCGACGACGTGCATGTCCGCGATGGCCTTCAGCATCGCCGGATCGCCGTCGGCCTCCACGCACTGCGCGGCCGCTTCGACGCAGTCGATCATGGTCTGGTTCGACACCGCGGTCAGTCCGCGGACCGCCGCCTGCATCACGGGATCTCGCGGCCGGCCGCCGAAGCTGAGGGCCGTCTCGAACAGCATCAGGCGCAGCAGGTTCACCGTCCCGTCGGCGGTGTGGTTGCGCTCCGAGAACGTCTCGAGCAGCCAGTCGTAGAACACGTCGAGCTTCGGATCCTTGAACGCGTAGTCGGCGGCGAGATCCTGGAGGTCGATCCGGCCTTCGGCGGCGAGCTGCTTCGCGATCGGCGTCCCGGCGTAGGGCAGCGTCCGGCAGAAGCACGCCACCGCGGCGCCGTCGCCGACGAACGTCCGCAGGAACGCGAGGTTCGAGTGGACGGTGCGAAACGTCGACCACGGCTCGAGCAGCATGAAGCCGAAGTCGAAGGACAGGCCGAGCTCGCGCATGATCTCGCCAGCGGCGATGTGCACGTTCGAGGTCAGCCGCTTGTTCATTCGCAAGAGGGACTGGTCGTCGCCGGACTCGACGCCCATGTACACGTGCGTCAGGCCCGCAGCGACGAGGGGCTCGAGGACGCCGGGCTTGATCTCGTCGGATCGACACGAGATCTTCCACCGCATCGTCTCGTGGAGCCCGCGCTTGATCGCCTCGTGGGCAATGTCGTGCGCCCACTGGATGCCCGCGCGTCCGCCCGAGAGGAAGTCGTCGTCCTGCCAGAGCAGCACGCGCACGCCGCGGCTCTTGTGCAGTTGCTCCATCTCGTCGACGACGGCGATCGGATCGCGCCGCCGCCGGCCCTTGGTGCCGTTGCCGTCGTAGAACGTCACGATCGAGCAGAACGAGCAGCGCCATGGGCAGCCGCGGCCGCCGAGGATCGAGGCGGTCGGTAGGTGCTGCCGCTCGTACAGGATATCGTCGCGATCGGGCCAGGGGAGCGTGTCGAGATCCGAGCGGCCCACGCGTGCCGCCGAGCTGGTCACCGTGTCGCCGTCGCGCCAGGCGAGGCCGGGCACGTCCTGCCAGCGCTGGCCGGCCATGATCGCCTCCGTGAGCTCGACGAGGGTGTCCTCACCTTCCCAGCGCACGACGGAGTCGAGGCCCGGCATGCCGTCGAGGGTCTTCGCCGGCTCGAAGGATGGGTAGTGCCCGCCGGTGGTGATGTGCGCGGTCACGCCGTCGCGGCGAAGATCGTCGACGAGATCGCGGAAGGCCGGCAGCAGGTACTGGAAGATCAACGACACACCGACGACGTCCGGCGCGAATGCCCGGATCTGCTGGGAGACGTCGGTCACGCTCGCGCCGAGCTTGATGATCCTCGTCTCGTGACCACGCGCGCGCAGTGCGCCCGAGAGGTAGCGGAGGCCGAGGTTGTCTTGATCTTCGAAACCGACGAGCGCCACGCGGGCGCCGGTCATCCGCGTTTGCCCTTGAGCGCAGCCTCCAGGGTCGACGCGGCGGCCTCGAGGCGCGAGGCCTGTGTCTTGACGCGGAGGAGCGCGGTGCGGACCTCGGGTTCGGTCATCGAGCCGATGCGCCCGATCAGCTCGCTGAGATCGTCCTCGGCGCCCTCGGCGCGCACACGCTGGGCGATGCGCGCGAACCGGCTGAGGTCCATCGGCGACGGATCGACGACCCAGTCTTGCGGCCGGTGGATCACCCAGCGATCGATGATCTCGAAGATGTCCCGCAGGCGGCGGCGCGGCCGGAACGGTCCGAGCACGGAGCGGATCCGGTCCTGACACACGGCGCAGAACGGATGGCCGAGCGCGCGCATCTTGCAGTTGAACTGCGGACGCCACGCGCCGCAGTGATAGTAGTGCGCGCCTTCGAACGCACCGATGGTGGCTGCGCTGACGGGATTACCCTGTGGATCGCAGACGGCGCAGTTCGCGTTGGACGTCGTCGGGATCGGGGCGCCGCCGCTCACCAGGCTTCCCCACTTGAGGGGCGAGAGGGTGGCGGTGACGTTGACCTCGCCCGGCTCGCCGGCGGGGTGGTTGTTGTGCGTCGTATCGGTGCCGCAGCCGGCCCAGTACTCGTACTCGTCGGCGAGTCCGAACGCGGAGTGGCCGAGCTCGTGGAGCGCGACCTCGAGGGCGCCGGGTGCGAGCGATGCGGTGGCCACCGAGCCGCCGCCGCCGCCGTAGACGGTCGAGTTCACGAGGACGAGGATCGCGTGCCACTGCGGGACCTGTGCGTTGACGGTCGCGATCACGTTGCCGGCGTTGCAGACGAGGAGCCGGCGCACGCCGCCGTTGCAGAACGACGCGTCGAAGTACGTCGCTGGCGAGGCGCCGGTGCCGCCGCAGGCCATCGGATCGTCGGCGCCGCTATCGGTCGACGACACGTCGATGCGGTAGACGTTGATCGCGTTCGACATCGGCGCGGTGAATGGCCCGCCCGGATCGTTGAACGGCGCGGTGCCGAACAGCGAGGTCACGACGTCGTCGGCGTTGGTGTGAAACTGCGCCAGCTCGGAGGCCTTGTAGCCGTCGCCGATGATGACGAGGTTCCAGCGCGCCGCCGGTGATCCGTTGTTGATGAGTTGTGTGGTTCCGACGACGGCTCCATCCCCTAACCCCATTACTTCCTCCCCTTCGTGGACCGCGGCTTCTTGGTACGCGGCGGCTTGTCGTCCTTCGTGGCGAGGATCTTCATCGTCTTCGCCGTGGGCTTGCGCAGGTCGAACGTCGCGATCGCACGCGCACGTGCACCGGGCGCTCCCTTGGGTGATGCGCACAGCCGCAGCTCGTGTCCTTCGGCGAGCTCCGGCAGCAGGAGCACCGAGACCTTCTCGGTGTCCGTCGACGGGATCCGGGTGAACGGCCGCTCCGGATCGCCCGAGAGGACCTCGATCTCGCCGACGAACGGATTCGGGATCATCCGGCGGTAGAGGACCTCGCTGTCCTCCGCGCGGACCTCGAACCAGAACCCGCCGTGGTGATCGAACGAATACGTTTGATCGCTCGGTGGCACGAGCATGCGCACCGTCTGCGTCGAGAGCACACGGATCTCGTTGCCCTTGTGCAGGATCGTGAGACGGATTGCCTTCGTGGCACCCGCCTCCTTGCCTTCCCCATCCATAGACGCCTCCTGGTGATCACGGTAGGAGGCTGCGCACGATCAGGTCAACACGTGATCGTGTAGCAAGTTGCGGCACTACGTTTCGTAGCGCCGCGGCGAGAGCGTACTGCGCAACGCCTCGCGCGGCCCTGCGTCAGAGCGCGCGCCGGTAGTGCATGGCGACCGCGCCGTTGCGGAGCGGTTCCGCCGAGACCAGCTCGAGCCGTCGCGTGCTGGGCAGCCCGCTCTGGTACAGGGTCGGGCCGTGGCCGGCGATCCGGGGGTGGACGAGGAACTTGTACTCGTCGACGAGATCGAGCCGGTCCAGCTCGGTCGCGAGCGTGCCGCTACCGAGGAGCACGCCGGCCGGGGTCACGTCCTTGAGCTTCTGCACGCTCGAGCGCAGGTCGCCGGCGGCGATGTGGTGACTGTTGGTCCACGGAAAGTCCTGCCGCGTCGACGACACGACGTACTTCGGCTTGGCCTCCAGCTGGACCGCCCACTCGCGCATCGCCGGCGGTGCCACCTCGTCGCCGCGGGCGACGGCCGGCCAGAAGCTCTCCATCATCTCGTAGGTGACGCGGCCCCACAGCATCGCTCCGCACTCGTTCATGAGGCGGGTGAAGAACACGTGGGTCTCGTCGTCGGCGATTCCCTCCTGGTGATCGACGCAGCCGTCGAGGGTGACATTGATGCTGAAGGTCAAGAGTCCCATGGTGTTCACGTCCCCTACGCAAGCCGGCGCCGCTTCGCCTCGGAGTCGCGGCCGGCTTCGACAGCGCGTCCACGGTGCGTCGATCCGTCTATCAGGTCAAGAGACTGGTCCGCGCCCAGCCGCCGATGGAGCGGACGAGGCGGTCGGCGTCGGCAGGGCCCCAGGTGCCCGGATCGTACTCCGTCACGGGAACCACATCGCCGAGCACGGGATCGACGACGGCCCACGCGGCCTCGACGGCGTCCTCGCGGGCGAACAGGGTCGCGTCACCGTCCATGGCATCGCCGAGCAGCCGCTCGTAGGGCGCCATCTCGTCCGCGGATGCGTGGTGAACGAAGGACAGCTCGGTGGGTTGGCCGACCATGGCCTCGCCGGGCTTCTTCACCTGGGCGCCGAAAGCGATCTCGACGTCCGGGCCGAGGCGCATACGGACGTAGTTGCCAGTTCCGGGCGCGAGCTTGCTGAGCGGAGGTCGCTCGAGCTCGACGAGGATCTCGGTGAGGGTGGTCGGGAGGCACTTGCCGGTGCGGATCAGGAACGGAACGCCGTCCCACCGCCACGAGTCGATGTGGAGACGGAGCGCGGCGTAGGTCTCGACGGTGGAGTTGCCGGCGACGCCGGGCTCCGAGCGATAGCCGCGGAACTGTCCGCGCACGAGGTCGCTCGGGTCGAGCGGGCGGATCTGACGAAACACCTTGACCTGCTCGTCGCGAATCGCCTCGCGGTAGGTGGTGGCCGGCGGCTCCATGGCGAGAACGCCGACGACCTGAAGCAGGTGATTCTGGACGACGTCGCGGATCGCGCCGGCCTGCTCGTAGAACGCGCCCCGGCCCTTGATGCCGAAGCTCTCGGCCATCGTGATCTGGACGCTCGCGACGTAGTGACGGTTCCAGATCGGCTCGAGAAACGTGTTGGCGAACCGGAAGAACAGGAGGTTCTGGACGGCCTCCTTGCCGAGGAAGTGGTCGATGCGGAAGATCGCCGACTCGTCGAACAGGGTCCGGAGGGTTCGGTTGAGGACCTTGGCGGAGGCGAGATCGTGGCCGAACGGCTTCTCCACGATCACGCGGGCCTGCTTCGCGCAGCCCGACGCGCCGAGGTGTTCGGCGACGACGGGAAACATCGCCGGCGGAATCGCCAGGTAGTGAAGCGGACGCTCGGCGCCGGCGAGCTGCTCGCGCAAGGCGACGAACGTGGCGCGATCGTTGTAGTCGCCGTCGATGTAGCGAAGCTGAGCGACGAGCTTCTTGAAGGCGTCCTCGTCGACGCCGCCGCCGTGCTCGACGAGGCTCGCGCGCGCTCGCTCCCGGAGCTGCTCGACGTTCCACCCGGCCTTCGCGACGCCGATGATCGGCACGTCGAGGGTGCCGCGCTGGATCATGGCCTGGAGGGCGGGAAAGATCTGCTTGAAGGCCAGGTCTCCGGTCGCTCCGAAGAACACGAATGCGTCGGAGCGGCTCGTCACGGGCTCGTGCACCATCACCGCAGCGTACGGTCCATCGCCGCCGACACCAGCCAGCATCGACCCTCGTTCGGTGAGGACTGCGCGATATCGGCGGATCGATGTGAGACCGGCGCTGGTTGCCGGACGCGGAGCGCCGGGCTAACAACTCCGCGATGAAGCGGCGGTCCGTCCATCTCGAGCGCGTGGCGCCCACGGCCAGCGCGGAGAGCAAGGTGCAGCAGCGCTTCCGCCGCCTGCTCGAGAAGGTCGAGCGGCTGCGCGAGCGGTTGCGTGCGTGGAAGGATGGCCGCGCGGATATCGATCGCGAGATCGCGGGGTATGCCGCCGCGTTCCACCGGCAGGGCAAGCTCGTCCGCGACCTGATCCGCGCGCTCGATCGTGCGCATCCCGAGCTGAGCAAGGCCGATCGGGTCAAGGTCACGCGGCTGATCGTCGACATGACGTCGGCCGTGCTCACCGAGAGCGACGACGACGATCTCAAGGACATCTACAACCGCCACGCCCGCGGGGACTTCGACGCCGAGAAGGCCGCCGATGCGGCCGAGACGCTCGAGCAGATGCGCGAGATCCTCGAAGAGAACGGCGTCGATCTCGGCGATGACGAGATCACCTCGCTCGACGAGCTGGAGGAGCGTGCCCGCGCGAAGCTTCGGGAGCAGGAGCCTCCACCGCGCCCCAAGTCTGCGAAGCAGGTCAAGGCGGAGGCCCGGCGTGAGGACCAGCGCAAGACGGCCGACAAGGCGGTGCAGGAGGTCTACCGCGCGCTCGCCCGGGCGATTCACCCGGACCGCGAGCTGGATCCGGTGGAGCGCGAGCGCAAGACGCGGCTGATGAGCGAGGTCAACGTCGCGTACGAGGCCAAGGATCTACTGCGGCTGCTCTCGCTCCAGCTCGAGCTCGATCTGGTCGATGCGGCGGCCGTCAGCTCGATGGCGGAGGAGCGGCTGCGGCAGTACTCGCGGATCCTCGACGAGCAGACCCGGCACCTCGCCGCGGAGCTCGAGAGCGCCGAGGCTCCGTACCGCGGTCGGCTCGGGTCGAAGATCGAGCCGAAGCACGTCATCGCGAAGGTCCGCTACGACCGCGGCGTCATCGAGGATCAAACGGTGTTCCTCGCGCGCGACCTCGCCACGTTCTCCGACCTGCGGCTGCTCAAGGCGTGGCTACGCGCGCAGGATCCGCACCGCTACGACGGCGCCCGCACGACGTCCCCGTAGTGCGCAAGGAGAGACTATTCGCAGACCGCGCCGCTCGGCTTCTCGAAGTAGACGTGCACGTTCTCCGCGCCGGCCCCGGGCGTCGGCATGCGGATCCACGTCGCCTTGTCCGCCGACTCCCAGCACTGGATCTCGCTGTCACCGCCGCGCTCCTTCCCGAGCTTCGGCGGCCCCCACGCCTTGGCCATCAGCGCCACGCCGCGTAGTGGCATCTCCATGCTCATGCGATCGAGCTTGTCGTCGTTGTAGCCCACGTCGAGCGTGACCTTGTCGGGCTTCGCCTTGAACGGGATCCAGCTGCCGTTTCCACCCTTCGGTCCCTCGACGCCAGGCACCGCCGCCTTCACCTGCTCCCACGACATGCCCCATGTCAGCTTCGCGAGCTCGGCCACCGGGCCCGGTGCCTTGCCGAAGAACTCCGGTGTCAGCGCGATGAACGGCTTGAACTGCACCCGCGATGCGCGATGCATGTCCCACACGCTCGCCTCGTAGCCATCTTCGTCGTTGCGCCACGTCGGACTTCCGCCGAGCTCGTCCACGGGCTTGCCCCACGCCTTCCTGAGCTCGTCGGTGATCTTCATGTCGCCGGGGACCTCGACATCCACGCTCGCGACCTTGTCGAGGTCGGAGTAGAAGCCGATCCGGTACTCCGCGTTGCCGAAGTCGGAGTCGATCGTCAGCGACGGGCTGCCGCTGTGGTTCGGCGTCGCGCGGCTATCGGGGAACAGCGCCTTGATCTCGGCCTGCGTCATGTCGGGCTTGATCTTCGCGAGGCGGCCCGGCGGCACTGGCTTCGTGCCGAAGGTGGCCGGCGTGATGTCCGGACCTGACTTGCCCTTGCCGCAAGCAGCGATGACCACAACGAGCGCGAGTCTGTTCATCGGCGCCGACAGTAGACGATTTGCCTACGGCGTACGTCGTGACATCGAGGCACTCGGAGCGCATCTGCGCGATCCTGTTGTGCGCGCGCGATGGCACGAAGTGTGATTACCCGTTCCTCCTGAAAGGCAGGAGCAACATGGAGAATCTTCAGACCATCGATATCACCGACCTCGCTCTCATCTGCGGCGGCCAGGACGGGCCGCCGCCCAACCCGCAGCCCGCGAACCGCGGCGCCAACGAGCCAACGTACAAGTACTACGGCGGCGAGGCGGGTCGCGCGATCGGCGAGGTGGTCGGTTCGCCGACGGTCTCGAAGCACCTGCAGGAAGCCGGTCAGGCCGCGGGCACCGGGCTGTATCGCGCCGGCGAGTGGATCGGCAACCGGGTGAACGGCCTCCTCGGCCGATGATCGAAGACGTACGGCGCGAGGCTCGGTCGAAGAACGACCGGGCCTCGAATCGTTTCTACTCGGTCGTCGTCGGCTCGGGCGGCGGGACCACGGCGGGCTCATCGGGAGGCGGCGGGCCCTGGCAGGTCGTCATCTCGGCATCGCAGTTCGCGCGCAGGCACGTCTCGTCGAGGCACGAGTGGCTCTCGCCGCATGACAGGACCGCGTCGTGCTGCTGCGCTCCTTCGGCGGTGCCCTGGTTGCTACAGCCGTGCAGGCACATCGGGTTCGAGCACTGCGAATCGCATTGCTCCGCGATCTGCGCGCAGGTCAGCGTTCCGCCGCCTTCGGGCGGAGGATTGACGACCTTCGCCGCCTGGTTGATACAGCCGATGAATCCCAGGCAGATGAGGGTGCGCCACACGGACCAGAGCGTACCTCTGATGCGGTATGAACGTCGTCGATGCTAGCGATCGATCTGACGGGCAAGCACGCGCTGGTGGCCGGCGTTGGTGACGAGCGCGGGCTCGGGTTCGCCATCGCGAAGGCGCTCGCCGAGGCGGGCGCGACGGTGGCGGTCGCGACGTGGCCGCCGCTCTACAAGATGTTCAAGATGATGATGAGCCGCGAGAAGGTCGATCCGGGCCTGCTGCTCAAGGACGGCTCCAAGATCCAGATCAGCGCGGTGTACCCGTACGACGCGGATCACGATCTGCTCGAGGACGTTCCCGCCGAGATCCGCGAGCACCGCCGGTACAAGGACCTCGCCGACTTCACCACGGCCGGCCTCGCCGCACTGGTGGCAAAGGATGGCGGCGCCGACATCGTCATTCATTCGCTCGCGAACGGCCCGGAGGTCCAGAAGCCGCTGCTCGAGACATCGCGGCACGGCTATCTCGGCGCGGTGTCTGCGTCTGCGTATTCACATGTGTCGCTGGTGCAACACATGGGGCCGGTGATGCGGCGGGGTGGATCGTTCCTGACGCTGTCGTACATGGCCTCGAACCGCGTCGTGCCCGGATATGGCGGTGGCATGTCTTCCGCAAAGGCTGCGCTCGAGTCCGACGCCCGCGTGCTGGCGTTCGAGGCCGGCCGTAAATGGGGACATCGAGTGAACGTGATCTCGCCGGGACCGTACAAGTCGCGGGCGGCGGAGGCGATCGGACCGATCGACTTGATGATCAAGTACACGAGCGCGACCTCGCCGCTGCCCGAGGCGATCACCGCGGAGGAGGTCGCCAACACGGCGGCGTTCCTGTCGAGCGGGCTGGCGAGCGGGATCACCGGGACGGTGGTCTATGTCGACAAGGGGTACTCGGCGATGGGCATGATGGCCGGCGCCGGCACGGAGTGAGGCGCAGGCACGGCCTGGATGTTACGATCGGCCGGCACATGCGCTGGCTGGTGGCCTGTACCGCGTTGATGCTCGGCGGCGGCGTGGCGCGAGCGCAGGATGCTCCGCCGGCTGGCCCCACCGCGCCCGTCGAGAAGATCACGGTCTCGGGCCGCGTCATCGATACGCTCGGCAAGCCGATCAAGGGCGCGCAGATCAACGTCGAGAACGAGACGACGATCATCCTCACCGACAAGAACGGCGCATTCGCGCTGCAGGCCCCGCTCGGCGCCACGCTGATCATCAACTCGGAGAAGTACGGCGCGGCGCTCGGCACGGTGACCGGCCCCGTGCTGGATGACATCGTGCTGCTGCTCGACATGACCTCCGAGAAGATCGAGGTCGCGGGCCGCATGCCGACGGCGGCGGTTGGCGCTGCGCAGCTGACGCGCGAGGAGCTCCAGCGCATCCCCGGCACGGGTGGCGATGTGGTGCGCACGCTGACGGCGATGCCGGGCGTGGTCAACACGCAGCTGCCGCAGGGCTACTCGGGCGTGGTGATCCGCGGAGCGTCGCCCCAGGACTCGAAGGTGCTGGTCGACGACTTCGAGATCCCGATCCTG
>JBBRED010000224.1:0-13847 GCA_038203335.1 Haliangiales bacterium | reverse complement strand
TGCACGAACGCGAGCGCCGGCGCGATGCCGGCCGCGATCGCGTAGCCGCCGCCGAACGGGGGACGCCGGTAGGTCAGGTGAAACACCGCCTCCTGTTCGGCATGACCACCCTTCCAGTAGCCGCAGGCCATGGTCAGCTGGTACAAGTCCGTCAGCAGGGCGAGCGAGCCGCCGTACATGTCGAGCCCGTCGGTCGTTCGTGGATGCGGCACGTTTAGAGTGTAACTTGTACACTAACTGACCGATGTCAACAAGCGACGAAGCCGTGGTGATCTGGGGGGAAGTCCTCTGGGACCGCTTCCCGGATGGCGACCAGCTCGGCGGCGCTCCCGCGAACGTGGCCTATCACCTCGGGCAGGCCGGTGGCTGGGCCCGCCTGGTCACCCGGGTCGGCGACGACGAGCTCGGCCGGCGGGCGATCGCCCGGCTGGCGCACTTCGTCGATACCTCGCTCGTGCAGATCGATTCCGAGCGCGAGACCGGCGAGGTCGGGGTCACGGTCGAGGCCGGCGAGCCGCGCTATCGCCTGTTCGAGAACCGCGCGTGGGAGCGGATCGCGTGCACGCCCGCCGTGGAGACCGCGATCGCCGAGGCCGGCGTGTTGATCTTCGGCACCCTCGCGCAGCGCACCGCCGAGGGGCTCGAGGCCTGGGAGTCCGCGGTGGCGGCCGCCGGTGAGACCTGCCTCAAGGTGTGTGACGTCAATCTCCGCAAGGCGCCCGCTGTCCCCGAGACCGCGGCCGTGCGCGCCGCGCTCGACGCCGCCGACGTGGTGAAGGTCAACGATCGCGAGCTCGGCGTGCTCGCCGGATGGTACGGCTGGGCGGATCCGATCGCGGCCCTGCGCGCGAACCGCAAGGTCGTGGCCGTCACCCACGGCGCCGGTGGCTCCACGCTCTACGGTGATGGCGCGGCGATCACGATCCCGGGCGTGCACGCGGCCGTGGCTGGTGACAACGTCGGCTGTGGCGATGCGTACCTCGCGATCCTCGTGCTCGGCATGACGATGGGCTGGGACCTCGCCGCCTCGGGACACGCGGCCGCGCGCTATGCGGCCGCCGTTGCGGAGGCCCGCGGTGCGACGCCGCTGTTCGATGACGAGCGCATCGCGCTGCTCCTCGGCGAGGATGCCGGATGAGCGGCCCACCGAGCAAACGGCCGCCCAGAGCGCCGGAAGCTCCCGATGCCTGGGACATCGCCGTCGCGAAGATCGGCGAGTACGGTGCCCTGCCCGCGCTCGCGGTCCTGACCATCGTGATGGCCGTGACCTACTACGGCGTGTTCTCCGGCGAGATCGCCGGCGACGATCTCAGCTTCCACATGGCGGAGAGCCGGCGCCTCGCCGATTGCATCGCCGCCGGTGACTGGGACTTCTGGAATCCGTCCGCGAACGCCGGCTACGCGTCCGCGTACTACTACCAGGTCATCCCGCAGCTCGCGTCAGCGCTGCCCGCGGCGATCTTCGGGCACCATACGTTCTTCTTCCAGCTCAGCGTGTTCCTCCCGCTCGTGCTGGCGCCGCTCGCCGCCTATCGCGGCATGCGCCTCATGGGCGCGACGCCGTGGCAGTCGGTCACCGCCGCGTTCGTGATCTCGTTCACGATCGGGCAATCGCGCTGGGGCTTCTCGGCCGACGGGACGTTCTCCGTCGGTCTGTACACGCAGACCTGGGCCCTCGCCGCGTTCCCGCTCGCGCTCGGCCACGGCGTACGATGGATCCGCGAGACCTCGGGTATCGCGCCGGCGATCGCGTGGGGAACATTCGTGGGCCTGTGCCATCCGTTCGGCGGCGTCTCGCTCGGATTGACGCTCGCGCTCGGGGTGATCGGCGGCGTGCTCGCGAAGTCCGTGGTGTGGAGATCGCCGGTGGTGACCGCCGTCGTCGTCGGGCTGCTGGATGTGCTGATCCTCGCGGTGTGGTTCGTGCTCGGCAAGAGCACCCTCCTCTACGGAGTGCTCGGCGCGGGAACGCTGTTCGTGCTCGCGGCCGTGCGGTTCGCGCGTGCGATGCACGACGCGGGACCATGGCGCGAAGATCTGCGCACCGCGCTCGCGGAGCCACTGCGGCTCGTCATCCTCGGCATCGGCCTCGCCGTCGCGACCATGCCCGGCTGGATCACGATGCTCGTCGATGCGAAGGGCTTCGGCGGGTTTCCGCATCGTGTCGATGACGAGGTCGGCCCCGGCTTCAAGCTCCTCGCCTCGTGGTTCTACGATGGCCTGATCCTCGACTACGGCCGCGTCATCGTGCTGACCTGCGCGCTGCCGATCGCGATGATCTTCGGGCGCGGATCGACCCTGCGCTGGCTGTGGATCCCGGGCATCGCGTTCGCGCTGCTGCTCGGCCTCGGCCCGCACATGCCGAAGACCGCCGACGATCTGATCCCCGCCGTGCGCTTCCTCGGTTCGATGCAGATCGTGTTCGCGCTCGGCATCGGCGCGGGCATCTACTCGATCCTCGTCGCGCTGTGGAATGCGCCCGAGGACGGCTGGTTCCTGCGCAGCATCCGCGCCGCGCTCCGCCTCACCGGCTCGTGGGTCGACGAGGTGACCCATACGTCGCTGCAGTTCGGCGTGCGCGCCGGGATCGCGACCGTGGTCGCGGCGCTGGTGATGGCCGTGGCCGCGCCCGGTGCGAGGGTCGAGGCGGGTCGCGCGCGCGTGCTCGGCAAGGATCCGCCGAGCGTGCGGCCGCAGATGATGGAGATCATCGCCGCGCTCGAGGCCGCGCCGCCGGGTCGCAAGCAGGTCGGTCCGGGGTGCGAGAACCACTGGTGGAACCTGCTGTCATACGTGTACGGGCGCGTGCCGTCGCTGCTGCAGATGGGCGGTGGTGGGCTGCAGGCGTCGCCGAACTACGACTACCTGTGGTCGGTGCGCGACTTCCCGAAGACCGCCTGGCTCTACGACGCTCCGTACCTCGTGTTCGAGAAGTCGAAGGCCGCGACGATGCCGATCGGCGACGTGGTCATCGAGACCACGGGGTACACCGTGCGGCGCCTGCCGACGCCGGGCCTGGTGTCGCCGATCCAGATCACCGGCGTGTTGCCCGACGGGCCGACGACGGCGAACTCCGAGGCCCGAAAGGCCGCGATCGCGTGGATGCGGACCGACATGCCGATGAAGAATCGGCATCTGGTCTACGCGGGCTTCGGGAATCCGGGCACCGCCCCGATGGGGATCACGCTGCGCTCGTGGCGTCAGGACTCGCCGGGAGACGAGGCGGATATCAATGCGGAGGTCGACGTGACGGCGACCACCACGTTCATGGCGCGCGAGTCGTGGCATCCGCGGTGGCACGCGTACGTCGATGGGGTCGAGGCGCCGGTGCGGCGCGTGACGCCCGATTTCGTGGCGGTGGATGTCGGGAAGGGCCGGCATCTGGTGCAGTTCCGCTTCGAGCGCCCGTGGTGGGCGCATGCGTCCTGGCTCGCGTGGCCCGGCGTCTCCGTCGCTGCGTGGCTCGGGTTGCTGCTGTGGCGGCGTCGGCGCGAGCGCCAGCGGATTCCGGAAGCGCGCGTCACGAGCGAGTGAGCGCGCGGCGCCCTCCGACGCGCGCGGGACCATCGATGCACGATCGGCCGATGCCCGACGAGTTGCGGCCCGTCGACGTCGATGCTGCTCACACCCTCTCCCGCAAGAGCTCGTCGAGGTGCGAGGCGAGCGTGGTGATCGAGATCGCCTCCCGTGCCGGATCGAGCGTCACCTTCACGTCGTAGGCCCCGATGTGACTCATCCGCCGGCGCTCACCGAGCACGCCTTGCAACACGATCTCCACCGCCGCGTCGCGCAGCGAGTCATCGAGGTCCTCGGTGAACAGCGCGTAGACGGTCAACTCGACCACCTCGTCGCCGAGGTCGTGGAGCACGTAGCGCCAGCGGCTCGCGTCCACGCTGCGCGACTCGCCATCGGCGTGCAGCGCGAAGGTGAGGTTCCACTGCTTCACCGGTCGCGCGGCGTGCCACTCCCAGTCGGCGAGCACCGGCGCCGCGGCGACGATCTCCATGGTCAGCGGTAGCAGCGCCGCATCGCCATCCGGCGAGACCACGAACGCGTTCGGCTTGTCGACACCCGGTCCGATCTCCCACACCACCGGGCCGATCGCGGCGAGGCGCGCGTCGAGCTCGGCGTGCATCGCCGCATTGTGCGCGAGCAACGGTGCGCGGTCGGCGAACCACACCCAGAGCTCTCGGATCGCCTGCTCTCGCACCCGCCAAGTCTACCGCTCGACGGTCGTCATCGCCTTTGTCATGCACTGACCGAAATGCTCCGCGACGGTGGGCGCGAGCGAAGGCCGCTGCCTAGGGCTTCTTGGGTACCGGGCGGACCGGCTTGACCGCCGATCCGGATCCCGAGCCCGAGCCCGCATCGGCTGGCTCCCCGACATCACCGGCGCGCGGCATCGGCAGCACGACCTTGAAGCTGCGTAGCTTCCACGGCATGGTGCGCGAGCCGCGATAGAAGCCCATCGTGACGGCCACGCCCGACGAGCGCGCGTACTCGGTGATGACCTCGAACGTGGCGTTGTTGCCGCCGGTTGCGTTGCCGATCACCTTGGCCTCGGTGACCTTCAGGATGCGCACGTAGGGCCCGAGCAGGATGCGGTGCTCGTCCTGCAGGGTGATGAACCGGCCGCGCTCTTCCTGCTTCTGGAACACGCCCGAGGCGTCGTCCCAGACCTGGTCGGCGTGGCCATCGCGAAGCTGCTCGAGGATGGCGTTCGCGGCGACGTAGAGGTCGCAGGTCTTCGACATCGCGTCCTTGCATGCCTGCACGCGCTCCTCGCGCTGCGCCTGCGAGATCTTGAGCTCCTTCGGCAGCTCCACGCCGATGCCGAGCAGCTTCCATACGCCCTTGTCCTCGTGGAGGCTGACGCTCGCCTTGCAGGTCGCCTTCTCGTACGCGACGGTGAGCGAGACGCGGCCGATGCGGCCCGTGGGGCCGGAGGTGACGAGCGAGTCGTTGACCGCCGTGATCTCGCGGAACTTGCCGACGGTGGCCGAGAGATCGGCCATGTCGTCGACGAACTTCTCCTTGCGCACCACCTCCTGGAACCGCGGCGACGAGCTGTCGTAGACCGTCTCGACGGAGGGCTGATCCTTCGAGAGATCGATCAACAGCTGCTCGGCGATCGGCCGGAAGTCCGGGGTCTCGTTGCCGTGGAGCTGGAGCGCGACGATCACCGTGATCCACGACGCGACGAGCACGAAGCCGACGAACAGGCTGCGCACGAGCAGCTTGCCCTTGCGCGTCTTCGCTGCACGCGGGAGATGGTGGAGCGAATCGCCGACGTGCGAGATGCCCTCGCCGAGCCTGGACACGCCCGCACCGACCAGCGGCACCTTCTTCGATGCCTCGCCGACCTTGCTGACGCCTTCGCCGATCGTGCTGAGGCTCGAGCCGAGCTTCTCGACACTCGCATCCACCGCCTCGCGCGCCGCCGAGCGCAGCCGCTTCGTACGGTTGGTCTGCTCGCCCGCGACCGCCGTGCGGACCTTGCCCGAGGACACCGGCTGCGAGTCGAAGTCGGCCACCGAGGCCGGCGTGCCGTCGGAGGCAGGGAGCCTGCCGGAGAGCTCGACGTCGATCGATCCGGAGGCCTCGGCGGCGGGCATCTCGATCGCACCCGACGCGGAGATGTCCACCGAGCCCGAATCCTCGGGCTTCGGCTTCGGATCGTCTGGATCGTCAGGCGCCGACACCGCCAGCGATCATGACACGCGCGGTCACGAGGTAAAGAACCGTGCGACGAGGTTCTCCGCGACGTCCCGGCGATACTCGGCCGTCGAGCGGATATCGTCGATCGGCGTGATCGCACCGCGCATCGCCGCGCGCGCCGCCTCGGCCGCCTGCGCGAGCGGCAGCCCGGTGACGGCGAGCTCGACCTCGGTGATCCGGATCGGACGATCCGCGACCGCGCCGAGGGCGACGCGGGCCGAGACCACGGTGCCCCCGTCGAGCGCGATCGCCGCCGCGCCCATGACCTTCGAGATCGATTGAGCGCGCCGGGTGCCGACCTTGCGCCAGGTCGTGCGCATGGTCGCGGGCGGCAGCGGAAGGTGTGCGGCGACGATCAGCTCGTCGGCGGCGAGCTGCGTCTTGCGATAGCCGGTGCAATACGCGTGATACGGGATGCTGCGGCGGCCGCGCACCGAGGCAACCTCGATCGTGGCATCGAGCGCGAGCAGCACCGGCAGGCTATCGCCGACCGGCGAAGACGTGCCGACGTTGCCGCCGAGCGTGCCGCGCGCCTGGATCTGGAGCGCGCCGATCTCGCGCGCCGCGAGGGCCAGCGGGAGGAGCTTGTCTCGGATGGCCGGATGGCGCTCGACCTCGTGCCACGTGGTCCCCGCGCCGATCACGATCGAGGTGTCCTCGACGCGGATGAACCCGAGCTCGCCGAGGCGCCAGAGATCGAGGATGCCCGGCGGGGCCGGCTTGTGGTTCGCGTTGACCATCAGGTCCGTGCCGCCCGCGAGGACCATCCAGTCTGGATACGCCGCGCGCGCGACGGTCGCTTCCTCGAGCGTGCGCGGCCGCAGGTAGCTCGTCATCGCCCGACCTCGCGCGCCGCCGTGATGATCGCATCGACGATCAGCTGGTAGCCGGTGCATCGGCAGATGTTGCCGGCGAGCAGCTCGCGAACCTGCGCGCGCGCCGAGGCGTCATCGCGCCCGACGACGAGCCCGCGATCCACTACGTGCGCCGCGCACACCGCGATGCCCGGCGTGCAGATGCCGCACTGCGCGCCGCCGCACGCGACGAGCGCACGCTGCACGGCGTGGAGCACGTCGCCCTTCGCGAGCCCCTCGACGGTGGTGATGCTGCGCGCATCGCACTGCCCCACCGCGACGAGGCACGAGTTCACCGCCTCGCCGTCGAGCATGACCGTGCACGCGCCGCACTCGCCCTCGCCGCACCCTTCCTTGGTGCCGGTGAGCCGCAGATCCTCGCGGAGCACGTCGAGCAGCCGCTTCCACGGCGAGACCTCGACCGCGTGCGAGGTGCCGTTGACCTCGAGCGTGACCTTCACGACCGCCTCCACGCCGCGCGTACGGCCTCGGGTGAGATCGGCAGCGAGTCGAACGGCAGGCCGAGCGCGTTCTGCACCGCGTTCGCGACCGCGGCCGCCGGACCGTCCATCGGAATCTCGCCCACGCCCTTCGCGCCGCTCGGGCCGAACGGGTACGGGCACTCGATCAGGATGGTCTCGAGCTCGGGGGCGTCGGCGAACGTGGGGACGATGCAGTTGGTCATGTTCGCGTTCGCCACGCGGCCGTCCTTGTACACGATGTTCTCGAGCACCGCCCAGCCGAGCGCTTGCAACGTGCCGCCGTCGATCTGGCCCCTGACGATCGAGGGGTTGATCGCCTTGCCGACGTCGACCGCCTGCACGCAGCGATCGATCGAGACCTCGTAGCTATCGAGATCCACCGTCACGTCGACGAGGCACGCGGCCCAGCCGTAGACCGGATACGCGGAGCCTGTATACGTTGCGTCGTCCCAGTGGATGCCCGGCGGCGGGTGGTACTGCACGGTCTCGACCAGCTCGCCCTCGGCGCCGCGCGCCACCGCGATGTCGACGAGCGGCTTGCCGCTCATGCCGTGCTCGACGGCCCAGGTCTCGAGCTGCTTCTTGATCGCGCGCGAGCCCGTGTCGACGAGCCCGCCGACCACCATGCACGTCCGGCTCGCGACGGTGGGACCGGAGTCGGGCACCTTGGACGTCGAGGGATCGACAACATCGATGTGCCCGACGTCGATGCCGAGCGCGGTCGCCGCGATCTGCGAGAACATCGTGATCGCGCCCTGCCCGATATCCGTGGAGCTCGAGCGGACCTCGAACCGCCCGGCCGACGTGACGGCGATCGTCGCGCGACCCGCGAGGCGCTGCTCGCCGGATCCGGTGAAGCCGGCGCCGTGGAAGTAAAAGCACACGCCGCGGCCGCGCTTGATCGACGCGCCGTTCCGCGTGCCATCGCGCTCCGGCACCGGGCCGGCGACCTTCTGGATCGCGCCGATCACCTCGTCGGTACCGACGGAGAACGTGAGCTCCTGCCCGGTGGAGGTGGTGTCGCCCGAGCGCAGCGCGAGGCGCGAGCGTAGCGCCAGCGGATCCTCACCGCGCGCGATCGCGAGCTTCTCCATCTGCCGCTCGTACGCGAACGTGGTCTGCGGCGCGCCGAAGCCGCGGAACGCGCCGTGCGGCGGGTGGTTCGTGGCCACCACGCGACCGCGCACGCGCGTCACCGGGCACTTGTACGGGCCGGCCGCGTGCAGGACGCCGCGCGACAGCACCACCGGCGACAGCGTGAGGTACGCGCCACCGTCCATCACGGCGTCGATATCGATCGCGAGGATGTTTCCCTGCGCGTCGACCGCCATGCGGTGGTGCGTGCGGCACGGATGGCGCTTCGTGGTGGCGGCGATGTCCTCGTCGCGGTCGTAGACCATCTTGACCGCGCGCTTCGCCTTGCCGGCGACGATCGCGACGTGCGCGGCGAGCATCGACGGATATTCCTCCTTGCCACCGAAGCCACCGCCGGTGACCGCCTGCGTGATCACCACGTCATCGGGGCCGCACGCGAGCAGCGCCTTCATCGCCTTGTGCACGTAGTACGGGCACTGCATCGAGCCGACGATGTTGCAGCGGGTGCCTTCCCACTCGGCCATCATCGCCTGCGTCTCGATGTACATCTGCTCCTGCGGCGACGTGTAGTACGTGCCCTCGATCACCTGCGCCGCGTTCGCGAACGCCGCGTCGAGCTCCGCGTCGGTGGCGTGGCCCTTGCGGATCAGGAGCTCCTTGAACACGTTGTTCGTCTTGTAGAGCAGCTGCGTGACCGCGATGGCCTCGTCGATGTCGAACACCGGCGGCAGCGGCTTGATCTTCAGCGTGACGTGCTTCGCCGCCTCGAACGCGAGCGCACGGGTCGGCGCGGCGACGACCGCGACCGCCTCGTCGACGTGCATCACGCGCGCGCCGATCTTCACGAGCGCCGGCTGATCGTCCTCGATCAGCATGATGACGTTCTGGCCCTTGATGTCGTCCGCGGTGGCGACCACGACGCGGCTCCAGTCGAACTCCGGATCGAGCTCGATCGCCTCGAGCACGCCGTGCGGGACCTTCGAGCGCACCGTGGCGCCGTGCCAGGCGTTCGGTACATCCAGATCATCGAGGTAGAGGGCGCGGCCGGTGACCTTCGCGATGCCGTCCACGCGAGGCACCGACGTACCGACCGGAGCTCCGACGGGGCGTTCCATCGAGGGATCTAACCTCAGGCAGCGCCTGTAGTAAACGCGGCCCGGTCACTCCTGCGCGACGAACCGCTGCGGATGCCCCGCTTCAGCGGCGGGGCGCGTACATCGCACGATCCGTCCACGAGCGGATCGGCGGCGAGACCCGTGCCTGCGGAGCGAAGTCCATGGTCTCGAACGCGATGCGGCCGCTCGGGCCGGCGATGAACTGCTCCGGCGACGTCGAGAGGATCTCGGCGCGCGCGGCGTCGTAGCCGCCCGGCACCTTCGCGGTGACCAGCTCGTTGACGTCGACGCTGTCGGTCGCCATGAAGTTGAGCTCACCGATCTCCGTCGGCAGGAGCGGCAGCGTGAACGTGGTGGTCGCGTACGGCACGACGATGTCCCAGAACCAGGTCGTGCTCGATTTCCCGACGAACCGGTCCGCACGCAGCGAGGCCCACGCGAAGTCCGGCGTTGCACCCGCCGACGCGGCCCAGGTCACCGAGCGCGTCGCGCCCGACGCCGACGGCCTCGTGGTGTACGTGCCGAGCAGCGCGGCTCCAACGTCGACGGCGATCGGAGCGGTGCTCTGCGGCGCCCAGTCGATCACCGTGTGCGTGCCGATGAAGTTCGTCGGCGACGGACGCGACTGCGTGATCGCGATCCCGCCCGTGACCGCCGGCCGCGGGAACGTGGTGGTGGCAGCGCCCGTCGTCACCACGCCCGAGTTGGCGAACTGCTCGCGAAGGAAGCCCTTCGGGGACGCGAGCGCCACGCGCGCGTCCATCTGCGCGTACCCGACGGGGACGTTCGACCAGTTGATCGCCTGCGTCGGCACCGGCGTGGTGTACGCCTCGGCCGTCAGATCGATCGTGCCGCCCTCGGTCAGCACGACGCCCGGCTTGTAGATCGCACCGAGCGCGATGCCCCCGCCGTCGAACGTCTCGACGAGGATGTCGATCGTGGCGCCACACCCGTGGAGCTGGGAGAGCCCGCCGGCCGTGACCGCGGAGCCACTGCCTCCACCGCCGCCCGCGAACGAGAGATGGCCGCAGTTCGTGCTCACCTCGTAGGAGCCCGCGAACGCATCCATCGGGAGGTTCAGCGTGAAGTTCGTGTCCACGACCTGCGGTCCCGGCCCGCCGGTGTGGAGCTTCAGGTCATCGCCCGGCTTGACGCCGACGAACGTGCGCAGATCGCGAGCCGAGCTCTTGGTCGCGAATGGATCGATCGCGGTGACCGAGCCGCCCAGGCCCATCACGGCGCTCGCCACGCCCTGCGCGTTCGTCGGTACCTTGGCGACCAGCGAGTTGTCGGCGGCGAGGAAGTACACGGCCACGTCGGGCCGCGGGGTGCCGTCCTGCGTGACCGTCAGCGTCACCGCACCCGAGAGCGGCGCATCGGGCGTCGCAGCATCGATGCCCTCCGGAGCATCTGGAAGGTGGTGGACCCCATCGTCACCGCACCCCACCAGTAGCGTGAGGACAACCAGGCTCTTGTGCATGCCCCATCGTATCGGTGCCGGGACGAGAAATCGAGATCCTCGTCGGGGATGCGACGAACGTCACGACCGACTACGATGTGGGCGTGCGCACCAGACCGCTCGGCCCCGGCGTCACGGTCGTCGGATGCGGCGACGTCTCCCTGACGATCGCGGCGAACCGCGGGATCGATGCCCGCGAGGTCGATCGCACCCTGCAGCACGCGATCGAGCTCGGGCTCACCCTCGTCGACGTCCATCCCGAGGCCGATGCCGAGCGCCTCGCGGGCGAGGCCATCCGCACGCAGCGCGCGCGCGATCGCGTCGTTGTTGCGACCACGATCTCGCACACGCCGCCGCGGCCAGGTCATCCGCGGCGGGACGTGCTCCCCGAGCTGCTCCCCGCGCGCTACGTGCAGGAGGCCGTAGAGGCCTCGCTGCGCAATACGCGGCTCGATGCGCTCCCGCTCGCGCAGCTCCCGGTCCGCTCCGCATGGAGATCCTCCACCGCGTGGCCCGAGCTCGCCGGCACCTGCGAGCGGCTCACCCGCGAGGGCAAGGTCGTCGCGTGGGGCCTGCGCATCGACGAGCTCGACGAGACCGCGCTCGGGTTCACGACCGAGACCTGGTTCGCCGCGCTCTCCGTGGTGTTCAATCTCCTCGATCGTCGCGCCGAACCGCTGCTCGCCGCGGCGAAGGTCCCCGTCCTCGCGCGCCAGCCCCTCGCCGGCGGCGCGCTCGGCGGGAACGTCGGCCCCGGCATGAAGCTGCCGCCGCGCGACGATCGCAACGAACTCTCGGTCGCCGATCTCGAGCTTGCTGCGATCGCCGCCGCGCGTCTCGCACCCGAGGTCCACACCGAGCCACCCGCCGCGCGCTCGTGTGATCCCGCGCGCGAGGTCCGCGAACGTGGCCGCCGCCCCGATCTCCTCGAGGCCACCACCGTGGGCGAGCTCGCGCTGCGCTTCGTGATCGATCGCGGCGCGATCGCCCTGCCGCGCCTGCACCGGTACGAGTACGTGCTGCCCGCGGTGATCGCCGCAACCGCGCCGCCGCTCACTCCCGGCCTGCTGAAGCGGATCGTCGACGAGAAACGTTGATACTGCACATCAGTTCAGTATACTGACTTGCGTGGAGCGACGGCCTGTTTCCAACCCGCTGGTTCGCTTCCGCGACCTCTCCGTCACGTACGACGAAGGCGAAGGTCCCGCACCGGCGAAGGTGACGCTGCTCGAGGACCAGTCGCGCACGATCCTCTCGCAGAACGACTCGCCCGACGTCGGCTTTCGCTGGAGCGCGAACCCCTACCGCGGCTGCCTTCACGCGTGCGCCTACTGCCTGGATGGAGCGACGCCAATCCTCATGGGGGATGGCCGCACGCGTCGGCTCGAAGACGTTCGGATCGGCGATGAAGTGTACGGCACACGACTCGAGGGTCGATACCGCTACTACGTCAGGACGCGGATCGAGAATCACTGGGCCACCAAGAAGACGGCATACGCGGTCAAGCTCGCCGATGGCACCAAGTTGACCGCGAGCGGAGATCACCGATTTCTCACGAATCGTGGGTGGAAGTATGTCGCGCAGGCGGAACGCCCCGCGCAGCGCCCGTTCCTCACGCATGGCAACCAACTCCTCGGCCTCGGGCAGCTCGCGTCCGGACGAGCAGAGACCGATGACTACAAGCGCGGATATCTCACCGGGATGATTCGCGGCGATGGGCTGCTGCGAAGCTACGACTACAGCAACCAGCGACGCCGCCGGGATGTTCAGTACCAATTTCGGCTCGCGCTCGCAGACCTGGAGGCGCTGCACAGGTCGCAGCGCTATCTCGCAGATCTCGCCGTCGAGACTACGGAGTTTCAGTTCGCTGCAGCGCGTTCGGGCCATCGAGCGGTCCAAGCGATCCGAGCGAACAGCCGCTCGACGTTCGACCGTGTCACCGAGTTGATCGAATGGCCTGAGCTCCGCAGCGACGAATGGATGCGTGGGTTTCTCGGAGGACTGTTCGATGCGGAAGGTTCACGCAGCCAGCACGTGCTCCGGATCGCCAGCATGAATACGGTGGTCACCGAACGCACGATGGAGGCCATGATGTGCTGGGGCTTCGATGCGGTCGTCGAGCGCATCGAGCGGGAAGATGCACCGATGTTCAACGTGCGTCTGCGCGGCGGACTGCGCGAGCACATTCGTTTCTTTCACACGGTCGATGCGGCCATATCTCGCAAGTGGGACATCGAGGGGACCGCCCTGAAGACCACAGCGGATCTACGGGTCGTATCGGTCGAGCCGATTGGTCCAAGAGACCTGTTCGACATCACGACCGGCACCGGCGACTTCATCGCCAACGGCGTCGTGAGCCACAACTGCTACGCGCGGCCCACGCACGAGTACCTCGACATGGGCGCGGGCACGGACTTCGACACGAAGATCGTCGTGAAGCGAAACGCGCCCGAGCTGCTGCGCGAGGCGTTCGACAAGAAGTCGTGGAAGGGTGAGCTCGTGATGTTCTCGGGTGTCACCGATTGTTACCAGGCGATCGAGCGCGACCTTCTGATCACCCGGCAGTGCCTCGAGGTCTGCCTCGAGTACAAGAACCCGGTCAGCGTGATCTCGAAGAGCGCCCTGGTCGAGCGCGACATCGACCTGTTCCTCGAGCTCGCGAAGCATGCTCGCTTCAACATCCACATCTCGCTCGCGTTCACCGACAACGAGATGTCGCGCTCGCTCGAGCCCTGGGCGGCCTCGCCGGATCGGCGGTTCAAGACCATCGAGCGGCTCGCGAAGGCGGGCGTGCCGGTCGGCGTGATGTGCGCGCCGATCATGCCGGGCATCAACGACAGCCAGCTGGTCGGCGTGCTCGAGCGCGCGGCGGGTGCGGGCGCGACCACGGCGGGCTGGGTGCTGCTGCGCCTGCCCGGCGCGGTCAAGCAGGTGTTCGAGGAGCGCGTGCGCGAGGTGATGCCGCTCGCCGCCGGCAAGGTGCTCCACCGGATCCGCAGCACGCGCGGCGGAGAGAAGCTATACGACGCGTCATTCCACACCCGCAGCCGCGGCCAAAAAACGTACACCAATACGATCGCAATAATATTCGACACAACGATCAAACACCTCAACCTCAACCTCC
>JBBRED010000223.1:0-13946 GCA_038203335.1 Haliangiales bacterium | reverse complement strand
GCGAGCGCGTCGGCCTCGGCGCCGGCGAGCGATTCGACCGGCGCGCTGGTGATGAGGCCCGGGATCGAGAGCTCGCCGTGGAGCCCGTGGGTGTCGAGGTCATCGATGGTGAGCGTGGCCACGGCGGTGGGGGCGACGCCGACCTTGACCACGGCGGCCTCGCCCACGCGCGGGCCCTTCCACGTTCCGCGGAAGTCGCGCAGGTCGTTGCAGGCGCCGATCGCCAGGAGCGCGACCATGACGATGAGCGTGGCCCAGCGCACGGCGTCAAGGTAGCACCGGCCGGGAGCGATGCGCTACGTTCACGGTAGATGCGAACCGGGCTCCTTTGCGTCGTGGCGCTCTGTGGCGTCGTCGCACAGGCACGTCCCGCGCTCGCGCAGGAGCCGCCGCCCGACGACGCACCGCTGCAGCCGCCCAGCGACGCTCCCGATGTCGGCCTCCACGACGACAACGAGTTCGGCCCGCTGATCCTGATCGAGTCGATCGAGGTCATCGGCAACACCGCCACGCAGACCGAGCTGATCCGCCGCACGCTCCCGCTGTCGCCGGGCGACGTGCTCCACGCGAGCGACAAGCGCCTGCGCGAGGCCCGGTTCCGCGTGCTCGCGCTCGGATTCTTCCGCGACGTGAATCTCTCGATGCGCAAGGGCAGCGCGCGCGGTCAGGTCATCCTCGAGGTCCGCGTCGTCGAGCGCGGCACCGTGGTGCTCAACCGGCTGTGGTTCGGCACGTCGAACGTCTCGCCTTACTGGGTCGGCGCGGACGTCGGCGAGCGCAACCTGCTCGGTCTCGGCATCGGGCTCGGCGTCGGCTTCATCTTCGGCGCGCACGGCGACGTCGATGGCAGCCGCAACCAGTGGGCAGCCGAGGTCCGCGCCTCCGATCCGTCGCTGCTCGGCTCGCGCTGGGGACTCTCGGTCGCCACCACGCTCGTGCACGGTAGCGAGGTCTACCGGATCGGCGGGGATCCGCAGGACGTCAACGCGCGCGACCTCCGCGCGTTCCCGTACCGTCGATTTGGCGGTCGTGCGTCGGCGACCTACGACGTCACTGCGCTGGCCCGGTTCTCGTTCGGTGCACGCGCGGAATCGATCGTCACCGAGCTGCCGGTCGCGCCCACGCTCCAGCTGTCCGACGGCCGCACCACCGCGATCGATCTCCACCTCGAGCCCGGCGACAGCCGCGTGATCACCGCGAGCTTCGGCTTCGATCGCGACACGCGCCCCGATCCGATCCTCCCGCACGCCGGCGGTCACATCGCCGTCGCCGCGGAGCTCGGTAGCTCGCTGCTCGGCGGCAGCTACGAGTACGCCACGCTGTTCGCGCGCTACGAGCACTTCTGGCCGCTGTTTGGCGGCAAGCACGTGCTCGGGCTCAAGCTCGGCGGTGGCGTGGTCATCGGCGGCGCGCCGCAGTTCGATCGCATCCACGTCGCCGATGTGGATCGCATGCTCACGCCGCGCGCGCTCGGCCTCGTGCTCTCCGCCGCGGCGCCGCTCGACATCCTCGGCACGCGCCCCGACAAGCCGAGCTACGGGGATCTCGGCGGCAGCGCGAACCTCGAGTACGCGTTCGCGCTGTTCCGCGGCAAGGGCAGGAACCGGGTCTACGGTGGCGACCTGTTCTTCGGCGCCGGTCTGTGGGGGCTCGGCGAGCAGTCCGATCTGCGCGCCCGCGATGCGAGCTGGTACGACGCGATCCCCGTCGACGTCTACGCCGATGTTGGCCTGCGCATCGACACCGATCTCGGTGTGTTCGAGATCACCGTGGCCAACGCCCTCGGACGGTTGCGGTGAGGACGCTCGCGGCCGCGGCCCTCGTGCTGCTGTGCGCGACCACCGCCGCACACGCCGACGATGACGATGTCCCCGAGCTGCAGAAGATGCGGTTCGTGGAGCGCGGCGATCAGCTTCACGTCACGGCGTCGATCGCGAAGCTATTCGATCGCGCGGCGTACGAGGCGCTCGATAGCGGCTTCTCGTCGACGGTGGTGATCCGGATCTGGATCTATCCGCGTGACTCCACGGATCCCGTCTCGTTCATGTTGATCCAGCGGCAGGGGCTCTACAACCTGTGGGACGAGGTCTACGAGCTGAAGTTCGACGAGACCGGCGGCCGCAAGATCGTGAAGGAGAAGCGGAAAGCCGAGGCGCTGAAGAAGCTGACCAGCCTCGAGGATCTCGCGATCGCGCCGCTGTCATCTCTGCCCTACGAGCAGATCTATCTGCTCGCGATGGAGATCGAGCTCAACCCGGTGTCGAAGGAGACGCTCGCGCAGGTCCGCCGCTGGCTGTCGCAAGGCACGGGCGGCGGGCTCGATCGCGGCGGCGCATTCTTCGGCTCGTTCGTCTCCGTGTTCGTCAACCCGAAGATCGCGGAGGCCGATCGCGTGCTCCGCATCCGCTCGCAACCGTTCTACCGGCCCAAGCCATGAGCCCCGCCAAGAGGAAGAGCCGGAAGCTGAGCCTGCGCTTCCGCCTCACGATGCTGCTCGTGATCGCGGTGTCGGTGCCGCTGATCGTCGCGTACATGCTCGTCGGCCAGCTCGGCAAGACGGCGGCGAACGTGGCCGCGAGCGATGCATCGCTGCGCGTCGATGCGATGGAGAAAGCGACGCACCGGTATCACGAGCTCGTGAACCTGACGAAGCGCCTGCACGGCGAGGTCGCCGAGCGACTCGCGAAGCGCCCGGAGCTGCTCGCGCTCGATCCGAAGGCCGATCTCAAGGCGATCATCGACGACCCGTCGCAGGCCGGGCTTCGCGCAATCGCGATGCTCCGGCCCGACGGCATGGTGGTCGCCGAGGCCGCGAAGCCTCCGACCGGCGCGGCCTGGCGCGACAAGGTCGTCGATCAGGTGCTGAGCGCCGATGGCTCGACCTTGCGCCTCACGTTCGAGGTGTCCGCGAGCTTGCTCCAGGAGCTGCAGGATCTGAAGGAGTCGATCGATGGCACGCGCCAGGTCGCGCAGATCCAGACCGCGCTGCCCGACAGCTACCAGTTCACGTTTCTCATCCTGATCCTCCTCGCCGGCGGTGCCGCGGCCGCGATCGGCATCATCCTGTCCACGCTCGAGGCGCGGCGACTCGAGATGCTCGCGGTCACCGCGCGCAGGGTCTCCGAGGGCCAGATCGAAGCGCGCGCCGAGGTCCGCGGCAACGACGAGGTCGCCGAGGTGGGCGACGCGCTCAACCGCATGCTCGATGATCTCGAGAGCAACCGCCTGCAGATCGAGTACCTCCAGCGCATGGGCGTGTGGCAGGACGTGGCGCGCCGGCTCGCGCACGAGATCAAGAATCCATTGACGCCGATCCAGCTCGCCGTGCAGCAGAGCGTGTCGGCGTACAAGGGCGACGACGCGCGCTACAAGAAGCTCCTCGCCGAGACCGGAAAGATCGTCGAGGAGGAGATCGCGGCGCTGACCCGGCTCGTCGATACATTCCGCACGCTCGGCGCGCTGCCGAAGGTCGAGGCGTCGCCGATCGCGCTCGCCGACGTGATCGCGGAGCTCAAGCTCGATCCCGCGTTCGCGACCAAGCTCGAGATCCAGCCGCCGCGCGTGCCCGTCACGGTGCGCGCCGACAAGCTCCTGTTCAAGCGCGTGCTCGCGAACCTCGTCGAGAACGGCATGCACGCCGGCCAGGAGGCCGGCACCGCGGGTGACGTGGTGGTGAGCTGGGCGCGCGATCCGCGTCGGGACGTGGTCGCGATCACGGTCGACGATCACGGCCGGGGCGTACCCGACGACAAGCGCGAGAAGATCTTCGAGCCGTACGTCACGACGAAGCAGACCGGGACGGGGCTCGGGCTGGCGATCTCGCGCAAGATCGCGATCGAGCACGGCGGCGAGCTCGCAATTGCGCCGGGCCGCGCACCTACCGGTGGCGCGCGGTTCGTGGTCTCATTGCCTCTCCGTGGCCCCGAGTCGTCTCTGGCGTGAGCTGTTGATCGGTCTGTCTGTCGTTGGCTTCGTGGCCGGCTGCTTGCCCCCCGACGAGCCCGCGAAGAAGCCGGTGGCTGTCGACGAGCTCGTGCACACCTGGATCGTGGCCGATCACATCATCGGCAAGGGCTCCTCGTTATCGCCGGCGGAGGCCGGTGGATTCCACGGCCGAACCATCGAGGTCACCGCGACCGGCTACACCAGCCCGTGGCAGGGCACGTGCGAGGACGCGAGCCGCACCACGCGCAAGCGCGCGCTCGGTGAGGTCGTCGACGAGCTCGAGGTCTCGCCGTCGGCCGAAGGCGAGGCCACCGCGTTTGGCCTGAGCGCCGCGGTCACCGAGTACCGCTTGATCTGCAAGGATCGCCGGACCGCGCCGCCGCTCTTGATCTACACGTCGAGCGGCAAGGCGATGACCTGCTTCAACGCCGTCTGCTACCTGATGAAACCCTTCTAGCCGAGGTACGGCTCGTGGCACACGGCCTCGACGTTGTGCCCGTCGGGATCGAGGACGAACGCGCCGTAATAGTGCTCGTGGTACTGCGGGCGCGTGCCCGGCGGGCCGTTGTCCTTGCCGCCCGCGGCGATCGCCGCGTCGTAGAACGCCTTGACCTCGGCGCGGCCCTTCGCGCGGAACGCGATGTGGATCTTGTCGGTCGGCGTGCCGCCGGAGTGGATCCAGAAGTCCGGCTTGCCTTTCTCGCCGAAGCCGGCGACGCCGGGGAAGCCCATCAGCTTCTCGTAGCCGAGCGGTGCGAGCGCCTTGGTGTAGAACGCAACGCTCTTGTCGAGGTCGGAGACGAGGTAACCGGTGTGATCGATCATGAGCGGACCATACTGTAGGATCGGCGCGTGGGAACTGCATCGAGCTGGGTGATCGCGGCCGCTGTTCTGCTCGCTCCCGCCGCGGCGAGCGCAGGACGGACGCAGTACGGGTGGCTGTTCGGCACGGACGTGATGCCGGAGCGCGGCGCCGAGATCCAGACCTGGGTCACCGAGGAGAACTCCTCGTCGGGCGTCAACTATCACAACACCATCTGGGGCGTGCAGGCGCTCATCGGCATCACCGATCAGCTCGAGCTCGCGCTGCCGGTCGAGATGGTCTGGTTTGATTCCGACGAGAGCGGCCCGGGCTTCACGTGGCAGAGCTACGGGGTCGAAGCACGCTATCGGTTCGTGTCATCCGATCCGGTGGATGCGCCGCCGTTCGCCCCGCTCGCGCGGATCGCGATCAAGCGCGACGTGATCGCACGCGACACGCTGGTCGCGGAGGCGAACTTCGTCGCGTCGACGACGACAGCGTCGGGCAGCGTCGCGGCGCTCCTGGATCTCGGCGGCGTCGGGCGGTTCACACGCGATGATGCGAAGTTCGAGCTGCGCCCCGGTCTCGGCGTGAGCTTCAAGGTCTACGGCGACTTCCGGCTCGGCGCGGAGGTGTTCGCGCACATCAGCGTCGACGAGTCCGACGACCGCTGGGTCGCCGCCGGTCCGAACCTCGCGTGGTCGCACGGCCGCTCGTGGGTCAGCGCCGCGATGGGCATCGGCCTCTACCAGATCAAGACCGCGCCGGCGCTGCAGTGGGGGATCATGTTCTGATGCGCGCGCTGCTCGTCATCGCAGCGCTCGCGGGCGTGGCCCAGGCGGGCCCGACGGGGCGCGTGATCGGCTCGGTCAAGGTGACCGAGGCGAACGGCAAGCCGTCGTCGGGTGCGGACGTCATCGTCTACGTGGTCGGATTCGCCGAGCCGCGCGTCGCCGGGCCGAAGGTCACCGTCGAGCAGAAGGGCCGGAAGTTCGTGCCGGATCTCATCGCCGTCACCGTCGGCGACATCGTCAGCTTCCCGAACGTCGATTCGTTCCTGCACAACGTGTTCTCGCAGTCGGGCACGCGCAAGTTCGACCTCGGCTCGTTCAAGAAGGGCGACACCAAGGACAAGGAGTTCCCGGCGACCGGTGTGGTCGATGTCTACTGCAACATTCACCCGGAGATGGCGGCCACCATCCTCGTGCTTCCGAATCGTCACCACACGCGCACGGGCCCGGATGGCTCGTTCTCGCTCGCGGGGATTCCGCCCGGTGACTGGACCTTGTTCGCGTACACGCGCCGCGCCGCGAAGCCGGTGAGCGCGAAGGTCAGCGTCACCGCGGGCGCCGACGCGACCGTGGAGCTCTCGCTGCAGCGAGGTGCCGAGCCACCGCACCTCAACAAGTTCGGCGAGAAGTACCGGCCCGAGGATCCGGCCACGTACCGATGAGCGGGCCCTACGTCGCATTCCGCGTCAATCGGACGACCCGGGCGATCCTCAGCGACACCGTTGGATACGAGCCCGATCCGATGGTCGCCGTATTCACGAACTCGTTCGAGTGGCTCGTGGTCTGCGATTCCTCCGACAAGGTCGTGATCCGCGCGCTCGAGGACGGCAAGCGCACCCTCGCGGTGATCGCGATCGCGAGGCTCGCCAACGGCAAGCTCGAGGATCGCCGCCAGATCGATCCGGACGTGCCTCCGCGATCGCTGTGGGCGTGGCTCGAGGAGATCGTGTTCATCCAGCGCGAGCGCGGCTACGAGACGAAGCGCGCGGCGGCCTTCGATCAGGCAGAGCTCGCGGCCGCGCCACCTCCGCCGGAGTCACCGGAGGCCGTCTGGCAGCGCGCGACCAACATGATCGCGAACGCGCGCGTCCCGCTGCCGTCCCGGCCGCCGCCGGCGCCGGTCGTGCCGCCATCGCCGACGTTGTGGTCCACGCCTCCCGCGGAGCCGGTGCTGCAGGCCAAGCCGGCCGCGCGGTATCTCGAGCTGGTCTTCGATCACGCCGATGTCACCGTGGTCCCCGGCGCGGTGCGCTACGCGCCCGATCCGGCGTTGCGTCCCATCGGCCGCTACCAGATGAAGCTCGCGTGCAACGCGCAGGGTCAGGTCTCGATCGCCGCGCCGGCCGATGGCGAGCTCGCGGTGATCGCACTCGCGATCTGGCGCGATAGCGCGCTGTGCGATCGCCAGCAGCAGGGCGGCGAGCCCGATGACTTCCAGTGGATCGCACTCGAGGATGCGCTGCGCGGCGAGCTGTCGCGCGCGCCGTGATCAGGCCGCGTGCGGCTCGATCGCCAGCAGCAGCTCTGCGCCCGATACGGGCTTCACGATGACCGGGATCCCGGCGGGGAGGATCTGCTGCGGCGTCGCGGTGAGCAGCATCACGCGCGTGTCTGGAAAGCGCTCGCGCACCTCGGCGACCAACGCATCGCTCGTCGCGTGCCCGAGATCGAAGTCCGAGATCATCAGATCGTAGTGCGGGCCGCGCTCGATCTCTAAAAGCGCCTCGTCGGCGCTCGCACACGTGACCACCTCGTGACCTCCGCGCGTCAGCACCCGCCCGAGCGACCGTCTCACGAGGTCGTTGTCGTCGACGAACAGGATTCGCATCGCGGTCAAGGGTTACCGGTTTCCACGATGGTGGAGGGGTACCGCGTGGGTACCGTTCAGGTCGCGTCGGGGAGCTGCGCCGGTCACTCGCCGTCCCGCAGGTGGCGTACGATCGATGCGTCGAGGCGGCTCTGCACGAGGCGGATCACGCTATCGATCTGCTCGACCGGCATCGAGAGCCGCTGCGCGAGCTTCGACCGGGTCTGGGTGACGAGCGCGGCGCGTGCCCGCTGGAGCCACCGCGCCGAGGTCGCGCGGTGCACGCCGAACGCCGCGCCGATCGCATCGATCGAGAGCTGCTCCACGATGCTCTGGCGGAGCAGCGTGCGGTCCTCGGCAGACAGCGCGGCGATCGCCTCCTTGAGCGCGGTCGCGAACTCCGAGCGATACTCGGCCTTGAGCTGCGACAGCATCGGATCCGAGGTCGAGCCGAGCGCGTCCTCGAGTGACTGCTCGAGCGGCGTCTCTCGCCTCTGCTTCTTCAGCTTCCGGATCAGCTCGCGCGTCGCGATGATCCGGACCCAGCCGCGCAGCGGGCCCTTGCCGCGATAGCCGGCGATCCCCGTGGGCTTGCCGTCCTTCGCGACCAGGAGCTGCACGCGCAGGATCTGTTTCACCTCGTCGATCAGGTCGGTCGAGGCGCGCGTGGTCGCGCCCGCGGCGTTGACCTCGGAGAGGATCGCGTCGAACGCGGCGTGCGCGCTCGGCGCCTGCGCATCGCACATCGCCGCGATCGCGAGATCGTTGGCGGCGGCGGCGGCGAGAGCCGCGGCGAGGTCCGCACCGGCGAGGCGAGGGCCGATGAACTCCACGAGCTTGGCCTCGTCGAAGTCGATCGTGGGCCACCCGACCTTCGCACCGGTGCGCAGCGCCTCCCAGGCGGCGACCGCGGCGGGTCTCGCCGCGATGGCGAGCCCGCTGGCAGCCGCGAGGCGATCGACCGGATCCATCCCCATATCGTGTCACAATGCCGTTCGCCCGATGGAGTGTCTCGACGCGAACGTCGTGCAGGACCTGATGGCGGGGGCCCTGGAGCCGCCGGTCCGGGGGCTCGCGATCGAGCACCTGGACGGCTGTCAGGACTGCCGCGACCTGATCGCGCTCCTCGCCAAGGCCGCCACCCATGATGTGGCGCTCGACACCCTCAACGACACCGAGAAGCGGCTGCCGATGGACGCGCTGGAGACCGTCGACAGCTTCGGCGACGCCACCGGCCGGATCGACGACGAAGGCGAGGACGCCATGGGCGCGACCCTCGCGCCGCACGAATCGATCACGAAGGCGGTGCGGATCCGCGCGCCGAACAAGGTCGGGACCACGCTCGGTCGCTACAAGATCGTCGATCGCCTGGGCGCCGGTGCGATGGGCGTCGTCTATCGCGCCGAGGACAAGGAGCTCGGTCGCGATGTCGCGCTCAAGCAGCTCCACCAGCCCGATCTGGCGCTGACCACGCGGCTGATCCGCGAGGCGCGCTCGATGGCGCAGGTCAACCATCCGAACGTGGTCGCGGTCTACGACGTCGGCGTCGTCGACGGCACCACGTACATCGCGATGGAGCTGGTCACCGGCGAGAGCATGCGGACCTGGCAGGTGAAGCGCACCGTCACCGAGCTGCTCGAGGCGTACGTCGCGGCCGGTCGCGGGCTCGCCGCCGCGCACGACGCCGGTCTCATCCACCGAGACTTCAAGCCCGACAACGTCCTCGTCGGAACGGATGGCCGCGTGCGCGTCACCGACTTCGGGCTCGCAGCGTCGCGCGCCTCCGAGGATCTCGAGGGCAGCCTCCACGCCGCCGCGCGATCGATCGATGACATCAACCTGACCACCTCGGGCTCGGTGCTCGGCACGCCGGCGTACATGGCACCCGAGCAGTTCCTCGGCGGCAACGTCGACGCGCGCACCGATCAGTTCAACTTCTGCGTGTCGCTGTACGAGGCGCTGTACAAGCAGCGACCGTTCGGCGGCAAGACGTTCGACGAGCTCTCCGAGGACGTGTCCGAGGGCAAGGTCCGCGCTGCGCCGCCCGGCTCGAAGATCTCGAGCGCGCTGCGCGGGATCCTGCTGCGCGGTCTCTCGGTCAAGCCGGGCGATCGATTCCCCACGATGGGCAGCTTGCTCACCGAGCTCGGGCGCGACCGCGCGAAGCCGTGGCGCCGCGTCGCCTGGATCGCCGCCGCGCTCGCCGGCATCCTCGCGCTCGGCGTGGGCGCGGACCTCGCGGTCCGCAGCCGGTTCCAGCGCAGCATCCGCCAGTCGTTCACCGCCACCGCGAAGCAGGCCGATCGCGCGGTCCGCCTCGTCGCGGATCAGTTCGATGCGATCTCGAACCTCGTCTACCTGTTTCCCGTGATGGGAGACGTCTCCGCGCACCACGACCAGGCCGATTTCGGTCTCGGCGATCCGGCCGACGACAAGCGCGACCTCGACGAGATCCACGAGCGCCTGGTCTCGGCGGACTGGCGGCTCGCGCGCGACTTCGGAGGCAAGGAGCATCCGTCGATCCTCGCGGTCGCGGACTACAAGGCGCGCCTGCTCTACACGAGCGCGGATCCCGGCGCGCCGCGCACGGATCTCTCGCAGCTCCCGTGGGTCAAGCAGGCGCTCGATGCCGGCGCCGGCAACTCGACGATCCTCGTGCGCTACGACAACGCGCAGCTCGCAGCGACGGGTCTGCTCGGTCCGCGGCCACCCTCGGGCCTCGCGATGGTGTTCGCGCGCACGCGCTCGCTCGGCGAGGCCGCGAAGACGCAGTTCTTCCAGATCGTCGAGGCACGCACGCTGCTCGATCAGATCCGTCTCGACGACACGCTGCTCTCGATCGTGGCGCCCGACGGGACGAGCGTGGGCGATGTCCCCGCCGGGGTCGTCGGCCATGCGCCGCAGGAGGGCCAGTCGGAGATCTCCGTCGACGGCATCGCGTACGAGGCGCAGGTGCGGCCGCTGACCGGCTTCGGCTCGGAGCCGATCGGCTCGCTCGTGATGGCGCAGCGCATGGACGGCGTGCTGTCGCTGTTCCCCAGCGCACGGCTCGTGTTCGCGATCGGCATGTTCGCGATGCTCGGCCTCTCGCTCGCCACCGCGTTGCGCGCGCGGCAGATCGCCGGGGCACGGGTCGGATGATGCGGAGCCGTGCGCTGATGGCGCTCCTCGTTCTGGCGGGCTGCGACCGCGTCTGGGATCTGCAGCGTGCCGACCTGCCCGATGCCTCCGCCGATGCCGCGCTGCACGACGAGGATCGCGACGGCGTCGCCGACGATCTCGATCCGTGCCCCGCAGATCCGGGCGGTGGAAATGCCGATGGCGACGAGGCGGGGAACCTGTGCGATCCGAGCGATAACACCTCCGAGCAGCGCGTGCTGTTCGATCCGTTCACCGAGCTCGTGCAGTGGACCGGATCGGTGCCGTGGACGTTCGAGGGCGACGCGGTCTCGACCGACGCCACCACCGGTACCGCGCGGCTCGACCGGCCGATCGCGCCGATCACCTACCCGACGTTCGAGACCACCTTCAACGGACCGTTCACCAACAACTCGTACGTGGGGGCCGGATTCACCGTCGGAACCGTGGAGATCGGATGCTATCTGCACACCGGAAGTGCCACGGCCGGGACGCTCGAGATCTGGTACGACCAGATCTTCGAGGTACTCACGCCGTGGACGCCGTCCGACGCGCCGGTGCACCTCACGCTGACGCAGGTCGCTGACAAGACCTTCCGCTGCCGCGCGCGCCGGGATGGTGAGGCGCCGATCGAGCTGCCCTACTCGCTCGTGCTGAACGACACCACCACCGAGATCCATCTGCACTCACTCGGTGCAAAGGTCACCGCGACCTCCGTCGTCGTGTGGCGCACCAACTGAGGGCGGCACAGGCTCGCGGCGCAGATCTAGCGCGAGCGACGTCCGACGTAGACGAGCGCGAGGCAGAGCTCCGACATCTCGGCGGCCTCGCGCAACCGATGAGCGATCGCTGTCGGTGACATGTCGACTCCCTCGGGAACATCCTGCCAGCGGTCGGTGAGCGCCGCGCGCAAGCGAGCTTCGATGTCACGCGGGCTTGTCACGGTTTCCTTCCGCCGCCGTCAGGCTCTGGATGTCCACGAGATCCTGAGCTCGCCCGGCGGTGAGCTTTAGCGTGATCAAGCCATCGCGAGACACCACCGAGAGCATGCGATCGTTCCACGGGAGCTGGATCCGGTCGTCCCAGATCGCCTGAAGCTTCGCGTTGACCCACAGGACGTCGAGCATCAAGGGCCGTCCGTCGATCAGCTTCGTGAAGCGAAGCACCTCGATTCCGGATCCCGAGAACTGCATCGGCAACGCCTCGAACACGAAGCCGCAGCTCTTCGCCACGCTACGGATCGCAGCGATATCACCGGGCTTCGCGATCAGATCGATGTCCTTGGTCGCACGCGGTGCGCCATGAACGGCGAGCGCCAGAGCTCCGCACAGTGCGTACTCGAGGTTCGCCTCGTCGAGCGCGCGAAGAACCGCGACGAGCTCCGCATACACGTCCGCCATGCCGCTCGAGCATAGCGTATCGAACGTCAGAGGGTGACGCCGTACTCCGCGAGCACCTCGGCGGTGTGCTCGCCGTGGCGCGGCGCGAGGCGCGGCACCGCGGGCGTTCCGATCGGAGTGCGCACCTGCATCACGGGGCCCACACCGGGACCACCGTCGATCGAGAAGAACACCTCGCGCGCGACGTGCAGCGGATGCGCGGGCAACTCGAGGGTCTCGGTGACGACCTCGACGCAGCAGTCGTGCTTCGCGAGGATCGCGTCCCACTCGGCGGCAGTCTTCGTGAGGAAGATCGCCGAGAGCTCCGCGCGCGTCTTCGCCTGCTCGTGCGGCTTGCCCACGACCTCGGCCACGTTCGGCGGGCGGCCGATCGCGGTGTTGAGGGCGATCCAGAACTTCGGCTCGAGCGCGCCGACGGCGAGGTAGCGATCGTCCTTCGTCGCGTAGATGCCGTACGCCGCGACGCCGCCGTTCAGCGTCTCGGTGCCGCGTGTCGGCCGCGCACCGCAGTCCTGGTTGCCGAGCTCCGCGGCGAGCAAGGCGAGCGCACCCTCGGTCATCGAGATATCGAGGTGGCAGCCCTTGTTCGTACGGTGCCGCCCGACGAGCGCCCCGAGGATCGCGGTCGCGCCCCACAGCGCACCGCCGGCGAGATCCGCGATCTGCACGCCCGGCATCGACGGTGCACCACCGGCGACGCCGCCGCCCATCGCGAGCACACCCGCGAGCGCGATGTAGCCAAGATCATGGCCGGCGCGATCGACGTACGGTCCGGTCTGCCCGAACCCCGAGATCGAGCACAGCACGATCTTCGGATTTCTCGCCGCGAGCTCCGCGTAGCCGATGCCGAGCTTGGCCATCACGCCCGGCCGGAAGCTCTCGACCACCACGTCGGCCTTCTCGACCATCGCGAGGAACGTCGCCTTCGCCGCCGCGTCCTTGAGATCGAGCGCGATCGAACGCTTGCCGCGATTCACGGCGAGGAAGCGGCCCGACATGTTGCCCTTCGACGGGGGAAACGCGCGCAGGTAGTCACCGAGCTTCGGATCCTCGACTTTGACCACGTCGGCGCCCATGTCGGCGAGCACCATCGTGAGGAACGGGCCGGGGAGCAGACGGGAGAGATCGAGGACGCGGATCCCGGTCAGGGCATCGGCGAGCGGGGAAGCGACCATGCGCGCATCATGCCCGAAGCGGCAGGCTGCGCTCCAGGTATCCCAGGCAGGCCGCGGTCAGCTCTTCGGTGAGCTGCGGATCCCCGATCTTGCGACCGGTCGGCGGCTGATCGTCGTACAGCAAGATCTGGTCGAGCGCGCCGTAGACGAAGCGATGCGCCACGTCGATCACCGTGGCGATCCGCGCCTCGTCCTTGCCCTTCACGTGGACCGCGAGCCCGGCGACGAGCCCGGCGCAGGTCAGTCGCGAGAGCTCGACGGCGCGCTCGCGAAACACCGCGTTCGAGCACATCTCGACGAGCAGCGCGCGCCGCAGCCCTCGCTGATCTCGATACGACGCGACCGCGACGCCGACGAACGCACGCACCATCGCCTCGACGGGCAGCGCCGAGCCCGCGAGCTCGTGCGCCTTCGCGGCCGTCGCCGCTCCCTGCGTGTACAGGTCGAGCTGCAGCACATGGAGCAGCGCGTCCTTGTCGCGAAACCGGTTGTAGAACGCACCCACCGAGGCATCCGCCTCGGCGACCAGCTCGGCCACCGTCAGCTCCGCCCACGCGCGACCGCGCGAGAGCATGCGCTCTGCGGCGGCCACGATCCGCGCGTGCGTGTCGCGGCTACGCTCCTGCTGCGCCGGCTTCACCCACTCGAGGCGGGCCTTCGTTGCCTTGCGGGCCAGAGATCAGCTCACTTCGGGCGAGCGATCTCGAACAGCTGCTGCAGCTTCATCGCCAGCATCGGATCGCCGGAGACGCGGAGCTTGCCCTGGAAGTAGAGCTGCATGCCGGCGTTCGGGTCGGAGAGCATGGTCTTGAAGTCGTCGTGCGCGACCTCGACCGTGCACTGCGCCTTGCCGCTGTCGCCCTTGACGCAGCTCGGCGGGTTCGACGT
>JBBRED010000222.1:0-14098 GCA_038203335.1 Haliangiales bacterium | reverse complement strand
TCCTTCAGGTACGCCTCTACCGAGCTCCAGCCGATCATCGTCAGGCCCTCCTGCACGACGACGACATCGAGGTCGTGCGCGTACAGCTTCGTCAGCGCCTCGACCGAACGAACCTCGTAACCCTGGCGCCACTGCTCCACGATGGCCTTGACCGCGGTGGTCACTTCCTTCGGGGTGACCGCACTCGGCGTCACCGGATCCTTCGATCCGCCGCCCGGGCAGCCCGCGACGAGGATCGCGAGCGTGATCACGAGGCTGCGCATGAGGGCTGTGTAACACGGCCTCCCGAGGGTGAGAAAACGCCCCTGTTCGGTTAGTGTCCGCGCATGACCGAGATCGTCTGGCTGCACGCTCGCGAGGTCCTGGATTCCCGTGGCAACCCCACCGTCGAGGCCGAGGTCGGTCTCGACGGCGGCGCACTCGGCCGAGCGATCGTGCCGTCGGGTGCATCGACGGGCGAGCACGAAGCGCTCGAGCTCCGCGATGGTGACGCCACGCGGTTCCTCGGCAAGGGCGTGCTGAAGGCCGTCGATCACATCCGCGACGTCATCGCGCCGACGCTGATCGGCATGGACGCGACCGACCAGGCCGCGGTCGATGCCGCGCTGCTCGCGCTCGACGGCACGCCGATGAAGTCGCACCTCGGTGCGAACGCGATCCTCGCCGTCTCGATGGCGAACGCGCGCGCCGCGGCGGTCGGCCACGACCTGCCGCTCTATCGCTACCTCGGCGGCGTGGGCGCGGTCACCCTGCCCGTCCCGCTGATGAACGTCATCAACGGCGGCGCACACGCCGACAACAACCTCGACATCCAGGAGTTCATGATCGTCCCCGCCGGGTTCGATCAGTTCGAGGACGCGCTGCGCGCCGGCGTGGAGGTGTTTCACAACCTCAAGAAGCTGCTGTCGAGCCGCGGCAAGGCGACGAACGTCGGCGACGAGGGCGGCTTCGCGCCGAGCCTCGACAACGCCGACGAGGCGCTCTCGCTCCTCCTCGAGGCGATCGGCAAGGCGGGCTACAAGGCCGGCGAGCAGATCTTCCTCGCGCTCGATGTCGCGGCCTCGGAGTTCTGGGACGACGCGAAGAAGACGTACGCCTATGAGGGCAAGCACAAGACCTCGGCCGAGATGGTCGAGATGTACGCCGGCTGGTGCGCGAAGTACCCGCTCGTCTCGATCGAGGACGGCCTCGATCAGAACGACTGGGCGGGCTGGAAGGCGCTGACCGACAAGCTCGGCGCGAAGACGCAGATCGTCGGCGACGATCTCTTCGTCACGCAGACCGCGCGCCTCAAGAAGGGCATCGAGATGGGCGTCGCGAACTCGATCCTCGTCAAGGTCAACCAGATCGGCTCGCTCACCGAGACGCTCGACGCCGTGCGCACCGCGCAGCACGCGCGCTACACGGCCGTGATCTCGCACCGCTCGGGCGAGAGCGAGGACAGCTTCATCGCCGACCTCGCGGTGGCCACCAACGCCGGTCAGATCAAGACCGGCTCCGCATCGCGCTCGGATCGCATCGCGAAGTACAACCAGCTCCTCCGCATCGCCGATCAGCTCGGCGAGGAGGCGCGGTTCGCAGGCACCGGCGTGTTCCGCCGATGACCCGATTCGTCCGAGTCGCGCTCGTGGCCCTCGCCGTGGCCGCGTGCGGCTCGTCGAAGCCTGCCCCCGGCGTCAACACCACGAAGTTCGATCCCGACGCGCCCCTGCCCGTCTCGTGCAAGGTCAGCGAGGACTGCGCACTGGTCGATGCGTGTTGCGGCTGCAACGCCGGCGGCAAGCAGATCGCGATCCGGGCCGATGCGGTCGCCGGCTTCCAGGGCTCGCGCGAGCAGCGCTGCGGCGGCCAGATGTGCGCGCAGTCGATCAGCACCGACGTGAGCTGCGATGCCGAAGCGACGTGCGGCCAGAACGGCCGCTGCAACGTCACGCCGCACATGCAGTCCAACTAGAACGCGCAGACGCGCATGGATCCGTACCGCACGATGACGGTCGAGGAGGTGCCACAAGCGCCTCGCGACCAAGGCATCGTCGGCGACGTCATCGCGCAGTTCGCGGACCCCAACGCGTTCTACCGGGAGCTCGTACAGAACGCGATCGATGCCGGTTCGCCATCCGTCGACATCCGGATCGACCACGATCCGGGCGAGCACGAGGTTCACGTCACCGTGCGCGATCGCGGCGAGGGGATGTCCCAGGACACGATCGAGAACCAGCTGCTGGTGCTGTTCCGATCGACGAAGGAGACCGACCACGCGAAGATCGGAAAGTTCGGCATCGGATTCGCCTCGGTGCTCGCCCCGAACCCGGATGCCGTGATCGTGCAGTCGGCGCGCGACGGCCGACGGCTGACGCTGCACCTGTTCCGCGACCTGACCTACGAGCTGTTCGATGCCGGTCCGGCGACGCAGGCCGGTACGTCGGTCGAGCTGGTGATCGCGATCGACGACGCCGCGGTGGAGCCGTTCGTCAAGGCGAGCGTCTCCGCCCTGCTGCGCTGGTGCAGGCACGCCACGGTGCCGATCGAGCTGACGTACACCACGCCATCCGAACCGGCGCAGACCGTGCGGATCGATCGCCCCCTCACGATCGAGGACGCGATCGTGCAGGTGTGCGCGCGGTCCGAGGACGGTCAGCTCTACGCCGCCGTCGGACTCGCACCGGATCTCGCGCCGTACACCGGGTTCTTCAACCACGGCCTCACGCTCTACGAGACCCCCGAGCCGCTCGCCGGCAACGTGGCCGCCAAGCTCCAGGATTCGCGGCTCGGGCACACGCTGAGCCGCGACAACGTGCGCCGTGACGAAGCCTTCGATCGCGCGCTCGCGTTCGCGCGCCGGCTCGCGACCGACCAGCTTCCGAAGGCGGTGGACGCCGAGCTGCGGCAGGCGGCGGAGTCCGGTGACCGCGTGCGCTACCGCGTGCTCGCGAACGCCGTGATCGGAAGCCGGCTGCCCATCGAATGGACGTTCCCGCTCGTCGATCCGATACGCGACGCGCGCTTCATCCGCGCGGCCGACCTGGGGCGCCGCATGTGGATCAGCAACGGCTCCTCACCGCTGACGGCGATCGTGAGCCAGCGAGGTGAACCGGTCATCGACCTCGCCGTCGAGGAAGTCGCCGGGCTGACCGCGTGGATCGATGCGCAGTTCCACTGCCAGCTGGTGCACCTCGAGCAGGAGCTGACGCTCGTCACGCCGATCGAGCCGAGCGATGGCGATCTCGCGTTGCTCGCCCACCTCCGCGACATGCTCACCGCGGCCTGGACGGCGCCCTCGTCGCTCGTCCTCGCCACGCTCGGCGGCGCGCGGGGTGGGCGCCTCGCGATCAGCGGCGCCCGGAACGATGATCGTCATGCGCCGTACGTCCTCGATCGTGCCGATGCGAGCCGCAATCCCTTCGGGCTGCTGCGCAAACCGCCCCTCGTGATCTCCGCCGCTCACGCGCTCGTCGTGGCGGCGAGGAAGAGAGAGCCGCGCATCGCCGCCTCGCATCTCGCGCGCGCGATCCTGCTCGAGTACCAGCTCCTCGATGTCGCAAGCTCGTTGCGTCTGCTCGACCACACGCTCGATCTCCTCGGGGTCTCCCGGTGACCCGACCGGCCGCGCCCGGCCCACGCATGGCCGCGGGAAAGCTGCGCGTCGACGCGGCGCGCGCGATCGCGAAGCTACGCGAGTTCCAGCTCGTCGAGCGCGCGGCGTGGGTGCTGGAGGGGATCCGCGCCGCGGTCGCATCCTCGGCGACCGAGATCGTGCTCGCCGGTGATGCGAACGATATCTGGCTGACGTGGCGCGGCGAACCGTGGCCCATCGAGGACCTGACCCGGCTGTTCGACGTGCTGGTCAGCCCGGAGGCCGCGAGCGAGACGCAGCACCTGCGGTTGCTCGCCTCGGCGGTCAACAGCGGGCTCGGCCTTCAGCCCGCGTACATCGACGTGATCGCGATCGAAGGTCCCACCGCGGCCCGGGCTCGGTACACGCCCGACGTGCTCGTGGAGACCGGCGGCGATCTCGCCGACTCGCCGCTGCGCAACCTGACCGCCGACGCCATCCCGGTTCCCGAGGGCGCGCCGCGGGGAATGCGCGTGCATCTGCGCCGACGCGCCTCGCTGCAGGTGCTCGCGTACCTGTTCGGTGAGCCACCGGAGCTCGGCATCGCGCGCGCGGCGTGCGCCGATATTCCGGTCCCGTTGACGGTCGGCGCGAACCGGTACCACCGCGGCGATGACGCGCGCGATGTCATCCGCGTGCCGCTCGGCGACGGGCTCGACGGGTTCCTCGCGATCTCGGTTCCGGAGACCACGCAGGCGGCGGTGACGGAGGTGGCCGAGTGCGGCGTGATCCTCACGCGCTATCCGCTCGAGCTCGGAGCCGTGCCTCTCGCGGCGCTGCCCATCCGCATGCTGATCGATGCGCCCCGGATGCCGACGAACGCATCGCGGTCGCAGGTCCAGCGCGGGAGCTATCCGATCGCGGCGGCGGAGCGCCGTGTGAGCGATGTGGTCCCGAAGCTCGTCGCCGAGCTGATCGCGCAGCTCGGCGTGGAGCCGGTCGCGCCCCGCGTCCACGACGCCGCCCTCGCGCTGCTCGCCGCGATGGTCGAACGCTCGGACTGGAGGACGCTGCGCGACGCGGTGTCGCCTCCCCTGCGCGAGCTCGCGCACCTCCCACTGCTGCGCGACGCGACCGGGGCACGGCGCCCGCTGGTCGCGCGCTGGCGCGGCCTCGTCCATCGCGGGCGAGATCCGGTCGACGGTGACCTCGAGCCGTGGGTAAACGACATCCTGTGGGTGCCGCCGGGAGATCCTGCGGAGCGACTGATCGCGGGCACGTTCGAGGATCCGAGCGAGCTGCGCCGGCGTCTGCGTTGGGCGCGTCGCGAGCGCCGAGCGCACCGCCGGTTCTTCGCACGCGGCATGCGTCCGCCCACGGTGATCGCGAACCGCCTGCCGCTGCTCCGCACGAGGCTCGGCGCAGACGTCCCCGGAAGCTGCGTCCCGCAGCCGGTGTTCGCGGGCCTCGAGGGCGAGGTCTGCATCTACGGCGACGAGGGTCCCTCGGAGCTGGTTGTGCTTCACCACGGACGCGAGATCGAACGCATCGATCTCGCGAGCCCGATCTGTTTCGCCGCGGTGATCGAGGCGCCTCTGATCAAGCCCGAAGAGTGCTATCGCGGAGCGGTGCGCGACGCCGACTTCGCGCACGTCGACCGGGCGATGCGAGCCGGAGTGCTGCGTGCGATCGAGGCGATCGCGAGTGGCGCCACCGGTTCCGGCTTCGTACCCGGGGCACCGATCGCGCCCGGTCGCTTCGTGCGGCTCGTCCAGAGCAGCCTCCTCCTCGCCCGGTCCCTCGGGGCGACGCTCGCACCTCCGCTCGCCACCGCCCCCGCGTGGCTCACCGTCGACGGAGAGTACGTCGGCCACGCAGCGGTCGCGGCGGTCGCGGCGATCGGCGTCGTCGAGCCCCGCGTCGACGTCCAACCGCTCGCCGGTCGCCTCCTGCTGCGCCTCGACCGCGCCGAGCGCGCGCTGCTCGCGACGCTCGCTCCCGAGCTCCCGCAGATCCCGTACTCCGCGAGGACCGCGCGCCAACCACCTGCGGAGGCGTTCGCGTCGCAGCTCGTGCTCTCGCATCCGTTCGCCCTCGCCGTGACCGAGGAGAGCCGGCGCGGCGCGATCGCTCCGCTCGGGCCGACCGAGACCTCGATGGTCACGTTCCACCACCGCGGCATCCCGCTCGCCACCCGCCCGTACGCGCACCAGCTCCTGCCGTGCAGGATCCTCGTCGATTCCGAGACCATCGTGCCGAGCGCCGAGTGGCACAGCGTGCTCGACGAAGGCGGCGTTGCCGGCGACCTCCTGCGGTGGGAGCTCTCACTCGCCCGCGCCGCGGCCTCGGCTCTGACCAGCGCTCGTCCGCTCGAGCTGTTCGGACTCCGCGAGGTCGACCTGCACGGCAGCCTCGGTCTCGCCCTGTGGAGCGCGCTCGCACGGCTCGACCCGACCGAGCTGCTGGGCTCGGAGCTGCTTGCGCACCTGTGCGCGCAGCGCATGTGGTCGGTGCTCGGCGACCCGATCCCGACGAGCATCGACCTGCTGCGCAAGAGATACCCGGCGATGATTCCGTGCGTCGCCCGCGGCGCCGTCCCGGTCGAGGGCTTCTCGCCGCTCGTCGCCGACGATCTGGTCGCGGGGGCCGTGGCCACGCTGGCCGGCCTGCCGGTGCAGGAAGCCTCGCTCGAGCTCGAGAGCCACCGCCATGCGGCCGCCCGCGCGCAGAACCTCGCGACGCACCGAGAGCGCCCCGCGCAGCCGCTCGCACTTCCCTCGCCCGGTGAAGCGGTGCCGATCGATGGTCCGATCGTGCGGGGGATCGTCGGCGTCGCTCCGATCGCGATGGAGATCCAGATCTTCATCGAGGGCCGGCCCTTTCACGCGGTGCGGCGCGATGACGGCCTCCCGCTGTGCGCCGCGGTGGAGATCGATGCGGCGCGCACGATGCCGGCCTTCGATGGGGTTCCCGACGACGTCATCTCCGAAGTGATCGCGCGCGTGACCGCCGCGGCGCCCGCACTCCTCGTCGCGATCGCTGCGGCCCGACCGCACGTGCTCGGAGATCCGGGTCCGGCGCGCACCCTGTTCGCGCGCTGGGCGCGCACCGGAGACCTCCGCGGGACGGCCGTCGCCACGCTGTGCGGCGCGCCGATGTTCCTCACCGTGCAGGGGCCGCGGACCTCGGTCCTCGCGATCGGTGCGCGGCGACTGCCGATGACGACCTGGACCGGAGCGTGGCTGGCGCAGGACACCGATCCACCGCACGCCTGCGACGCGCCGATCATCCAGATCTCGACCACATCCGACGAGATCCAGACGGTCTTGCGGTGCCTGCACGGACGCGAGCTCGAAGACGTCACCGAGGCCGTCGCCAAGCTGCAGGCAGCCCGCCGGATGGCGCGCGGCCTGATGCCGAAGCCGACGCTTCACGGCATCGGACCCGAGTGCAAACGATCGCTCGGCGAGCTCGGCAGCGATCTCGGTGCCGGCGAGATCGCACTGGTCGGTGACGAGACGTCGTCGGCGCTGCTCCACGTCTCCGGCGAGCTGCGCACGGTCGTGCCGCTCGATGTGCTTCCATCGATCAAGATCGCATTCGAGGCTCCGTTCGATGCGCCGATCCCGAACGTGCAGGCGCTCGCGATCGAGCTCGCTCGCAAGATCCTCCACGAGGTTCCGCACGACACGATCGATCCGCTGATCCGCCGCAACCTGGTACGCGCGATGTTCGGCGGGATGCTCACGCCGGCGGAGCTCGCGGGCGTCCCGCTGTTCGAGACCACGGCCGCGAGCTGGATCGACATCGTCGCCGTGGATGGACAGGTCAGCCTGTTCGGTAACGTGTGGTCCGTCCCCGTTGCGGACCCCGTGCCCCGCGCGCTCGACGATCGTCGCATCGTGCTGCGCCTCGATCCGATCACCGTCGCTTGCGCGGTCGCACGTGACGTCCAGATCATCGACGCTACCGACGAGCTCGCGCTCGATGCCATCGCGCGCCGCAATCGAGACCAGCCGCTCGCGACCACGCTGTCCCTCCCGACCACCGGTGAGCTCCTCGCGCAGGTCGCGCTCCCCGGAGATGGCGTGACGGAGCCGCGTGGCGTCGTCGGAGTGCTGCATCCCGCCTCCGCTCACGTGCGCCGCATCTACGCGCACCGCGGCATGCATCCGTTCGCTCCGCGTCCCGACGACCTCCCGTGGCCGGTCGTCGCCACGATCGACGACGCGCGGCTGACGCCGGATCGCACGTGGGAGAACCCCGTGAACGACGCCGCGTGGCTGCTCTGCGTCGACGCCATCCGCACGGTCACGGCTCGCGCATTCCTCGACCTGGTCAAGCCGCCGGTGTCCGCACTCGCAACGCAGACCCTGCTCGGCAGCGGGACAGGACTGCGCGGCGGCATGCGCGGTGCCCTGTGGATCCAGGGACCACCGCTCGTGTCGCTACCGATCCACGTGGTCAGCGTTTCGGGTGCGGCCGACTGTGAGCTGCCTCTGGCAGAGAGTGGGATGACCGGCGTCGTGTACGTCGACGGCGCCAACGACGCCGCCCTCCGCAAGACCCTCGTGGAGCTGTGCGAGGAGACCCACGGCATCCTCGTCCGCACGATGCTCCGGCGCCCGAAGCGCGAGCCGGCACTGATGACGGCCCACGCGGCCCATGCGCTCTCGCTCGGTCGGATCACGGTCGCGGACGCCGGATCGATCTCGTTCGACTGCTTTTGTCCCGCCCCGCTCTCCGCCGCCGAGCTCGTCGTCCTGTTCGCGAGCACCGATCGCGTGACCGTCGTGCAGCCGGGCGACGACACGCCCGGCATCGTCGACGACGGCAGCCCGCTGTCGCGCGTGGTGATCGCCCGCGTGCGCTCGCGGATCAGGCAACCGCGCACAGCGCCCACCGCGGCGGCGATCCGTCGGTCGCCCGAACCGCGTCACCCGTCACAGCACCTGGTCGATGCCATCTGCCAGCGGCTCGCACAGCTCGGCCTCGACCCGCACGACGCGACGATCGTCGATGGCGACGCGCCGATGGTGTTCGACGACGGCTGCCTCCAGATCTCCGGTACCCATCCGGGTCTCCGGCACGTCGCCGACGCGCTCGCCGCCGGTCGGCCGGGGGCCACGGACGCACTCGACGCGATCGTGGCCCACGGGGTCACCGTCCTGAACGTCGCGCTCGCGCAGATCACCGACGCCGCGGAAGCACGCGCGCTGCGGGCGCTGCTCCGCGCTACCTAGAGGCTGCCGAGCAAGGTCTCGACGAGAACTGCCCGAATTTCCGGGCAGCCCTACCTAGTCGGATCGAACGTGGCGACCCGGCGCAGGAACGAGGCATCGAGATACTCGCGCTTGATCACCTCGGCCATCTCCTCGGCGGTCTGGAACCGCTCGTAGTCGATCCGGATCACCGGGATGACCTTCGAGATGCTCTGCACGAACTCCTCGTAGCCATCGTGGAGCGCCTGCAGGTATCCGAGCTCGATCTTCGATTCTACGCCGCGGCTGCGCATGCGGATCCGCTCGGCGCTCGCCTCGGGAGACACGTCGAGGTAGACGATCACGCTCGGCTTGCACATGAAGTTGCTCATGTTGCGGAACAGCTGCACGTACGTCTTGTAGTCGCGGTCGTCCATGAGGCCGGTCTTCGCGAGCATCTTCGCGAAGATCGAGTCCTCGTAGATCGTGCGGTCCTGCACCGCCGACCGGCCGCGCCAGATGATCTCCTGGTGCTGCTGGAACCGCCGGATCAGCAGGTACACCTGCATCGCGAACGAGTAGCGCGCCGTGTCCCGGTAGAAGTCCGCGAGGTACTCGTTGTCGGCGACCGGCTCGTAATAGGTGTCGATGCCGAGGTGCTCGCCCAGCGCCTTCGCGAGCGTGGACTTACCCGCGCCGATCATCCCGGCGATGCCGATGAAGATGTTGCCGAACACCTCGGGCGCCGCCGCGCGCTGGTTCGTCGGCCCGGAGCCATCGGCGAGCGGGTTGCGACCCGCGGGGCGATCGAGGAATGGTTCCGCGGCGGGGGTCTCGAGCAGATCGGGCAGCACGTCGGGCAGCCTGCCAGGCCCCTATGACAGGCGCACCGGACGGTCCGGAGTGCCTAGCGCCGGCCCTTGAAGCCCATCATCCCCTGCATCACGCCCTCGCTCGCCTCGGCGAGCTCACCCTCCTCGCGCACGCGATCCGCGCAGTCCTCGCACAGCTTCTTCGCCTTGCCGGCGACCTTCACGGAGAGGAGCTTGTCGACGTCGTTGTTACAGCCCTTGCAGGTCGGCATTCTGATCCGCCAGCGGGACTACTTGCCGCCGAGAACGTTGCGGGCGATGACGACGCGCTGGATCTGCGAGGTGCCCTCGTAGATCTGGAGGAGCTTCGCATCGCGCATCAGCTTCTCGACCGGGTATTCCTTCGTGTACCCGTAGCCGCCGAAGATCTGGACCGCGTCGGTCGACGCGCGCATCGCGGCGTCGGCGCCGTACGCCTTCGCATAGGCGCTGGTGATCGCCGAGAGGTCGCCCTTGTCGACCTGCCACGCCGCCTTGTGCGTGAGCAGGCGCGTGGCCTCGTACGAGATCGCCATCTCGGCGAGCATGAACTGGATCGCCTGGTGCTGCGCGATCGGCACGCCGAACGTCTTGCGCTCGAGCGCGTACGCGCGGCTCTCCTCGAGCGAGCGGCGGATCACACCCGCGGCCGTCGCGGCGATCCACGGACGGCTCCGGTCGAACGTCTTCATCGCGACCTTGAAACCGCCGTCCTCGGGTCCGACCAGCGCGCTCGCGGGGATCTTGCAGTCCTCGAAGATCACGTCGGTGGTGTTCGAGGCGCGCTGCCCCATCTTGTGCTCCTTGCGCCCCGGCTTGACGCCCGGGGTGTTCGCATCGACGACGAAGCAGGCGATGCCCTTGTGCTTCATCGCGGGATCGAACGTCGCGAACACGGTGTAGAAGCCGGCCACGCCGCCGTTCGTGATCCAGCGCTTCTGCCCGTTCAGCACGTAGTCGTTGCCGTGCTTGGTCACGCGCGTGCGCATGCCGGCGACATCGCTGCCGGCATCCGGCTCGGAGCAGCAGTAGGCGCAGAAGGTGAACTCGCCGGTCAGCCGGCCCAGGTACTCCTTCTTCTGCTCGTCGGTGCCCGCGACGAGCAGCGGCGTGGCGCCGAGTGAGTTGGCGGCCATCGAGGTGTTGATGCCCGAGCAGCCGAACGACACCTCCTCCTGGACCAGGCAGTTGTCGAGGCAGGTGCCGCCGAGACCGCCGTACGCGTCGGGGATCTCGATGTTCATCAGGCCGGTCTCCCAGGCCTTCTTCAGGATCTCCGTCGGAAACTCGCCGGTCTCGTCGAAGTGCGCGGCGCGCGGGATGATCTCCTTGCGCGTGAACTCGCGAGCCGTGGTGGCGAGGGCGTTCTGTTCTTCCGAATAGCTCAGGTCCATTGCGCCGGAGACTCTAGCATCCGGTCACGCTACCCTGAGGACGAATGGAGTCGTTCGGGGTGTGGCAACTCGACTCGCTGATCGCCGTCGGTGGCCTCGGTGAGATCTGGCGTGCGCGTCGCCCGGGCGAGGACATCGTCGCGCTGAAGCGGCTCCACACCCACCTCGCGCGCAACGAGGAGGGCCTGGCCCAGTTCACGCTCGAACAGCGGCTCGCCACCACCCTTCCCCGTCACCCCAACGTCGTTCACGCGAGCGAGGCGGGCGAGGTCGACGGCCGGCCCTACGTGGCCATGGAGCTCGCCACCGGCGAGGACCTGCGACGGATCATCGCGCCGCCCGCCACCCGGACCGATACCTCGCCGCCGCACGCGATCCTGCCGCGCGCGCGCACGATCTCGATCGTCGTTGCCGCCTGCCGCGCGGCGTCGCACCTGCACCTGAACGGCTGGGTCCACGGCGACATCAACCCGGCGAACCTGATCGTCGATGACGCCGATCACGTGACGCTGATCGACCTCGGTATCGCGCGCGCGATCGGCGAGGCCGGCTCGGTGCGCGGGACGCACGCGTACATGGCGCCCGAGCAGGTGCGCGGCGAGGCGTGGACCGAGCGCACGGACGTGTTCGCCCTCGGCGTGGTGCTGTGGGAGCTGGCGGCCGGTACGCGGCTGTTCCATCGCGGACCGCCGTGGCTGTCGATGGCTGCCGTGGTCGAGATCCCAGCACCGTCGCTGCCGGACCCGGCGCTCGACGCGATCGTCCAGGCCGCCCTGCACAAGGATCCCGCACGGCGGCTCGGGTCCCCGGCTGAACTGGCCGGACGTATCCGCCCCTGATGGTGGTAGCGTCAGGCATGCGCACGGCAGCCCTGGCGGTCCTCGTGATCCTGCTCGCTGTGTTCGAAGGAACAGCGGCGGCGGAGTCCGTTCTGGTCGGCAAGGTGACCGACCTGCTCGGCAGCCCGGTCCCGAACGTCCGCGTCCACATCTTGTCGAAGGACGATCACCAGATCGTGACCACGGACAAGAACGGTGACTACAAGGTCGTCGTCGACGGCAACCGGACCCTGTCGGTGGTGGTCGGTGCGGGCGAGTTCCACACCTTCCGGCGCGGCTCGATCAAGGACGGCACCACGCTGCGCCTCGACTTCGAGCTCGAGGTCTCGGATGGCGAGATCATCCGCATCGTGGACTCCAAGCCGCCCACCGTGCCGCCCAAGCTCCCCGCCGATGCGCCGCGCGTGACGCCGCCGTACAGCGACGAGGCCATGGAGCGCGACGCGTGGGCGAAGGCGTGGCTGGTCCTCGACATCGATGAGACGGGGACCGTTCGCCGGGTGAAGCTCGTGAAGCGCCCCGGCTTCGATCTCGACAACATCGCCGTCCAGGAGGCCATGAAGCTGAAGTTCGAGCCGGCTCTCGACGAGAACAACAAGCCGATGCGCGCCTCGATCTTCTGGGCGATGGAGTGGCCGTCGTACGCGTGGCTGATGATCCATCAGGGCAGCACGAAGCGGATGCCGACCGAGTCCTACGCGATCGATCCGTTCCGCGGCGGCTTCCGCGGGCAGCTCGAGACCGCCGGTGACTACAGCGGCGTCAACACGCAATTCACGGGCAATGCCGGCCTCAGCAACGTTCCGTGCGCCGGCTCGGGGCCGCTCAACCTCGACCTCAAGTACACCGCCTATCGCGATTGCTCGCGGCCGAACATCACCAAGGTGCCGCACCTGCCGTGGCTCGACGGCACGCAGCCGGTTCCGCCCGAACCGCCCGAGTACGTCACGGAGGAGCCGCCGCTTCATCTCACGCGTGCGTCGTACATCCCGCAGATCGCGAGCACGGCGCTCACCGTCGGGCTGTGGACCGCGACCGTGATCAGCTGCGTCAGGTTCGACCGGTACGCGACGCGGATGGCGAAGTACTCGCTGCTGTCATCCGCCCCAGTATCGCGCGACCAGATCATCAGCGACGCGAAGGGCCGCGATCGCTATGCGCGCTGGTCGCTGATCACGCTGTCGGCGGCGGCGGCCTCGACCGGGCTCTCGCTGAGCCTGTGGCTGCGCCACCAGCGCCACTCGGACTTCAGCGTGCAGCCGGAGTCCGGCGGCGCGTCGGTCAGCATGAGCGGCGACTTCTAGGTACTTGCCGGCCTGACCCTACGCCGCTGTCGGCGGCGGACGGATTACTGATACGACATCGAGTAGGTGCCCTCGGCGCCGGTCGCCGGAGGCTTCGGAAACTGCCAGCCCTGGATCACGCGGAGGATGCAGCCCGAGACCTTCGGGTTCTTCACCGTCGATGCGACCTGACTCTTGATGACGCGGCCCGCGGCGTTGATCTCGAAGCGGACGGTGATGTCGCCGTGTAGCTCCTCGGCGCCTTCGCACTTCGAGAGCGCCTTGCGGGACTGCGAGGCAACACCCTCGACGCTCGCGCCCGACAAGTGGGCGATCTGCGGCTCGATGGTCGGCGGCGGCAGCGCCGTCGGGGCGACCACCGGCGGCGGGACCATGGCGGCGACCTTCGCCGGCTCGGTCTTCACGGGCGTGATGACCACCTCCGCGGGGGTCAGGGTCGGCACCGCCGGCGTGATGGTCTTGGCCGGCTCGGGCTTCGTGGTCGCGACCCGGGTCGGCTCGGGCTTCTTCGCGGTCCTCGCGAGCTCCGCCTTCTTCGCGGCGTCGGCCCTCGCCAGCTCCGCCTTTGCAGCCTGCTTCTGCGCGAGCTCCTGCTTCGCGGCTTCCTTCTTCGACGCCTCGGCCTTCGCGAGCTCCGCCTTCGCGGCCTGCTTCTGCGCGAGCTCCTGCTTCGCGGCTTCCTTCTTCGCGGCGTTGCTGGTCGCCAGCTCTTGCTTCGCGGCCTGCTTCTGCGCGAGCTCCTGATTCGCGGCCTCCCTCTTCGCGGCCTCGCTGGTCGCTAGCTCCTGCTTCGCGGCTTCCGGCTTCGCAAGGTCGTTCGCCGCCGGCGCGGTGGTCGCGGCCGCGGGCTCCGTCTTCGCGGCGGGCACGGTCTTGTCGACCGCGGGCACGGCCGCGCCCGGTCCCGGATCGCTCGGGCCGGTCGCGACGGCGCCGACCTTGTCGCTGCCGCCAGG
>JBBRED010000221.1:0-14105 GCA_038203335.1 Haliangiales bacterium | reverse complement strand
GATCGCGAGGTCCTGAAATGCGCCCCCCTTCGCCATGCCGCCGAAGCCGCCGAACTCGTGGTTCGCCTCGTCCTCCTCCTTGTCGACGAAGTACTGGGTGACGAACCAGGCGATCGCGATCTGCTTGAGCCCGACGAGCTTCTTCGCGGCGGCGTCGCGCTCGGCGACCGTCTTGGTCGCGAAGCTGGCGTCGAGCACCACCGTGGACTTGCCCTCGAGGAGGTACTCGATGGCCGAGGTGGAGAAGAAGTCATCCGCCTTCGAGTCATCGACGAACACGCTGTCTTCCGGGTCCTCGCCCGCGGGCGAATCGGCGCAGGCGCCGAACAGCGAGGCGGTCAGGGCGGTGGCGGCGAAGACGGCGGTGGTGCGCATGCCACCCATAGAGCAACCGACATGCCCGGATCCGGGCTGCCGATCGCCCATGCACCCGCGGGGTTAGCGCGGGGTGGCGGCTCGACTAGCCGGCGGCAGGGGCTGCGGGGCCGGTGCGGGCGCCGGGACCGGGGGCTGCGCGAACACGTTGGCGCGGTAGAACCGCAGCTCGTCGATCGACTCCCGGATGTCATCGAGCGCCCGGTGGGTCTCGTTCTTCTGCGGCTGCTTCGACGCGATCTGCGGGAACCAGCGGCGCGCGAGCTCCTTGATCGTCGACACGTCGACCATCCGGTAGTGCAGCTTGGCGTCGAGCGCGGGCATGTAGCGGCGCACGAACCGGCGGTCCTGGTGGATCGAGTTCCCGGCGAGCACCGGGCGATCCTTCGCGCCGACGTGCTGCTTGATGAACTCGAGCGTCGCCGCCTCGGCCTCGGCATCGGTCACCGTCGATGCGCGCACGCGATCGATCAGGCCGGACCCACCGTGGTGCTTCTTGTTCCAGTCGTCCATGGCCGCGATGACCTCGTCGGACTGATGGATCACGAGGTCGGGACCGACCGCGATCTCGGTGAGCTGACCGTCGGTGAGGATCGTCGCCATCTCGATGATCCGCTCCTTCGCGGGATCGAGACCGGACATCTCCATGTCGAGCCAGACGAGGATGTCGCTGCCAGCCATAGGGGCGGTGTTAGACACCGGATCGCGGCGGTCTGCAACGCGGAAACGTCAGGCGCGCATGGCCGCGAGCTCGGCGGGCATGGGCAAGCCCCAGCCGGGCTGATAACCAAAGGCCTCCCGGGCGGAGCGCGTGTGCGTGTTGCTGTCGACGAGGTCGATCGCGTCGAGCGGGACGAGCGAGGGGTGGGCGTGGCCGGTCGCGTGCGCGAGGTGCAGCAGGTCACTGCGGAGCGTGGCCAGATAGTTCGCCAGCCGCGCGGACTTCAGCGTGGGATCGAGGCCGCGCATCAGCCAGCGGTTCTGCGTGGCGACACCGGTAGGGCAGTGGCCGGTGTGGCAGCGCTGCGCCTGGATGCAGCCGATCGCCATCATCGCCTCGCGCGCGACGTTGATCATGTCGCAACCGAGCGCGAGCGCGAGCAGGCCGCTCTCGGGGAAGCCGAGCTTGCCGGACCCGATGAAGACCACCTGGTGCTGCGCGGCCGCCTCGCAGAACTCGCGATAGACCTGCGTGAAGCCGAGCTTGAACGGCAGCGCCACGTGATCGGTGAACACGAGCGGTGCGGCGCCGGTACCACCTTCGCCGCCGTCGATGGTGACGAAGTCGGGCGCCCGACCGGTGCTGCCGATCTGCTTCGCGAGGTCGCGCCAGAACCCGAGGTCCCCGACCGCAGACTTGATCCCGACGGGGAGGCCGGTGGCGTCGGCGAGGCGCTCGATGAAGTCGAGCATGCTCGACACATCGGAGAACGCGGTGTGGTTCGCCGGGCTGATGCAGTCCTTGCCCATCGCGATGCCGCGGATGCGCGCGATCTCCGGGGTGATCTTCGCCGCGGGCAGCACGCCGCCGAGCCCCGGCTTCGCGCCCTGGGAGAGCTTGATCTCGATCGCCTTGACCTTCGCCGACGCGACGCTCTCGAGCATCTTCTCCATCGAGAACCGGCCTTGATCATCCCGGCAGCCGAAATAGCCCGTTCCGATCTGCCAGATGATCTCGCCGCCCTTGCGGTGGTAGTCGGAGATGCCGCCTTCGCCGGTGTTCTGCAGCGCGCCCGCGAGTCCGACGCCGCGGTTGATCGCCTCGACCGCCGCGGGCGACAGCGAGCCGTAGCTCATCGCCGAGGTGTTGACGATCGAGGAGGGGCGAAACGCGTGCTTGCGGCCCCGCACGCCGCCGAGGATGCGAACGCACGGCAAGGTAGCGGAGTCGTCGTAGCCAGGCTCGCCCGCGTGGGGGGTGTGGATGGGGAACGCGCTGTGGCGGATCAGGATGTAGCCCGGGCGTTCGATATCGTTGTCGGTGCCGAACCCGAAGTAGTTGTTCTCCTTCTTCGCCGAGGAGTAGACCCAGCGCCGCTGGTCCCGCGAGAACGGTCGTTCCTCGTCGTTCTGCGTGACGATGTACTGGCGCAGCTCGGGCCCGATCGCCTCGAGCCAGTAGCGGACGTGGCCGACGATCGGGAAGTTCCGCAGGATCGCGTGCTTCTTCTGCGTCAGGTCGTGGATCGTGACGACGAGGAGGAACGCGAGCACGCCGATGCCGATCCAGGCCCAGGTCGACATGCGCCCAGCATAGCAATCAGCGGGCGAGGACGGCGCAGCTCGCGGGATCGAACGGCGCCGCGACGATCACCGTGTCGGCGAGCTGCCATGGGGAGGCACAGGTGATGTACGCCGAGAGCGAGCTCGGATCCGCGGGCGTCAGGTTCCAGATCCAGACCGTGCCCGCGCCGCCGGCGACCGCGAGGTGCGTGCCGTCGGGCGACCACGCGAGCTGCGAGAGCAGGGCGGGGAGCTCGAGCTCGGCGAGCATGCGGCCGGCGCGCGGATCCCAGAGCCGCAGCCGCTTGTCACCGATGGTGGCGAGGATCGCGCCGTCGGGTCGGAACCGCGTGGCTGTGATGAACGCACCGGTCTGCCAGCTGCGGATCGCGTGCAGGCTCGGCCACTCGTAGAGCCCGATGTCGCCCGCGACGCCCGAGACCGCCACCACGCTCCCGGAGATCGAGGCCGAGTTCCCCGGCGCGAAGCCGACCTGGGCGGTGGGCTTGCCGGTGGCGTCGATCACATCGACCTCGGCGTTGTTCGCGACGAGCAGATGGTCGTTCGCGCTGAACAGCTCGTAGAACCGCGTGGTCAGCCCCGGCGCTGCGATCGGGTGAAGGTCGGCGGCGGACCACAGCGCGACCTTGTTCGGGGTGGCCTCGTCCTGGGTCGCGACCAGGCCGCCGACCAGCGCGACGTCCCAGCCGGAGCCACCGAGGTCGGCTACCCCGCGCTGCCGGCCGGTGGTCAGATCCCACGCGCGCAGCGTGTGATCGCCGACCGAGTACGCGGTGCGCTGATCCGGCGAGAACACGACCCGGCGAACGCGGCCGGTGTGCCCGACCAGGCTCATCGAGTGCGTGGGATCGGCGGTATCCCAGATCACCAGCGCACCGTGCTCGGCCGCGGTCGCGACGCGGGTGCCATCGGGCGACACGCGGAGCGAGCGCAGGCCGTGCGGGTTGATCGGAGGTGGAGGCGTGCCCGCTGGAGGCAGCGCACTGACCGTGGGCTCGGAGAACTCACTCGCGGCGCCGAGTACGGTGGTCTTGCCGGTGGAGAGCTCGAAGCCGCGCGCCGTGCCGTCGTGCGAGGCGGACCACACCACGCGACTATCGGGTGACCACCCGAGATCGCGGACGCGCGCGGTGTGGCCCTGGGCGCGCTGCACGCTGCGGTCGGGTGCGACCCGCCACGCACGCGTGCGCCCGGTGCCGTAGATCACCATGCGATCGCCGAGCGGCGTGACGCCGGAGATCGTGCCCTCGCTCGGGATCGATTGCAGTCGCTCGCCGGTCTGCGGATCCCAGACGAACACGTTGCCGGTCTCGTCGGTGGTGACCACGTAGGCGCCGACGATCGCGGCGATGTCGACGCCGATCGAGTGGCCCGAGAGCGTGGCGCGCACGGCGCCGGTCTCGAGATCGAATACGGTGGCGTCGGTGGAGTCGCCGAACGTGACGATCCACCGCGGTGCGGCGAGCACGCCGTAGATCGCGCCCTTCTGCGTGATCGTGCGGACGATCTTCTTGCTCGGGAGATCCCAGACGCGGGCGCGACCCTGATCGTCACCGGTGATCAGGCGGGAGGCATCGAGCCACGTGATGCTCGCGATCTCGGTGGCGCCATCGGCGAGGCGGGCGATCGTGGCGCCCGTCGCGGCATCGCGGATCATCGTGATGCCGTCCTTGCCTGCGGTGGCGAAGCGGCCGCCGTCCGGGGAGAACGCCACCGCCCACACCGTGCCCTCGTGCGGATCGAGGGACGCGAGCGTCGAGGAGGTGGGCGCGCCGAGGAACACGCGCCCGCCCTCGGTGGCGGCGGCGAAGTGTCCGCCGTCGGGCGACCACGCGAGCACGCCGGAGATATCCGTGGATGCTGCGCCATCGGGCCGCCACTCGTGGAGGAGCTTGCCGTCCGCCACGCCGATCACCGCGAGCCGGCCCGTGTCGTCGACGCCGAGCACGGTGGTGTCGTCGGGTGACAGCGCCATCAGCCGCGCCGCGTGGAGCTGCCACACCGCCTTGTTCGCCGCGAGGTCCCACGCGCGGAGCTCGCCGTCGGTGCTCGTCGAGATCACCCACGAGCCGCCGTGCGCGAGCCCGGCGCCGGTGGTGCCGCGCTCGTGGCGAGGCGCGATGCCGACGAGGCCGGTGTACGCAGCACGCGCGATGTTGACCAGGATGTCGAGCGTGGGCGACGTACCAGTGCGCGCTGCGGCCGCGCCGTCGAGGAGCGGCAGCGCCTTGTCGGGCGTCTTCGCGATCAGCGCCTGGCGCCCGAGCTCCTCGAGGCTATCGGCGACGCGCTGGACGGCGATCGCGCGCTGGCGCTGCGCCTCGGCGCGCTCGCTGCGGGCCACATCGCGCTCCTTCGCGATCCGCCATACGCCGACCGCGCCGATCGCGATCAGCACGCCCAGCGCGACCACGGCGGTCAGCACCATGCCCTTGTGCCGGGAGATCCAGCGACGCACGAGCTGCCGCGCGGTGTAGCGATGTGCGGCGACCAGCTTGCCGGCCTGGAACGCGCGGAGATCGAGCGCGAGGCCCTGCGCCGTGGCGTAGCGATCTTCGGGGCGCCGGGCCATCGCCTTCTCGACGATCGCGATCAGCTCGGGCGGTGCGTCCTCGACCAGCTCGGTGATCGGCTCCGGAGGCTCGGTCGAGACCATGCGAAGCAGCTCGTCCATCGTGCGCGCCGCGCGGTACGGCCGCACGCCGGTGAGCACGTGGTAGAGGATCGCGCCGATCGCGTAGACATCGGCATGCTCGTCGACCTTCTCGCCGATCGCTTGCTCCGGCGGCATGTACGCTGGCGTGCCGACGACCGAGCCGATCATGGTCTGCGCGTTGTCTGGCGGGATCGTGGTCGCGTTCGGCAGGGCGTCGATCTCCTCTCCCGTCGCGAGGTTCTTCGCGAGGCCCCAGTCGATCACGACGGTCTCGCCGTACGCGCCGACGAGCACGTTCGCCGGCTTGAGATCGCGGTGGATGACGCGCTCGCTGTGAGCGTACGCGAGTGCATCGGCGACGTGGATCAGGTGCGGGACCAGGACCATGCGCGCGTCGAGGGTCTTCGCCTCGGTGATCAGGTCGTCGAGCGTGCGGCCCTGCACGAGCTTCATCGCGTAGAACGGCTCCCCGGAGGTCCAGCGGCCGACCTCGTAGACCGGGACGATCGCCGGGTGCTGGAGGTTGGCCGTGACCAGCGCCTCGCGCGCGAACCTCACGATGATGTCGGGGTGCGGGCGCAGCACCTCTTTGATCGCGACGATCCGGTTCGTGCGCGGATCGCGCGCGCGGAACACGCGGCCCAGTCCGCCGCGCGCGAGCTCGTCGAGAACCTCGAATCGATCGTGGCCGACGGATCCGAACTGCTCGATCGTCGCGGCCTGCATCTCCTCGCCCACGCTGCGGGCCTGACTGTCGCTCTTCGACCGCACGCCGCTGGCACGCGACGACGGCAGCGCCCCAGCGGCGAGCCGAGCGAGGTCCGGAATCGGCACGATGGTGTCCTCGTTCACCGTGTCGCGCGGTCCGCCGGTGATCGGTGCGGCGACGGTCTCGTCGGTCGCGCTCGCGGGCGGGACCGTCGGGCCCGTCTGGCTGACCGGGCCGTCGCCCTCGTCGGTCATTCCCCCGACCAGTACCGAACGCGGCCGGTGTCCATGTGGACGAAGCCGCTCTCGAGGTACAGCCCGACGCCGCCGATCGCCTGCTGCTTGGCCCAGGCGTGAAGCGTGAGCGTGGGGATGTTGGGGATGTAGAAGTCGATGGCGTCGCCGTGCGTGTGCTGGCTGTCGCGCGCGACCTGGTGGCCCTTCTTGCGGAGGATCAGGTTGTACTTGGGGTGGCGAAACGCGGACACGACGATCGCCGTGTCGCTGCGGAAGCTCTTCGCAGCGGCGGCGACGATGCCGAGGAGACGCGGCTCCATCGCGGAGGGCTTGTTCGTGAAGTGATCGCGGAGGAACCGGTCCACGGTGGCGCCGGCCGGCGGCCGCTCGGGCTCGAACGCGAGCCACTCGTGCGTCCACTGGTTGTAGAGGTTCACGAGCTTCGCCGGCTTCACGCCCGGAGCCGGTGAGGGACCGTGCTTCGTGGACTTCGCGGCGCGCTCCTTGTCCTTCTTGACCACGCCGTCGTCGGCCTGCGCCGCGGTCGCCGCGAGGAGGATCGCGAGGGCCGCGGCCCGGGTCACGACGGTCGTCCGCGCAGCTGGATCAGGGTCTCGGCGGGGAGCACCTCGTTGAGCGAGCCCGAGCGAAAGCCGGCGAGATCGAGCGCGACGTATGCGAAGCCGAGCCGCTTGCCGAGCGCGACGATCTCCTCGCGCACGCCGGGCACCACCATCCGCGGCAGCTCCGAGGTCTCGATCTCGAGGCGTGCGATCACATCGTGGAACCGCACGCGGAGCTGGCGGAAGCCGAGCGCGCGGAGGCCATCCTCGAACTCGTCGACGCGGCGCAGGCGCTCCGGCGTGATCTGCGTGCCGTACGGGAACCGCGACGACAGGCACGCGAGCTGCGGCTTGTCCCACGTGCGGAGACCGAGCTCCTTCGAGAGCGTGCGGACCTCGGCCTTCGAGAGCTGCGCCTCGACCAGCGGCATGCGCGCACCGCGGCCGCGCGCGGCGGCGATGCCCGGGCGCACGTCGCCGAGATCGTCGAGGTTGGTACCGAGGGCGACCGCTGCGGACAGCTCCGATGCGATCGGCGCAGCGATGTCCATCAGCTCGGTCTTGCACAGTGCGCACCGGTGCGTGGGGTTGTCGGCGAAGCCGGGCACCTCGAGCTCGTGCGATTCGATCACGCGGTGGCGATCGCCGAGGCCGAGCTCCTGCGCGAGCGCGATCGCATCCTCGATCTCCGAGCGCGCCATGGTCTGCGATACCGCGGTCACGGCGTGGCAGCGCTCGCCGAGCACGTCGGCGGCGACCTTCAAGAGAAACGCCGAGTCGACGCCGCCCGAAAACGCGACCACGACCTGCCCGTAGCCGGCCAGCGTGGTGCGGAGGGTCTCGAGCTTGGACATCGGGAACAACCTAGCGCACTCGCCTGCGGAGGTCGATCGCCCACGTCCCGTCGGGGAGGACGCTGACGCCGATCACCTCCTGGCCCCACTCCGTGGCGCTGCGCGGGATATTGCGCGCCGCGGGCTCGTGGTCCGTGATCACGCGGAGCGTGTCGCCGATCGCGACCGCCTCGAGCGCGAGCTTGGTCCGCACGAACGTGAACGGGCAGACCTCACCGCGGAGATCGAGCGCGTCACCAGGTGACCACGAGGTCGGCGGCGAAGCTGAGGGCGACGAGCTGGTCATGGCTGACGGGTCCCGGCGGAAGCGGGGCCGGATGCGCCGAGGGCGCGAGCACCGACTCCTTCAGATACACCACCCAGTCCCGCTCGGCCACCAGCTCCGGGGTGGCGCCGGGGCGCACCAGATGCAGCACGGTCCTCACGTCCACACCTCGACCACCGTGGCGCGTGGCAGGGCCTCGGCGAGCTGCGCGCCCACGACATGCCCGAACGAGCGCAGCGTCTCCGCGGCGCGCTGCGCGAGCGGCGTGAGCAGCGGCTCCTCGACCACCACCTCGACGCGCCCGCCGCGCAGCGTGACCCCGAGAGCGGCGCGCAGCGCCTCGGCCTGCCGGTGTGGATCGCGCGTCTTGCACACGACGAGGATCATGTCAGCGCGACCACCCGGTCACTGGTCCCGAGCACCGCGGCATGGTCGTCCTGGCTCCCCCGCTCGATCCCCTCGACCCGCTCGAGCCCGACCGCCGAGTTCGAGCACGCCGTTATCTCGCCGTCGTCCTCGAGCAGCCGCGAAGCGACGTCCGGCGCTCCGGACAGCGCCACCACCCCCGCATCCATGACGAACATGACCACTTCGTGCCGCGCCCGCCTCGCGGCGTGCGCGAGCCCCGCAGCGGTCGCGAGGTCCGCCCTCGTCGCGAGCACGATGCCGAGCCTCACGTCACGGCTCCCAGCGCGCGATCTCGACGAGCTCGCGGTCGAACTGCGCGACCTCGGTGACGCCCACGGCGGTCACGCCGATCACGAGGTGCTCGGTCGGATAGCCGGAGCCGACGGCCATCTGGCGATCGACCTCGGACAGGTACGCGCGTCCGTTGGTGTGCGAGTGGTAGACGATCCGGGCAGGGGCCGGCGAGTCGAACGTGCGGGCGAACGCGAGCAGCTCGGCGCCGGCGATCACGAAGCCCGTGTCCGCGCCGCGCTCGGGTACGATCGGGTGGTCTCCGTCGGTCTGCGCATTGCGGCAGGCGATGGCGGCGTCGACGTGGTCGCCATCGCGCGGGCCGGTCAGATAGCCGCAGGCCTCGTCGGGGAACGCGGCGATCGCGTGCGCATAGAGCTGCGGCCGCAGGTGGTCGGGGATCGCGATCACCGGTTCGCGACGTCGGCCATCCAGCGGACGGCGGCGATGCTGCCACGCCAGAACGCGAGCGCGCGCTCGTCGTTGTCGGCCGCGGGCCACCACGGCGGCTTCGGCGCGAGCGCGACGGGGCGGCCGATGGTGGAGGTCACGACCTTGGTGTCGGGACCGTGGCTCGAGATGATCGCGAGCTGCGCATCCGCGGCGCCCGTGATCGCGAGCGTGCCGACGCCGCCGGCGGCGAGGTAGGCCGCAGCGACCAGCTCGGCCGTCGGTTCGGACTCGCGCAGCTCGAGGTGCGCCGCCGAGACCATCAGCGCGGTCTGGCCGAGGCCGCCCACGTCGGGCAGCAAGATGTGCCGCGCGTAGCGGCGGACCTGCTCGTCACGCACCGGCGCCTCCGGCGATCGCGGGTACGATCGAGATCTCGTCACGGTCGGTGACCTTCGCATCGAGGCCGCCGAGGTCGCCGATATCGTCGCTGCCGACGAAGATGCGGATGAACGGCTTCACGGCGCCCTTGTCGAGCACCTTCGCGGCGATGCCCGGGTGCTTCTTGTCGAGCTCGGTGAGCGCCTCGCGCACCGTGGTCGCCGTGATCTCGACATCGGATGCGCCGCCAGTGAACGACCGCAGCGCGCTGGGGACTCGAATGCTCGCCATCAGGAATTCTCCGCTACGCGCACGGGTTGCGCGGCCAGGGGTGAGATCGGCGCGCGCTTGCACGCCGGGCAGTCCGCACGCGGCGCGAACCGCACGACGCGCGGCTCCGGCAGCGTGCGGAGATCATCGAACGCGAGCAGCGCACCCGCGTAGGTCCGATCGTTCGCGACCAGACCGAGCGCGATCGCCGCGCCCACGCCGCCGATCGCGCCGACCACCGGTCCGAGCACGCCCGCGTCGGCGCAGGTCGGCGCGTCGACCGGCCCCTCGAACAGGCAGCGATAGCAGGCGACGCCCGGCGCTCCACCGAAGACGTTGCCGCCGTAGCGCAGCGCCGATGCGATCACGTAGGTGCGGCCATTCGCCACCGCCCAGTCGGCGACCGCAAACTTGGTCTCGGGATCATCGCTCGCGTCGACGATCAGGTCGCAGTCCGCGCCGAGATCGTCGGCGGTGGCGATCAACCACTTCGCGACCACGCCGCGCGCGCTGCCGCCGCGGGCGACCACGGATCCGGCCAGGCGCGTGGCCTTCGGCTGCCCGATGTCGGCCGCGGTGAACTGGATCTGGCGATGCAGGTTCGAGACGTCGACGAGATCGTGGTCGACGATCGTCAGGTCGAGCTTCGCGGCCCCCAGGGCGAACGAGATCGGTCCGCCGAGTCCGCCGGCGCCGACGACCAGCGCGCGCGTCGTCATGCCGGCTCCTTGCCGCACACCTTGCAGCGGCCGTCCGCGCCGATGACGCCGACGCAGGCACCGTCGGGACACAGCTTGCGATTGAAGTCTTCTTCCGTCGGAAGCCCGGCGGCCATGTCGGTCGCGGCGGCGAGCAGCTCGGCATCGGCGGCGCTCGGCGCGGCCTCGTCGCTGTCCTCGTCGTCATCGTCGTCCTCGTCGTCGCCGTCCTCGTCGTCCTCGTCCTCATCCTCGTCGCTGTCGTCGTCGTCTCCCGCATCGTCGTCGGGGGCGACCGGCACCCGGATGGCGCTCGCGAGCGGCTCCGTCGTGCCCTTCGCCGGCTTGCCGCAGGTCTTGCACCGTCCGTCGGTACCGATCACCCCGATGCACGCACCATCGGAGCACAGCGTGCGCTTGCTCCACTCGGCGGGAGCACCGATGAGCGACGGCGTCGATGGATCGAGCTCGGCGAGCTTCTCTGCTTCCTCGTTCGGGACAGCGTCGTTCGCGTCCTCCTCGTCATCCCACTCCTCGTCCTCGCCGAGCTCGTCGTCGGCGACCGGCGCATCCGTGGTGCTCTTCGCATGCAGGCCGCGGTCGCGCTCGTTGCCCCAGTTCGTGGCGACCCGGTTGCAGACCTTGCAGTGGCCATCGGCGCCGATCAGGCCCGTGCATCCACCATCGGGACAGAGCTGGCGCTCGTCCCACTCACCGACGGCCATCAGGAACCCCCGAGTGCGGTGAACAGATCGGAGGCGAGCAGGAACCGGAGATCGACATCGCCGATCCGCAGCACACAGCGGGTACCCAGCTTGCGTTCCTTGCGCGCCTCGAGCCCGGACCTGTCGAGCCAGCTGCCGTTCTTGGACCCCGCGTCGGCGACGATCCAGGTCTTGCCGTCGTGCCGAACGTACGCGTGGAACCGGGACACCGAGTGATCGTTGATCACGATGTCGTTGTTCGGCGTGCGCCCGATGGTGATCCGATCCGGGAACGACGCCCCCGGCTTCTTGGTCAAGGGATAGACCTCGAGGTCGGCGTCCTCGCGGATCGCGAACTCCTTGCCGTGCGGCAGGGTCTCCTCGACCGTCTCCTGGCCCTCGTCCTGGTCGAGCGTCAGGGTGGTGGCGCCGCTCTCGAGGTCGCTGTTCGCCGCTCGATAGCGCACGAGCGCCGCGGGCGCGGACGACGCGAGGAACTCCTCCCGGCCGAGCTGCAGGAGGTGTCGGTAGTGCGCGGTCGAGTCCACGGGAGGGACCTTATCCCCCACGGCCGGCGTGCCGGCAAGAGGGTTCCGCTCGTCGAGAGTGAGGGTTTGACAGGCTTGCGGGGGGCGGGGTAAACGTCCCGGGCCATGTACGACACGTCCGATATTCGCAAGGGCCTCAAGGTACTGATGGACGGCAACCCCTGGACCGTCATCGAGTTCCAGTTCGTGAAGCCGGGCAAGGGCGCAGCGTTCACGCGCACGGTGTTCAAGAACCTCCTCAACGGCAAGACGAAGGAGATGAACATCCGGTCGGGCGAGAAGCTGGAGCCGGCGAACGTCGACCAGCGCGAGATGCAGTTCCTCTACAAGGAGGCGAGCGATCTCGTGCTCATGGATCAGTCGAACTACGAGCAGGTCTCGGTCAGCGCCGAGATGGTCGGCAAGGCCGCCGATCTGATGAAGGACAACCTGCCGTGCACGGTGCTGTTCTTCAACGAGCGCGCGATCGACGTGACGTTCCCGACGTTCGTGTTCCTCGAGGTCACCGCCTCGGAGCCGGGCGTGCGCGGCGACACCAGCGGCAACGTCCAGAAGCCCGCGACGGTCGAGACCGGCGCCGAGGTCATGGTCCCGCTGTTCATCCGCATCGGTGACACGATCAAGATCGATACGCGTACGCACGAGTACGTCGAGCGCGTCAACAAGCAGTGAGTGCCCGTGGCCGCGTCCTCGCGGTCAACGGCGGCATCGCGATCATCCGCAGCGAGAAGGGCGAGGTCCACGTCGCGGCGCAGCCCGGCTGGCGCGCTGGTGATCTGATCGACGATCTCGCGGTGGTCCGGGCGTTCGACGCCGGTGACTACCCCGAGCCGACCACCGAGGTCGCGCGCCTGCCACGGCCGCGGATCGAGGCGCTTCACGCGCGCGCCAAGGCGCTCGCCGCGCTGCGGGCGTTCTTCGCGGCGCGCGAGTTCGTGGAGGTCGAGACCCCGCTGCTCGTGCCGAGCCCGGGTCTCGAGATCCACCTCGACGCCGTCTCCGCGGGCGGCGGCTACCTGATCACGTCGCCCGAGTACCAGATGAAGCGGCTGCTCGCGGGCGGCTTCGAGCGGATCTACCAGGTCTGTAAGTGCTTCCGTGCGGGCGAGAACGGGCCGCACCACGCGAGCGAGTTCACGATGGTCGAGTGGTATCGCGCGTACGCCGACCTCGATGCGATCATCAAGGACACCGAGGCCCTCGTGCACACGGTGGTCCGCGCGGTGTCGCAGACCTCGCACGTGAAGGTCGGCACGCATACGATCGATGTGACACCGCCGTGGCCACGGATGAGCGTGCGCGAGGCGCTGAAGACGTGGGCCGCGATCGATCTCGTCGGCGACGAGTCCGCGGCCGATCTCGTGGCGAAGGTCCGGTTCGCCGGCATCGGCGTCGCGGATGACACCGCCTGGGACGATGCGTTCTTCGCCGCGTTCCTCGCAAAGGTCGAGCCGGCGATCGCCGCGCTCGAGCGTCCGCTGATCCTCGAAGACTGGCCCGCGCCGCTCGCCGCTCTCGCGAAGCGCAAGCCAACGGATCCTGCCGTGGCGCTCCGCTTCGAGGCGTACGTCGGCGGCATCGAGCTGGCGAACGCGTTCGGCGAGCTGACCGATCCGGTCGAGCAACGCACGCGCTTCGAGAGCGACCAGCGGATCCGCCGCGAGCGCGGTCGCGACGTCTATCCGATCGACGACAAGCTGATCGCCGCCCTGGCCGAGGGCCTGCCGCCATCGGCCGGCATCGCTCTCGGGTTCGACCGCCTCGTCATGCTCGCGACCGGCGCGCCGACCATCGCGCAGGTCCTGACGTTCACCGCCGCCGAGCTCTGAACCGCGCTCGTCCGGGACTGGCTGTCCGGCAAAGGTGTCCGGCAAAGTGTCCGGCAACGGTGTCCGGCAAAGGTGTCCGGCAACGGGGACGCTTTCAACTTGGACAACCAACGATCTGGAAGTGCGCGATCTCTGGTCGCTCGTTGTCCAAGTTGAAAGCGTCCCCTTTCGGACACCCTTTCGGACACCTTTCGGACACCCCCTTTCGGACACCTTTCGGACAAGCGACCTCAGAGGCCGTGGCGGCGGAGCATCGCGCGTACCGTGCCGGCCGGATCGCGCGATGCGCCGCGGCCGACCTCGCCGAGCAAGCGTGCGATCCGGGATGGGCTGCCGCCGGAGCGGGCGAGCGCGAGCTCGAGCGCGGTGCGCTCGAGGTCGTCGCGCAGGCTCTTCAGATTCATGCGGCCGTCGTCGAGGAGCTTCGCGATCGCGGAGCGGTCGAAAAGCGGGCTCGGAGCGGCGCGGCTGTCAGCGGGGTTGCCACGGATCACGTGCTCCGGCAGATCCGAGAGCAGGATGTCGTCGCCGGCGCGCTTGTTGACGAGCGACTGGAAGATCACGTTTCGGAGCTCGCGCACGTTGCCGGGCCACGGGTAGCGCTGGAGTGAGACGAGCGCGGCGCGGGTGAGCGTGGAGACGCGATGCGGTGCGCGCGGCTCCTCGCGATAGAAGCGTGCGATC
>JBBRED010000220.1:0-14135 GCA_038203335.1 Haliangiales bacterium | reverse complement strand
GATACCGACCGACAACCGGAGGTCCGCAGCGACCTCGGCTACGGCTCGCTCAGCCTGCAACGACCGGGGCTGATCGAGGAGATCGAACAAGGCCGCGCCCCGGCGCACCAGCGCGAGCACGTCCTCGTCGCCGCGAGGCTTGGAGAGTCTGCGGGCTGCGCCACCTACGCCGACGAGCAACTCCTCGTTTGTGAGGCTGCGCTGCGCACTCGCGCCGGCACCATCGTGCTCGCGCAACGGATCGCGCCTCGCGTCGCCTCACGGCTCGGCGATGCCCGCGAGGGCCTGCTGCTGCTCGGCGGGAGCGTCCTGCTTGCCGGCGGGTTGCTGGCGGCGTGGCTGGTCCGCCGGTTGACCCGCCCGCTCGATTCACTGCATCGCCAGGTGACGGCACGCGCCCGGGGAGACCAGCAGGCGATCTCGATCCCGCACGCGCCGCGGGAGATCGCGGAGGTCGCGCGAGCCGTCGATCACCTCGCAGGCGAGCTCGAAGGGCGCCGGCGCCGTGAAGCCGAGGCGGCTGCCGATCTTGCGCACGAGCTCAAGAGTCCGCTCGCCCGGATCAAGCTCGCACTCGACGCGGGGGAGATCGAGCCGGCGGCGCGCGCCACGCTCGATGCGCACGCCCGCAAGGCGGTCGGGGTGATCGACCGTACGGTCGGCGATCTCCTCGAGATCGCGCGCGCCGAGGCGGGGCTGCGCGACGAGCCGCGGACCGAGATCGATCTTCGGTCCCTGGCGGTCCAGGTAGCCGCTGACCGTCCGGCTACACCTCCGATCACGATCGAGGTGACGGGGCCGCACGCACGCGCCCAGATCGCGCCCGCCGCGGTCACGCGTGCGCTCGGCCACCTGCTCGACAATGCCTACGCCCACGCCCGTTCGTGCGTGACGATCGAAGTCGGAGACCACCGGCTCTCGGTGCGAGACGATGGCCCGGGTGTCCCCGATGTCCTGCGCCGTCGGCTATTCCAGCGCTTCGCCTCCGGACGCGCCGGTGGCACCGGGCTCGGACTCGCGTTCGTTCGCGCCGTCGCGGAAGCCCACGGTGGCGATGCGGCCCTCGCCCTGGGGCCTGGAACGGCGATCGTGATGCACCTCGCACCCGTTCACACGGCATCCACACACGTTTGATACCGGTGTCACGCCGGATGCGCGACCGGTTCGCATCGAGGCAGCAGGGTGCAGGCATGACGCGAACGACCAAGACCTGTTCCTCCCTGTTCTGCCTCGGCGCGCTGTGGCTCGCCGCGTGCGTGACCTCCGCCGATCCGGCGCAAGGCTCGAGCGCCCGGGCCACTCTCGGTGAGCGCGAGGCCGCCGACGTGATCGCGAACCACGAGGCGATCGCCGCCGACTGCAAGACCCGGCCGACCTTCGGCTGTCTGCTCTACACCATCGACCGATGGCATCCGTGCGATCCGCCGCGCAGGATCACCCAGCTCGGGCTCCCCGTGAACGAGCCCATCGAGCGCAGCGATCTGTACGGTACGTTCTTCTTCGACGGAACGAGCTGCTACCAGGCCACCCGCGAAGCGCCAGGCCCATGCACGGAGCTGACGGCAGGCGCGATCATCTGCCAGGGCTGGACGACGCTCGAAGCATGCACGGCTGCGCGGCGCGTCTGCACGGAGCGTGGCCGGTGAACAACCGTCGAGCACGTGCCGTCTGGCCTGCTGACGGCACCTGGAGCTAGGTCTTCGGCGGCTCGATCGGCGGGTACGCCGTACCGAGCGACGGCAGCCCACTACCCGCACTCGGCGTCGCCGCAGACGGTGCGACCGGCCTCGTGTCTGCGACCACCGGCGGCGAGGCGCTCGTTCCACCGCCGCCACCGAGCACCGACTGACCGAACCGATAGCCGATCACGGCCCACGCGGTGCCGTAGACGAGGACCATCGCGCCGGCGACGCGGCCCAGCTCACCCGAGCTGCCCTTCGCGAACAGCGCCTGGAACGCGAGGACGAGCGCGACGAAGCCGAGCAAGCCGGTGATGATCAGGTTGTAGCCGCCGAACAACCGGCGCACGGCCGTGAGCTGCGCGTCGTTCGTCTTGCGGAGCAGCGAGAGGTGCGCGGCCTGGACGAGCGCGGCCGGCGCGATCATCCCGAACGCGATCCGGTACACGGCGCTCTTCGCCTCGGAAGGTGCGCTCGAGATCATCGCCCACACCAGCAGCGCGAGCCCGGCGAGGCCGAGGTGCAGCGCGCTGACGGCGAAGTAGTGGAGGGCCACCTTGATGCCGAGGTGACGGTCGACCTCGGGATCCTTGTTCGAGCGCCAGCGCGCGATCACGTACAGCACGATCGGCACGAACACCGTGACCGTCACCAGCATCGAGATGATCGCCATCATGGGACCGGCGAGCGCGCGGAGCATGAAGAAGCCGGAATCGAAGTCGTCCATGCGCTCACGGTACCGTAGGTTTCCCGTGCGCCGGGCCGGTCCCCGCACGCTACTGATCTCGGGAACCGATCGGGCGGCGCGCTGTCTCACCCGACATGCGCATCCAGCTCGTGGCCGCCGCATTGCTCGTCTCGAGCACCGCCGGCGCCTGGAGCCGACGGACCACCGAGGACGAAGCTGCCCCGGCGGTCGTTCACGGCAAGCTCGAAGGCTCGAACGCGGTGTTCACGGTACGGTACGTGATCCCCGTCGCAGCCGCGAGCTACACCGCCGCGTCGACCGGCCTCGCGCTCCCGGAGCTGGGGCTGGTGACCTCGGCCTCGGCGACCTCGAACGGCATCGCGCATGCGCTGGCGATGATGCCCTCCGAGGAAGCGAGCGCGAAGTTCGATGCGCTCTCCGACGATGCCGAGACCGCGCCCGGGCGCGACAAGACCAACGCCGTCACGATCACCGGCAGCACGGGGCGCGCGGAGATCGGAATCGCAGCCGCGCGCGCCGGCGTGGTCACGATCGACCTCACGATCGCGGCGCCGACGTGCTTCTACCGCAACGTGCGGTACGTGAAGGTGCCGGCGGAGTGGCGCACGGTGGCCGACCTCGCGCTGCGGCGCACTGCCTCCACCGACAAGGCGCTGATCGCCGCGTGTGATCCGGCGGACGATGCTCCCGAGACGCCGTCGACGTGGTTCGGCTTCGCGGCACCGGAGCTCGCGCGCAAGCCGTCCGGAGATCGCGTGGGTGCGTTCGCGAGCCGGCTGGCGCTCGGCGAGGATCACATCGTGCGCGTCGAGCTCGGCCTCGCCTCCGAGCTCGGCGATGTTCCGCGCGACCTCGCGACGGTGCTGCTCGTCGATGGATCGCGCTCGATGACCTCCGAGGAGAGCGAGGCACAGCGCCAGCTCATCGCCTCGTACCTGAAGGCCGCGCCGGAGAGCCGCGTGCAGGTGCTCGCGTACGCACGTCGCACCCGACCACTGCTGCCGGGCTGGACCTCCGCCGCACAGGCAGCCGCGCGCGTCGATCGCGAGCTGCGGAGCCTCGCGCCGCGCAACGGCTCGAACTTCGAGATCGCGCTCGCGGACGCCGCCGCCTGGCTCGAGCGGATCGAGGGCACGCGGCGGATCGTGCTCGTCACGGACGAGCGCATGGCAAATCGGCTCGAGATCACGCCACCCGCCACGCTGCGCCGTCTGCTGCCGGCGGGCACGCTCGTGCACGTTGTCGCCGTGGATGTGCACGCGCAGGAGCCGCGGCGTGACGAGGACGCGAAGCTCGCGCCGCTCGCCGCCGCCACGGACGGGATGGCGGTGCGCCTCGGCCCGCTCGACGACCCGAAGCATCTCGACGCGACGTTGCTCGTGCGGCCGATCTCGCTCGACGACGTGACCGTCAAGGCCCCGGGCTGGACCGCGCTCTCGATCTCCTCGGATGTCGGGCGCTGCGGCACCGAGGTCGATGGCCTGCTGCGCGAGGGCCGCTCGTGCACGTGGTGGGGCGAAGGCGACGCGTCCTCGGGCCCAATCGCGGTCGAAGGTCTCGTGTGGGGCAAGCGCGTGCAGCGTCTGCTCCGACCGGATCCCGGGCGCGCTCGTGACGTGGCGCGCGAGCTCTCGGCGCGCGACGTGCTCGACGAGAAGTTGAAAGAACAGGTCGATCGCCTCGCGCACGCGGTGAACAACCACTGGTCGCTCTACGTCGAGTGGGGCGGCGCCGCGAAGTATGCCGGCGGGTTCGGGTTCGGATTGGCGGGCGGCGGATCCAGCTGCGGCTGCGGTGGGATCAACGACATCGGCCTCGGTCGAAGCGGCTCGATCGGCGGCTGGGATCCGCCGGATCTCGCGAGCCAGCTGCGGCCGCTCCTCGCCGCGTGTCACGTCGAGGACGTCTCGATCACGGTGACGCTCGAGATGACGATGATCGAGATCGTCGACCTCGACGCGCAGCTGACATGGTCGAACGAGCCCTCGGCCGCGGAGCAGCGCACGCAGCAGGCGTGCGTGGAGGATGCGCTGTGGGACGCGACGCCGATGGTGCGCCACGTCGAGCCGCGCGCGTCGTACGTGGTGTCGCTCGCACCGAAGATCTAGGTGCGGCGCAGGCTGCGCCAGGTGGCGAGGGCCCACGCCTCGTCGGTGCGCTTGCCCTTGCAGGTCAGGATCGCGACCTCGGGTGCGACGGCCATCAGGCCGTGCACGATATGGACGTCACCCTCGTCATAGACCTCGGCGCGACCGCGGCGATCGTCCTCTGTGATCCGCTCGACCACCGGGTGCTGCTCGGGCGCGACCGCGAGCAGCTTCTCCGAATCGTGCTCGCTCGTCGTCGACAGACACGTGACCTCGACCAGGCGATCACCATCGGTGGCCCAGTAGCGATCATCCTCCCACGAGCCGACGAACGATCCGGGTAGCTCGAGCTTCCAGCCGGCATCGAGCTCGACGCTCATCGGATGACGGCGGTAGCCGAGCGTGGCCGTGGTGTCGCCGGCGCGCGTGCGCATCTCGGCCGCGCGCTCGTCCTCGCCGAGGTGCGCGAGCAGCTCCGCCCACTCGGCGTACGGCACGTCGAGTGACTTCTTGCGCGCGACCTTGAGATCCTTGTCGACGCCGACCATCAGCGAGCGCTCGTCGCCATCGAGGGGCTCGCGCCACGGCACCGCGAGCGACATCGCGAGCAGCGCACGTGATCGCTCGAGCTGGCCCGCACCCTCGTCCCACCACGCGAACGCATCGGCGCCCCGTGCCGGGTCCGCGATCACCGCATCGCACCACGCGCGATCGCGGGGTCCCATCGGCGTCAGCACGGCGGCTGCGATCTGGAAGTCGAGCTCCGCGGGAACGCCGATCCGCGTCGCACCGGCCGCGATCTCGCGCGCGAGCCACGCCGTCATCGCGGTGCGCGGATCCTCCTCGTCCTCCGTCCACACGAAGTCGAGCTCGTCGAGCACGGGCGCGATTCGCGCGACCGCGTCGGCGTGATAGCCGGGTCCGATCGTGCCGGTCTCACCGGTGATCTCGAGGTCGCCATCGGCCAACACCACGATCCGCATCGGTCCCGCGCCCGGGTGAAAGTCGAGCGTGACTCGCTTCGCGGACGTATCGACCACGGCGTCGCCGAGCATGCGGCGCGCGATCCGGGCCAGCCGATCGCCGACCTCGCGCGCATCGGGAGCGCGCCCGAGGAGCGCGCGCAGGCCCGCTTTGGCCTTCCGCGACCGTGCTCGCCGAGCTAACCCGAAGCCCACGCACGGGATCTTAGGGGAAGTTCGGGAGGGAGATCCGGGTCGTTCGCCCGTATGATTTGGTATGCCCGCCAAAGAGAGAGCGTCCGACGAGGTTGAAGCCGAGGCTCCGGCCGTGGCTCCTCCCGAGACCGCGGTGGAGGCAGCTCCGATCTCCAGCGAGGGCGAGGTCCCGACCGTGGACAAGGGCGGTGCCACGCCGGCCACCGCCACCGCATCGCAGCTGGCGTTCGAGGAAGCGGGCGCGGATACCAGCGCGCTCGACCACGGCGTGCACCAGCCGGAGGAGTACCACCGGCTGTGCGACGCATCGGGCAAGCCCGACAAGTGGAAGGAGTCCTATCGCGGCGGTCACACGAAGGCCGCATCGTGGAATGCGTCGAAGAAGGGCGGCATGAAGTTCGAGCTCAAGAAGGGCACGAGCGCCGCCGCCGGGATCAAGGAGTGGTTCAAGGGGCCGACGATCGCGGACTTCGCCTCGATCTCCGTCGCGGAGCAGCTCGACGAGCTGCGCGACGACCTCGGGGACCACCGGTTCGACGAGCTGTTCGGCTCCGCGATCGGCACCCAGGACAAGGCGATTCCCTCGGCGCAGCGGCTCACCATCTCGACGTCGATGTACACCACGCCGTTCATCGACCAGATGAAGGCGATCGCGCGCACGTACGACGACAAGATCAACAAGCCCGAGGCCTCGACGCCGAAGGCGGTCACCGAGCCGACCGAGGCGAAGCAGCCGCGCCCGGGCAAGGATGCGCACGCGAAGCACGACACGCAGCACGACCAGGATCACGAGGTGAAGCGCGACCTCGGATTCGCCCGCGAAGACCTCCAGCGCGCGTAGCTCGTGCGATAGTCGCGGCTGATGGCCGAAGCCGAGCCGTACATCGACGTCGCGAGCCATCTTCGCGACGAGCTTCGGCGAGCCTGGCTGCGGGTCGAGTACCAGATCCGCCTCGGCTGGTCCCGCGCCCCGGCGCCTCAGGCGCTGCCGACCGACGACGTGGTCGCACCTTCGGATATCGGGCGGCTGTTCGCGGCCGCGCGTGGCGAGACCACCACCGGCGAGGATGCCGGCGCAGCGGTCGTGCTCGAGCGGTACCTCGCGGCGCATCGCGAGACCGAGGCGCGGATCGCCGCCACCCTACGCGCGCGTACGCGATCGCAGCTCGTCGAGGTGATGCGGCTGTTCGAGCTGTCACCGCGCCAGTGGGCGACCCTCATGTACGCGATCCTGCCCGAGGCGGATCCGAACCTCGTGCTGGCGTATCGCTACCTCGCACGCGATGCGAACTGCCGCGGGCTCGACGGGCGGCTGCTCTCGCAGCTCGTCTACGACACGCCGGAGACGCGCTCGCTGATGGCACGCGACCTCTCGCCGGGGTCGCCGCTCGTGCGCAACCAGCTCGTGGAGCTCTCGCCGGCGGAGTCCCTGATGTACCGGCGGATCCGCGGCGCGACGCGGCTGATCTACCTGCTCGACGGGACACGGTTGTCGCTCGATCCGGAGCTATCGGAGCTCGCGGAGCTGCGGAGTGGCGCGGTCTCGGGCTCGTTCCCGGCGGTCACGGTGGAACGCGCGACCTCCGCGATGGCCTCGAACGAGGTCGTGCTGTGCGTGCAGGGCCAGCGCGGCCTCGGCAAGAAGCTGCTGCTGCAGCAGGCCGGCGCACACTGGAACAAGCGCACGCTGCTGATCGACGGAAAGCGGCTGGCGCAGGTGCCGCACGCATCGCAGCTCGGCCTGATCCGCGCGCTGATCCGCGAGCTACGCCTGCTCGACGCGATCCCCGTGTTCCCCGACCTCGACGACGCGGTCAACCTCGAGGCCGACAAGGACGAGCTACCGGCCTTCTTCAGCACGCTCGTCGACGAGTGGGCCGGCCCGGTCGCGATCACGATCAACCGCGAGCGCATGCCACGGATCCACCAGCGCCCGATCGTTCACCTCGTGCTCGAGGTGCCCGGGCTGCACGTCCGCACGGCGATGTGGCAGCAGGTCGTGCCGTCGCTGACACCGATCGAGGCAGAGAGCCTGTCGGGGCGCTTCGCGATCCCGGGCGGCATCGTCGTGGCGGCGGCGCAGGCGGCGATCGCCGGGCGAATGCCGGATGCGGGCCCGCCCGGTGGCGAGGACCTCGCGTACGCGGTCGCGGGCCAGCTGCACCAACGGATCTCCCGGCTCGGCAAGAAGCTGCCCACGCCGTTCGATCTCGATGACCTGATCGTCGACGAGGATACGCGCAACGCGCTGGTGGAGATCGCGGCGGCGGCGAGCCAGCGGCGGAAGATCCACGACCACTTCAAGCTCCGCGGCGCGCAGGGCATCAGCGTCCTGTTCTCCGGTCATCCCGGGGTGGGCAAGACGATGTCGGGCACCGTGCTCGCGAAGCGGCTCGGACTCGACATCTACGAGATCGATCTCTCGCAGGTGGTCTCCAAGTGGCTCGGCGAGACCGAGAAGAATCTGAGCGACGTGTTCGACGCGGCCGAGCCCGGGCACGTGGTGCTGCTGTTCAACGAGGCCGACTCGCTGTTCGGCAAGCGCACGAGCGACGTCAAGAGCAGCAACGATCGCTACGCGAACCTCGAGACGAACTATCTGCTGCAGCGGCTCGAGCGCTTCGGCGGTCTCGCGATCCTGACCACCAACCTGACCTCCGCGATCGATCAGGCGTTCAAGCGGCGGTTCAGCTACGACGTATTCTTCAGCTTCCCGAGCCCGGAGATGCGCGCGGAGCTGTGGCGGCGCACGTTGCCGGAGCGCGCCCGCTCGGCGAACATCGACTACGACCAGCTCTCGGACGCATACGAGCTCTCCGGCGGCTTCATCAAGGTGGCCTGCGAGCGCGCGGCCTACGTGGCGGGCGCGAACAATGTGGAGATCGATAATGCGCTGTTGCGCATGACGATCGAGCGCATGTACCGCGAGCGAGGTAAGGTCTCGACCGCGGGAAGATTGGAATGAGCGACTACGAGGAAAACAAACGCGGCCTTCTCACGAAGGCCCAGAAGACCCATCTGCTCGGACTGCATCCGCTGTCGGGCGGCGTGCTCGTGCTGCTGCCGATCTTCGCATTTCTGATCGTCGGGCTCGGCATGTACACGCGTCTCGACGTGGATCCGCCGGCGCGACTCGCCGGATGGGGCGTCCTCTTGCTCGGGATCCCCGGGCTCATCGTCTACGGCATCCGCCGCTCGGTCGGTAAGGTGCGCGCGGAGATCGAGGACGGCCGGCTCGAGCGGTTCACCGGCATCATCAAGCACGTCCAGCCGTCGAGCATGGGCAGCCGATGGGCCTACCTCGTGGTCGATCAGCGCCACGTGACCGTCGAGGCCGCGACCTTCGATGCGACGCGGACCGATGTGGTCGGCAAGGAAGTCACGGTGTACTCGCTGCCGGATTCGCGGATTGGTGTCGCGTTCGATCCGCCGCTGTGAACACCACGATCCGCTGATCCGGCAGGAACTCGAGCGACTCGCGAAACGCGAAACCGAGGTCGCCGAGCTCCTGCTTGATCCGGGGCAGCGTCATCTTGTGCTCGGGCTTGATCGGCACCGCCGGATCCTCGCCGCGATACTCGACGAGCACGAGCCGGCCGGTGGGCAACAGCGCGGCGCGGATGCCGGCCATCACCCCCGGCGGATCCGCGAGCTCGTGATAGACGTCGACGAGCAGCACCAGATCGCAGCACGCCGCGGGGAGCTCGGCGGAGTGCTCGGTTCCGCGGATGATCCGCGTGTTCTCGATGTGCTCGCGCGACAGCGTGGCATCGAGGAGGCGCAGCATCTCGGGCTGGAGATCAGTGGCGTACACGGTGCCGGTCGGGCCGACCGCTCGGGCGAGCCGCACGGTGAAGTAGCCGGTGCCGGCGCCCACATCGGCGACCCTCGCGCCGGGGGCCAGCTTCAGCGCGGCCACCACCTGATCCGGCTGTTCGCGCTCGGCGCGGTCGGAGCGATCGAGCCAGTCGGCGCCGAGGTACGAGCACGTCTGCGCGATCTCGCGGCCGTGATAGTGGTCCGGATCCTCCTGCGGGTGCGGCGGGCTGGAGCGTCCGCAGGCGGCGAGGATGAGTGCGGCCGCGAGGAAGTTCACATGCGCAGCGTAGCGTGAGATCCTCGGCGCGAGATGCGGAAGGCGACCGTGGCCATGGCGATCGTGCTCGCGTGCACCACGCCCGCGTGCACGCTGATCGCCATGACGGCCACGAGCACCACCGTGCGCCTCCACAACCTGCGCGTCGATGACAAGGAGGAGTGGAACTACGGCTGGCCACTCCTGATCAGCGGCGTCACGGGGCTCGCGATCGACATCATCTTCTTCCGCTACGCGGAGCGGATGTGGTCAAAGCCGATGAACTGATGCAGCTCCCCGGGTATCGCATCGACTGGGGAGACCTGATGGCGTACGAGCCGCGGCTCGACGAGGTGGCGGAGCACGTCCGCGTGCTGGCGGCGGCGTACAACGATCCGCACAACGCCCCGCTGCTCGGGCACACGCTGGCGCTCGGCGAGAGCGACGTGATGGATCACTACGAGTCGCTGCTCGGGCAGCAGGCGCATCCGTTTCTCCTGTTCACGGATGGCGTGCTCGCCGGCGATGGCGACATCCGCGGGATCGCCGACGGTGCGGGCGAGTTCGCGTTCATGATCGCGGCGCCGGCGGCGCAGGGCAAAGGCCTCGGTACGCGGTTCGCGACCATGCTCCATGCGTTCGCGTTCACCCACCTGCCCATCGACCGGCTGTACGCCTCGATCGTCCCTGCCAATACCGCGTCGCGGCGCGTGTTCGAGAAGCTCGGCTACATCGTCGACGAATCCGCGGCCGGGCGTGAGTACGCCGATGACGGCGACGTCGCCATGGTGATCGACAAGGCCGCGTTTTCACGACATCACGCGACCGCCATGGCGCAGATCCGCATCGCGATGCGATAGTCCGCGCATGGTCACAGCGTCACAGGTGCTCACCGGACTGGTCGCGTTTCTGCACCTGTACTTCCTCGTGCTCGAGATGTTCCTGTGGGCCACGCCGTTCGGCGCGAAGACGTTCAAGCGTCCGCTCGCCGAGATGGAGTCGCAGAAGGTGCTCGCCGGCAACCAGGGCCTGTACAACGGCTTCCTCGCCGCCGGCCTCGTGTGGACATACTTCGGCGACCCGGCGCTGATGTTCCAGGTCCGCGTGTTCTTCCTCGTGTGCGTGGTGATCGCCGGCGCCTACGGTGCAGCCACCGCGTCGCGGACGATCCTGTTCGCGCAGTTCATTCCGGGCGCACTCGCGCTCGGGGTCACGCTGGCGGCGCGCTACGCGTAACCTCGTCGGGGTTGTCGATCACGATCCGGATCCCGTGCTCGTTCGGTTCGATCGGATGACCGCGGCGGCGCGCTAGCTCGCCGGTCACCGCCGCGCCGAAGAAGAACACCTGGGCCGAGTAGTGGACCCAGAGGAGAAGCAGCACGATCGAACCGCCCGGCCCGTAGGCCACGCCGAGCGCCTTGTGGCCCAGGTACAGGCCGATCAGGGTGGCGCCGATCGAGAACAGCACCGAGGTGACGAGCGCGCCGCGCCATGCATCGCGCCACGCGAGCTTCGCATCGGGCAGCGCCTTGAACAGTGCTGCGAACATCAACGTCGTGGTGACGAGCGAGATGATCGTCTCGCCGGCGCGCAGGATCGCGCGGCCGATGGTGTCGTCGAGAACGTGCGTCGAGGCGGCGAGGACGGTCTTCACGATCACCACGCCGACGATCAGCACGCCAACGAAGATCACGAGCATCAGCGACAACCCGCGGCGCTTGAGCTGCAGCGATCCCTTTCCCTTGAGACCGCGGCCCGACTTCGGCGAGATCTCCCACATCTGATCGAGCGCGCGCTTCATCTGGCTGAACAGGCGCGTCGACGCGTAGACCAGGATGACGACGCCGAGAATGTGCGCGATGCCCGAGCGCGGGCCTCCCGCCGCGCGGTCGAGAAGCGCGAAGATCGTCGTGGCGCCGTCCTCACCGATCCACCGTCCGAGATCCTGCATCACGCTCGCGCGGCCGAGCTCGGTTCCGATCACGAGGCTCGCGAGCCCGAGCGCGATGTAGAGCAGCGGCGCGATCGAGAGCAGTGCCGAGAACGCCACCGCGCTCGCGAGCATTCGCCCGCCGTGACGGGAGTACGAGCGCCCCGCGTCCGCGATCAGCCTGCGCCCCTCACGAAACATCCGGCGCCGAGCATATGCGCCCCGCGCGGCTCACGGCCATTTCACGACCATTTCACGCGGTGGAGGTCTGTCGCTGAACCACCAGTCCAGTCGCTAAGTCCGCGGCGCACCGTCGGGCAGGAGGCGGCACGGGGGTCGCACCTTCTGGCTGCATGTTGCTCGCGCTCCTGGCCCTGATTCCGCTGCTGGTGCTGACGTATCTGCTCTGCTACGGCGGGTTCTCGGGCCCGATCGACTGGGTCATGCGCACGCAGCGCCACCTCGCCCGCGACAGGAAGGTCGTCGCGCTGACCTTCGACGACGGCCCCGATCCGGTGCGCACGCCGGCGCTGCTCGACGTGCTCGCGGAGGCGAACGCGCCGGCCACGTTCTTCCTGCTCGGCGACGCGGTCGAGATGCACCCCGAGGTGGTCACGCGGATGGCGGCCGAGGGCCACGAGCTCGGCAATCACACGTACTGCCATCGCTACCTGCCGCTCGCGCGCTCGCGCAGTGTGGAGCGCGAGATCGCGGCGACGGATCGCGCGATCGCGAAGGCGACGGGCCAGGTGCCGAAGATCGCGCGCCCTCCGTGGGGTGGCCGCTCGCCGTGGACCGTGCGCGCGTTCAAGCGCCTCGCGAAGCGGCTCGTGCTGTGGGATGTGAACAGCTACGACTGGAAGGGCAAGCCGGCGGCGCAGGTGGTGGAGCGGGTCCTCGAGCGCACGCGCCCGGGCAGCATCATCCTGATGCACGAGGCACGCGATGGCGGCGAAGAGACGATCGCGGCCGTCCGCTTGCTCATCCCGGCGCTGCGCGCGCGGGGTTACGAGCTCGTCACGGTCAGCGGCGCATCGGCGAGGTGAGCGATCACGGGGCCGTGGTCACTCGTGCCGACGTCGCGGTAGTGCTTGCAGGTGACGTCGCCCGGAACGAGCGCGCGGTGCGCCGCGATGTAGTCGAGCCGCCAGCCGATGTTGCGATCGCGCATGTTGCGCCACGGCGCCCACCACGTGAACAGGCGATCGTTCTCGGGCTCGACATGGCGCCCCACATCGACGAGGCCATGCGAGAACAGCTGCTCGATCAGCGCGCGCTCCTCGACGGTCTGCCCGACCATCGGCTTGCGCAGCACCGGGTGCACGTCGACGAACGTGCGCGCCACGTTGTAGTCGCCACACAGGACGAGGTGCTTGCCGGCGACCTCGAGCGCACCGCTCCACGCCTCCATCTCGCGGAGGAACTGCATCTTCGCGGCCAGGTCCTTGCCGCCGTTCGGCACGTACACGCTGGCTAACACCATCGTGCCGACCTCCGCCACCACGATGCGGTTCTCGACATCGAACGGCGGATGCGTGAAGACCGGTGCATCGCCGAACCTCTTGTGGCGGAGCAGCAGCGCCACGCCCGAATAGCCACCTGCGCCGTGGAAATGCGCGTGATAGCCGGCGACGTTCGCGATCGGCTCGGGTACCTGCTCGGGCGACGCCTTGATCTCCTGCAGGCAGATCACGTCGGGCTCCTCGGCGTCGATCCAGTGGAGGAGTTGCGACGAGCGGGCCCGGATGCCGTTGACGTTCCAGGTCGCGACCTTCACGGCATGCTGATAACACGCGGTGACCGGGCTGACGCTAGCTGAACGCGAGGTCGCGGCGCTCCTGAATACGCGGCAGCATCTGATCCGTGCGGCGCTTCGCCTCGTCGCGGATCCGCGCGTGCTCGAGCAGCAGGTGCGTGACCGGATAGACCACGCCATCGTCGGCAGGATCGGGCACGGTCACGAGCATCTCGAACGATCCGTGCGTCCAGTCGAGCAGCGACATCATCACGGCGCGTACCGGAGCGGCCTGCCCCGAGGCCCCGGCACCGACGATGCGACCGTCGATGACGTCGATCCACGCGGTCTGGGCGCCGAACAGCACGAGGCGGCCGGTCTTGCGCTCGTGCTCGAGCATCGTCAGCAGGCCGGGGAGCTCGAGCTCCGCGAGCGAACCGCGCAGGACGACGCGGTCGGTGACCACGGGCTGCGCGTGCGGCAACCGGCGGGCGCGTGCGACGACCTCGATCGCGGTGAACGGCTTGGCGATGAAGTCCATCGCGCCGGCCTCGAACGCCACGTCGATATCGGTCGGCTGCTCGGAGGTGATGATCACCGGGACCATCGCGAGCGCCGGATCGGCGGCCATCTCGACGATCACGCGCAGACCATCCATCACGGGGATATCGCGCTCGACGATCACCACGTCGGGCGTCCTGCGCATGCAGGCGGCGAGCACTTCCATGCCGGTGGTCTCGAT
>JBBRED010000219.1:0-14158 GCA_038203335.1 Haliangiales bacterium | reverse complement strand
GAGACAGGTTGTGGTCCTGGATGTCGCGGGTTCGAGCCCCGTCGATCGCCCCGAAGTTCCGAACGGCTACAGCGTGAACGAGATCCCGAGCGAGCCGGTGACTCCCCTCCAGCCGACATCGGCCTCCCCGCCGGAGAGGATCTCGGCCACGTCGATCAGCGGGAACACGGCGAACCCGGCGACCACGCCCATCGTGCCCGAGCGCGTCTTCAGCACGTCGAGCACGAGCTGCACGTCGAGCCCGATCATCGTGTGCCGGTTCGAGTACGAGTAATTGCCTTCGACATCGTAGGCGCGCTGGTTCTGTAGATCGAAGCCGAGGCCCGCGCCGATCGCGCCGGCCGAGAACCGCTTCTCGATGAAGCCGTGCAGCTGGAGCACCTGGTAGCGCTCGTGCGCATCCATGTTGTGGTCGTTCTCGTCCCACGTGGTCCATCCGACATGAACGCCGTAGGCCATCTGCGTCGGCGGGTGGACGCCGAGCACGTCGATTCCGATCCCCGGCCCGAAGCCGCCGTGGCGGTCTTCGTCACCGGGAGAGTGGTTGTAAACGCGCGTCGTGCCGTGCACCGAGCCGGAGAAGCGAACGTCGGCGATGGCCGCCTGGAACATCGCGGCAAGAACGAGCAAAGACCAGAGCGCGATTCGCATCGCATCGAGGTCGTACACGAGGCATGCCACCGGCGTCGCGGCCGTCACCCACGACGCCGCGCGATCAGGCATCAGAAATTCGAGACCGCAGAACCTCGTGTGTCACGGCGCAGGTGCAGATGCGGCAAAGCACCAGCGCGACACCGCGAGCATCGGAAGTGCGATCAGATCGGCCGCGCCGTGATGGGCGTGATGGATCGTACCGGGCTGGATCACGTCGAGAATGCGGACCCACAGCGCCTGCGCCGGATCCCACACGCACACGAGCGTGAACGCGATCGCGGTGGCGACGAGACACACGTCGACCACGCGCGGATAGAGCCGGTGCGGCAGGCCCACGCCGACGAGGGCCGCGAGCACGAGCGGGAACACGATCAGCCCGGCGCCGCTCGAGATCACGCGCGTCGCGAAGCCGGGATAGGCCGGCGCGACGAGGTAATCACAAACGAGCCAGCACCCGATCGCGACGACCGCGACCGGGTGAAGCAAACCGCTGGTGTGAACCGATGACGGTCTGGCTCGCAAGGTCAGTTGCCGAACCCGAGCGCGCGGCGCGTGCCGTTGTACGCGTTCGACACGCCACGGCCGACGGCCGCGCCCGCGTCGTACACCGCGCCACCGGCCCACTCGCCCGCGCTCTTCGGCACGCCCGTGCGGTTCGCGATCTCGGCCGCCGCGGTGCCAGCGGCGGCGCCCACGGGCCCACCGAGGTACGTGCCGCCGGCCGCGCCGACCGCAAGAACACCGACCTCGACCACCTGGCCGCCGGCGTTCACGAACGACTGGCGGTCGAGGCCGCCCTGAACGGTGGAGAGTGCATCGAGGGAGATGGTCGTGAGCTCGGCGGCGTTGTTCATGTTCGCTGATCCTGGTTGGTTGTGGATGGCAGCGAGTCGTATGAGCAACAGCGAGGCCAACGCGGCGTCCCAGCGTGTCTCAGCAGTTACGCGTCATCGTCGTGGGACGTCCTGTCGATCGCGGTAGACGGAACGGAACGCCGAGAACTCGATCCGCGTCGCGCGACGGCGGTAGGCTGCGCGCCAAGGAGATCCATGACCAAGAACTTCGTTCTCGTTCTCGTACTGTCCGCGGCATCCGTCCTTGCAGCTTGTGGGAAGAAGGGTGGCGGCGATGGTGACAAGCTCGGCGTGCCCGAGTGCGACGCGTACCTCGACAAGATGGCGGCCTGCGCGACCAAGCAGGGCGGCACCACCGGCGAGCAGCTCACGAAGATGCGCAACATGATGGCCGGCGCCTGGAAGGACAGCGTCAAGGACGACGCGCAGAAGGCGGAGATGCCGAAGGCGTGCACGACGGCGATCGCCGACATGAAGAAGCAGTTCCCGACGTGTGACTGGTAGCTAGCGCGGCGCCAGGTACGCGAGCAGCTTCGGCTTGATCTCGCGCATGGCGCGGGCACGGTGCGAGAGATCGCCCTTGGTGCCGATTCCGAGCTCCGCAAACGTCTGGCCGAGCTCGGGGAACAGAAACAACGGGTCGTACCCGAAGCCGCCGGTCCCGCGCGGCGCTTCGAGGATCACGCCCTCGGCAACGCCGTGGGTGGTGATCACCTCGTCCTCGAGCTCGCCATCGGTATCGGCAAGCGCGAGCACGCAGCGGAACCGCGCCGTGCGCTTCTCGGCGGCAACGCCCTCGAGCGCGGCGAGGAGCTTCGTGTTGTTCGCGGCATCGCCCGCGTGCTCGCCCGCGTAGCGCGCGCTGTACACGCCGGGTGCGCCGTCGAGCGCGTCGACCTCGAGGCCCGAGTCATCGGCGAGCGCCGGGAACCTCGTGAGCGCGGAGACCTCGCGCGCCTTCTTGATCGCGTTGCCCTCGAACGTGTCTGCGTCCTCGATGACCTCGGCGATGCGGATCCCGAGCTGGTGCGCGGCCTCGTCAACGCTGACCACGTCCACGCCGGGGAGGAGCTGGCGCAGCTCGGCGAGCTTGCCGGGGTTGCGCGTCGCGAACACGAGAGGACGCTGCATCATCGGGCGAGCATCCCGCGCTGCGCAGCGACGAGCTGCGTGATTCCGATCGCGGCGAGGTCGAGCATCGCATTCATCTGCGCGCGATCGAACGTGCCGTGCTCGGCGGTGCCCTGGACCTCGATCAGCTTGCCGGATTCGTCGCCGACGACGTTCATGTCGACGTCGGCCTTGCTGTCCTCGATGTAGGGCAGGTCGAGCACGCACTCGCCGCCGACGATGCCGACGCTGACCGCGGCCACGGGCGGCATCAGCGCGCTCTCGTTCGCGAGCTTGCCGGTCTGCACGAGCTTGCGGATCGCGAACGCGAGCGCGATCCATGCGCCGGTGATCGAGGCCACGCGCGTGCCGCCATCGGCGCACAGCACGTCGCAGTCGACGTTGATCGTGCGCTCGCCCAGCGCTTTGAGGTCCACGGCCGCGCGCAGCGATCGGCCGATCAGGCGCTGGATCTCCTTGCCGCGGCCGCCGGGGTCGCGCTTGCTGCGCGTGTGCGTGGAGCGCGGGAGCATCGCGTACTCGGCGGTCAGCCAGCCGGTGCCCTTGCCCTTCATCCACGACGGCACGGTCTCCTCGACGCTCGCGGCGCACAGCACCCAGGTGTCGCCGAGCTTGATCAGCGCCGAGCCTTCGGCGTGCTTCTGGTAATGCGGGATGATCTCGAGGGAGCGGAGCTGATCGGGTCGACGGCCATCGGGTCGCATGATGGTGCGCAGGCTACCTCATCGCCGCGTGAGGATCCCGCGAGGATCGAGCACGCTGCGCAGCCGTTCGACGATCGGGTCGACCTGCGCCGGGGTCTGGAGCCCGGTCCGGAACGGCGGATAGCCGAGCGCGAGGAGGGCCGTGAACAGGCGGTCGTGGAGCGCGCGCGCGCGTGCGTCCTCGCCCTCGAGATCGCGGTCCCACGCGATCGAGGCGATCGCGGAGATCATGCGCGGCGCGACTCCGAGGAGCGCGATCGCGGGCTCGAAGCCCGCCTCTGCGATCTCGCGCTCGACGAGGTCCGCGAACGTGCGGGCAGCGTCCCCGGTGAACGGGATCGCGTGACCGAGCCACAGGAAGCCGCATCGATCGCCATCGGGATCCGCGCCGACCGGCCCGCGCTTGCGCCAGTACACGCTCGCGAGGTTCCGATCGTGCGGAATTCCGAGGTGCGGACCGCACGCCTCCGGCTCCGCATCGAGCGGATGCTCCGGTCCCTCGCGAAACGCGACCCGCGCGAGGTCACCGAGCCTCTCGGTCACCGCGCTGCACAGCGCGGAGGCGTGCGCGCGGTTCGCGGCGTGCAGCGCGATCGTCCCGTTCCACGCACCGAGCCCGTGCCGCTTCCGAAGCGCCGCGCGATCGAACGGCTCGTCCCACGGATACCGCGTGACCAGCGACAGGGCCTTGAGATCATTCCACAGCGGCGTCGTCGCGGGTGTCACGCCGGCGAGCCGGAGGTCGCGCAACGCATCGACCACCGCGGGCAGTGCGCCATCGTCGTCGACGGTCACCCCCGCGAGGACGAAGTGCGCCGGGTACGGCGTGAGCCACACCGTCATCCGGGTGACCACCCCGAGATCCGATTGGACGAACAGGCCGTCGAGCGACGGTCCCACCCCACCGGATGCCAGCGGACCCACCGGCGAGTTGGCGAAGCGCGCGAAGCCGGTGTTCAGGCACTCGCCGGTCGCGAGGACCACCTCCATCGCGCATGCGTGCACGATGCGGTCGCCGAGCGGTCCCGAGCCGTCGCCGCGTTCGAGGGCGTTGGCGACGACGCTGCCATCGGCAGGGCCACCGGTCACGCTCGCGAACACGCGCGCGCGAGAGTCGCGCAGGAACGTGGCGAGCTGGCGAAACGTGACGCCGGGCTCGAGCGTGACGTAGGCGAGGCGTTCGTCGAAGTCAACGATGCGATCGAGCCGCGCGAGATCGAGCAGCACGGCATCGCGGCCGGGCGCGCGCGATCCGTAGCCCCAGTTGCGCCCGCGGCTCGTCGGGCGGATCGGAACCCCGTGGGTGTGAGCGATGCGCATGCACGCCTGCACCTGCGCGCGATCCGCGGGCCGCACGATCGCCAGCACGCTCGCGGTCGTCGCGAACGTCGCGGTCGCCGCCTCGGCGCGCGCGCGATCATCGACGATCACGCGCGCATCGCCGAGCAGGTCGCGCCACGCCGCGATCGCATCCGGCAAGCCGGGGATCTCCATTCGGCAAACATGCCATAGTCGCTTCGATGGAGGTCTCGCCGGAACACCTGCTCGCGTTCTTCACGCCGAACGTCGATGAACGTGACCAGCACCTCCGTCGCGCCCGGACCCTCCTGGAGCGCGCGATCCGTCAGCGCTGGGCCGAGGGAATGATCCAGCGCGAGGCCGATACCGCCGCGTGGGTCGAGCGCCTGATGCGCCCGCCCGCGGCCGCACTCGAGTCGGTCGCCGAGTTCGCCTACGATCCACAGCACCCGGTCGGCGAGCTCGCGGTTCTCCTCGGTCTCTCGCCGACGGAGTCCGATCTCCTCGCCGTTCTCCTCGCGATCGAGACCGATCCGGCATCGGCGCGGCTCGTCGCCTACCTCGCGAACTCGACCACGCCGGCGCTCACGATCGATACGCTGTTCGAGATCGCATATCGGCCGCGGTGCGCGACGTTCTCCGACGCCCAGGCGCTGCTGTACTCGGATCTCGCGAGTGATCGCGCTGCGCGCCGGCTGCAGTTCATGATCGTCGAGGGCGTGGAGACGCGCCCGTTCCTCGCCCAGACCGTTCGCCTTCATCCGCGCCTCACGGCATGGATGCTCGGCCGCCGCGGGCTCGCCGCCGACCTCGCACCGCACGCCCGCTTGCTTCCACCGGAGCGGCCGGTCGAGGCACCGGATCCGAAGGTGCTCGAGATGGCGTCGCATGCGCTGCTCTATGGCCGGCTGCTCTCGCTCCGCGGCCTCGCCGGGACCGGGCGCGAGCTCGTGTTTCGCGCGCTCGCCTTCGATCAAGGCCGCCCGTTGCTCGTCGTGTCGGGCCGCGGGCTCGAGCCGGATCTGATCGTCGCCGCGTTTCGCGAGGCCGTGCTGCACGACGCCGTCCTCGCGTTCCGCAACGCCGACGACGCGCTCGCGAAGGACGGCATCCTGCGGTTCCGCGACTGCCTCGCGGTGTACCCGCGGTTCGTCGGCTTGACCGGGCTCGACGAGGCCGCGGCGAATGTCTCCGCGCTACGCACCACAGTGGAGATCGACGTCGCGGTGCCGAAGTTCAACGAGCGCGAAGCACTGTGGCGACAGCACCTCGGACCGGGGAGCGCGATCTCGCAGGGTCAGCTGCGAGAGATCTCCGGGCTCTACAACCTCGGTATCGGCGGCATCGTCGAGGCGTGCGGTCGCGCGCACGATCTCGCGGCCACCGAGAACAAACCGATCACGCGCGTTCATATCTCGCAGGCCGTGCGCCTCATGTTCGACTCCGACCTCGCGACCGTCGCGCGGCGCGCCGAGGTCTCGCAGACCTGGGACGACGTGGTGCTGACCGAGGACATGATCGAGTCGATCCGCGGGCTGATCGATCGCATCGCATTTCGCAACGAGGTCCTCGGCGACTGGGGCTTCGCCCGCAAGGTCGGCAAGGGCCTCGGCCTCACGGCGCTGTTCTCCGGGCAGCCCGGCACCGGCAAGTCGATGGTCGCGGGCTTGATCGCTCGCGAGCTCGGCCTCGATCTCTACGTCGTCGACCTCTCGCGCGTGATGTCGAAGTGGCTCGGCGAGACCGAGAAGAACCTCGCGCGCGCGTTCGACGCCGCCGAGACCGGCCACGTGATGTTGCTGTTCGACGAGGCCGACACGGTCCTCGGCAAGCGCACCACGAACATGCAGGGCGCCAACGACCGGCACGCGAACCTCGAAACCAACTTCATCCTGGCCCGGCTCGAGGCGTTCCAGGGGATCGCCATCTTCACCACGAACATCCCCTCCGCGGTCGATCCCGCCGTGATGAGGCGCATGTCCGCCCACATCGCCTTTCCGTTCCCGGACATCGAGTCCCGGGCCGAGCTGTGGCGCCGGATGATCCCGGCCGAGACCCCGACCAGCGGCGCGATCGACTTCGCAAAGCTGGCAAGAACGTTCGAACTATCCGGCGGTTACATCCGAAACGTCGTGCTCCGGGCGGCCTACCTGGCTGCGCGGGAGGGGACCCCGCTGGGGGCGTCGCACCTGGAGCGGGCGGCCCGCGGCGAGTACGGCGAGCGGGGCGCTCTGAGCGTCGGTGGGCGCCTCTGACGCGAATCGATCGCGAGCAGAGAAGATCCGCGGGGGAACGGACGTAAGATGGGCCGATGTCCGAACTCGCTACACCTGCACTGAAAGAGGCCGGCGCGGACATGGCGCAGGGCATGGATGCCGGCGCCATGGGCTCGTTCGGGCCGCAGGCGGAAGGCCCCCAGACCGAGGGCAAGGCGGCTGATGAGGGCGTCGAGGGCGAAGGCGAGGAGATCCCGCATCGCGAGGAGATGGAGGAGTCGTTCGGCCAGGACTTCGGCGATGTCCGCGCGCATACGGGTCCGAAGGCGAACAAGGCGGCCAAGGGCCTCGGCGCCCACGCCTACGCCGTCGGTAACAACGTCGCCTTCGCGGGTGGCGGTAAGCCGAAGAAGTCGCTCGTCGCGCACGAGCTGACGCACGTTGTCCAGCAGCGCGCCGGTGGTGCGAAGCCGCAGGCGAAGGCCGGCGGCGCGGGCGAGATCGACAAGTCCGGTGAAGGCGAGGCCGAGGCCGTCGAGTCGGCGGTCGGCGGTGGCAAGAAGGCCTCGTCGGCGCTCGATGGTGGCGTCGCGAAGCAGGGCAGCCCGCAGCTCAAGGCCGGCAAAGGCATCGCGCGCTCGGAGTCCGGCGCACCGTTCACGTTCGGTATGTCGTTCTCCCCCGAGGGCATGGAGAAGACGTACGAGTACAAGATCTGGGACAGCAAGTTCGAGGTCCCGATCCCCGCCGTCCCCGGCCTGAACTTCAAGATCGCACCGTCGGTGAAGGTCGTCGGCGGTGCCGGCGTCAACTGGCACGAGAAGGCGCTCGAGGCGAAGCTCAACGTCCTCGGCAACGTCCAGATGGGCTTCTCGTACGGTCACAGCGAGCTCGCCGAGGTCTACGGCGTGATGGAAGCGAAGGCCGAGGGCGGCTTCAACTACAAGAAGCTCGGCGGCGGCGGCGGCGAGCACCACGCTGGTGCCGCACCGGCCGGTGGCGCGCACCCCGCGCCGGCACCCGCGGCGGCGCACCCAGCGCCGGCGAAAGAACCCGAGAAGACCGAGGCGAAGAGCTGGTCGCTCGAGGGCGGTATCAACCTCTCCACGAACTTCCGTGTCGGCATCGAGCTCGCCGGTGGCTGGGTCGACTGGGGCTTCGATTTCGGCAAGTGCGACATCGGCAAGCTCACCGGCCTGGCCTGGAAGGACGGCAGCTTCGACCGCAGCGCGGTCGGCTGGGAGTGGGGCGCGAAGCCGAAGGAGTTCTTCGCCACGGTCAATCGCGCGATCGAGAAGGCCAAGCAGCTCAAGCGCGCCGGCCAGGAGGCCCTCAAGCAAGGCCTCAACAAGGCCAAGCAGGCCGGCAACGCCGTGTTCAGCACCGGCGCCGCCGCAGTGGACTGGATCAGCAGCTGGTAGCTAGCCTCTCGGCGCTCGCTCTGTATGATCGCTCTCCATGAGCGAGATCGAGGCGGTCGCCGATCGAGTCAGTGCCCTGGTTGCCGTCGGTGATGCCGCCGGTGCGGGCACGTATGTCGAGTCCTTCGCCACCACGAATCCCGCGGCGTACGAGATCGGGTACACGGGCCTCGCGCTCGCGAAGCGCGATGCGGCCACCGCGATCGCGCACGCCCGCCGCGCCATCGACGTCGGGGCGGGCGCGCTCGGCCACCACTATCACGCGCTCGCGCTGGTGCTCGCCGGCGACGGAGCGGCCGCGATCGATGCCGCGCGTCGCGCCGTGGCGCTCGATCGATCGCCGCGCAGTCGCGGCTCGCTCGCGAGCGTCATGCTCGCCACCGGTCGGGCGGACGACGCCGTCGGGATCCTGAAGCAGATCATCGCGGAGACCCCGCGCGATCATCTCGCGCTTCTGAACCTCGCGATCGCGAACGCGCAGGTCGGCGACTTCCAGTCCGCGATCTTGAACAACGCGCGCGCGTTCGAAGCGAACCCCGGCGACACGCGCGCGATCCACAACCTCGTCAACATGTTCGCGGATATCGGCCGCTGGCTCGGTGCGATCGCCGCTCTCGAGATGACGCGCGAGACCAGCACGGACATCCCGCCGGAGGTCGCGGTCACCCTCGACGTCGCGATGCTGCACATGATCCGCCTCGTCTCCGACGTGTTCCCGCAGCGCGGGATCGCGCAGGGCGATGCCGCGGTCGCGGCGGCGATCAACAGCGCGAGTGCACGCGCTCCCAAGATCCAGCTCTCGATTCTGCGCCAGCTGCTCGACCTCGGCCGCGTCGACGATGCGGCGGCGTTCGTGACGAAGATCGAGGGACAACCGCTCGATGCATCCGACCGCGCCGTCGTGGCCTACGCGAAGGGCGTGCTGGCTCGTCACCGCGACGACACCGCCGGCGCGCTCGCGCTCTACGAGCAGGCCCTCGCGCTGGATCCGCATCGCGCGGATGCGTGCGTCAATGCGACCCAGCTTCTCCTCGAGGATGGCTCGGCCGCCGCGCTCGCTCGGATCGACGCGCTCGTCGCGATCGTGCCCGCCGATCGCCGGCCGCCGGAGCTGCTGTTCAATCACGCGGCGGTGCTCGCGAAGCGCGGCGAGCGCGACCAGGCGCGCGATCTCCTCGAGCGCGTGATCCGGACCACCGCTGGCAACGGCCGCGTGGGCAAGGTGGCGCTCGCCGCGCTGCGCGAGCTCGGATGACTCGAGGGCACGTGTTGACCGCGGTGCTGCTCGTGTTCGGGATCGCGACCCTCTGCGTCGGCTGGTCGCTGCGACACGCGTCGACGCGCGGCGATGACTGGCCGTCGACGACCGCGAAGATCCTCGACCGTCACATGGAGAACGCCGGCAAGGTCCAGCTGTTCTATCCGGTCGTGAAGTACACCTACGCGATCGGCGGCAAGATGTACACGAATGACCGGGTCTACGCGGCCGGTCGGATCGACAGCCGCGCACCGACGGTGCAGAAGCTCCTCGACGGCCTGTCGGATCCGGTGCCGATCTTCTACGACCCCGACGATCCGCAGGACTCGTACATCCTGCGCACGTCGTCGTGGATGCACTGGATCATGTTCGCGCTCGGCGGGATCACGGCGCTCGTCGGCATCGGACGTCTCGTCGGAGTCCTCGGGAAAGGCAACTCATGAGCGTGTACGAGGAAACCGCGACGATCGTTCGCGAGGATGGCAGCACCATCCCCGGCATCTGGATCAACCCCGATGGCGAGGCGGCGCAGACCCGCAAGGGCGCCGGCGTGGTCGTGGTCGGCGCCGATCGCGAGCGGTTCGCGAAGCTCTTGGGCGACCTCGGCTACTTCGTCGTCGCGTTCGACCTCGTGCCCGGGGCCGACGGGTTCGATCACGCGACCGCGATCGACGATCTCGTCGCCGGGATCCTGGCCTGCAAGAAGCTGACGGCGCACGGCAAGATCGGCGTCCTCGGCGTCGGGATCGCGGGCGCGATCGCGATCGAGGCGGCGACCATGCTCCCGCACATCGATGCGGTCGTTCTCGTCGATGGTCCGCCGCCGTCGCGGACCGCGAAGCTCGCGCGGTTGCGTGCGGCCATCAACGTGCATCGCGCCGAAGCCGGTACGCTATTCAGCGCCGCCGACGTCGCGGACCTCGAGAAGCGCATGGCGCCGAGCAAGGCGCAGCTCCTGTGCACCGCGTACCCGGCCGGCGACGGCTTCTTCACCACGCCGCGCGACGAGGACGAGGCGACACAGGCGCGGCTCGCGTGGGACAAGACCCGCGACTTCCTGAGCTTCGCGCTGACCTGATTATTCGAGCGCGCCGGTCTCGGCGAGCTTTCCGATCTCGCGGAACTCCATGCGGATCGCGCGCTCGATGTGCGCCTGCGTCAGCGAGCTGCCCTCCTCGACGGCGAGGAACGCCGCGCGCAGCGCCGCATTGCGGATGTATCCGCCGGAGAGACGGAACCGCTGCGCGAGGCTCGCGAAGTCGAGCTTGCCGCTGATCGGAACCTGGGGCGGGAGAAGTGCACGCCACAGCTGCTCGCGCATCTCCTCGTCGGGGAACGGGAACGTGATCCGATAGGTCAGGCGTCGCTTGAACGCGGAGTCGATCGAGTTGCCGAAGTTCGTGGTGAGGATCGCGATGCCCTCGAACGAATCGAGGCGCTGCAGGAGGTAGTTGACCTCCATGTTGGCGTAGCGATCGACCGACGACTTGACCTCGGTGCGCTTGGCGAACAACGAGTCGGCCTCGTCGAACAGCAGCATCACCTGGCCTTCCTCGGCCGCATCGAACAGCGCGCCGAGGTTCTTCTCGGTCTCGCCGATCCACTTCGAGGTGATGCGCGAGACATCGACCCGATACACCTCGAGTCCGAGATCGCGCGCGATCACGCCGGCGACCATGGTCTTGCCGGAACCCGGGCTGCCCTGGAACAGCGCGGTGATGCCGCGCGATGACGTCATCGATCGATCGAAGCCCCACTTCTCGAACACCGTCTTGCGGTGACGCACGCGTGACGTGATCTCGAGCAGCGAATCGCTGATGTCCTCGGGGAGCACGATATCGGTCCAGTTCGCGAGCCGGGTCACGCGCGTGGCCGAGTTGCCGATCCGGTTCACGAGCTGCTGGCGAGCAGCGTCGTCGAGAGCGCGGATCCAGCCGGCCGCGTCCGTCGGCCGATCGGGACGGCTCGCGACCTCCGAGCACACGCGCTCGATCGTGCCCGGGCCCACGCGATAGCGCGATGCGAGGTCACTCGCATCTGGCAGGTCGATCGCGTGGCGCGCGAGCGTGGTCGCCCACGAAGTGATGCGCTCGCTCTCGCTGCGCGACGGAAGATCGAGCGTCAGGTATCCGGGATCGAGCGGCGGCCGCGTCTCGGGCGGCAAGCGAACCGCGAGCGGCCCGGGGTGGCGCCGCAGCACGGCGGCGACCTGCTGCTGGAGATCCGGGTCGTCGGCGGCGAGCAGCTCGAGCCCGTCGACACACGGCACGAGTCCGCGCAGCTTGGCGCGGCGAAGCGCGGCCTCGAGCGCGGTCGTGATCCGGCCCGGGTCGCGGGGGACCACGGTCATGTCGATCACGCCCAGCGCGCGCCCGACGCGCTCGGCGAGCGCCGCGAGCAGCGTGTGCCGGCCCGCGCCGGTGCGGCCGCGAACCACGATGCGCGCGTGCTCGTCCTCGCGCGGCGCGGAGAGATATCGCAGCGCGGTCACGATCACGCTCCGAGGAAGATCGAGCCCGGCGAGCGGCTGATCCGTGACGCGCGCCTTCAGGATCTCGTCGGTCTCGCCGTCGAGCTCGACGTCGGAGAGGTAGCGCACCACGAGCGACTCGACGGTGAGCGCCGCGAACGGTCGTGAGCCCGCGCCGACATAGACGAGGCCGTGCCTGCGCAGCGGACTATCGGCGTCGAGCTCGCCCGCCACCTTCTGTGGATCCTCTCCGATCAACAGCGCGAGCAGATGCTCGTCGACGAGGGGCCGTCCGGGATCGTTGGTGAGGATGCCGTAGACGCGGGCTAGCTCGGCGCGCAGACGCGGCGCTGCGATCGCGAACAACAGGATGCTCGCGAGCGGCGACAGCTCGAAATCGCGCGTCAGCCGCTCGAGCGGCGTGGCGCGCCCGTTGCGCGCCGCCTGGGCGAGGTCGACCTGCTGGTCCACATCGCGCAGTCGTTCGTAGGCGTCCGCGAGCTCCACCGAGCGCAACCCGCGCGTGATCCGCAGCAATCCACCGAGCTCCTCGGAGAACGGCGGACGATCCGGAGCCGCGACCACGATCCGGCCCTCGTCCCACGCGATGGCGATCGCGACGTTGGCGAGCGCTCCGATCAGGCGCAGCTGGAGATCGAGCGCCTTCGCGTGCTCGTCCTCGGTCGCCCGCGGCAACACGGAGACCAGCTCGAGCCGGACGAGCGGCTCGTCGGGGAGGGGCTCCTCGACGACGGGCACCTCGGGCGCAACCGGCGCGATCGCCGTCTCCACACCGGTCGGCGCGCCGTCCGCGAGAAGGGGCACCGCGGAGATCTGCGTGCTCGGGGTCGCGGCCTCGGCGTCGGTGTCGCGCGCTCGCTGCGAGGATGCCGCGAGCGAGTTGATGTCGGTGAGCTCGACGGTGCTCGAGAACACCAGCGCGATCCGATCGAGGCCGTCGTCGACCACGACCTCTTCGACGCCATCGGGCAGTGTCAGCTCGCGGATCCACCGCCCGAAGCGCAGGTTGAACACGCGCGCCGAGGTGCCGGACCACGCGAGCGCGAGGCCGGTGCGCGCCGCGATCGCCATGCGCGTGCCATCGGGCAGGCGCACGTGAAGGTTCTGCGCGCCGTCGGAGGTCTGCGCGACGGTGAGGCGCGGTCCCGCATCGCTCGCGGCCCCGCGACGCTGCATCAGCACGAGGAGCCGACCCTCGAGGACGAGCTGCGCGTCGGTCGCTTCCGCGGTGGGATCACCCACCGCGCTTCTCCACGCTTCTCCGATGCCGGTCCGCCAGTAGCGAAGCTGACCGCCGTCCCAGAGCAGCCAGCGTCCGGGAGCGACCGGAATCGCGATCCGGGCGGCAGGCCCTGGAGGCGGCTCGGCCAGTCCCGGCGACACCGAGATCACGCGCGGGACATCGCCATGCCACACGGGCTGGGTCGGCAGCGTGCTCGACTGGATGAAGCGCCCCGGAGCGTGAAGGCCGGCGATCCGCTCGGTGGCGACGACCTTCGCATCGGAGACGTTGATCCGCGCGAGCCCCTGGCGCGTGGCGACCCACAGCTCCGGCCCGACGGCGACCGCGTCGAGAACGCCATCGATCTCGACCCGGTAGCGGAGGCTGCCGTCCGCGCTGCAGACCGCCACCCCGGCGGTGTCCGCGACGAACAGCTCGCCACGCGGGCCGAAGAATCGGACGACTCTCCGCTCGCTGGCCACGCCCGGTGAATATATCACCTACAGCCGGCGACCACGGTAAGGCCGCGAGATGATTCCTTAGTCCGCGCGGACGCGGGATCGCGAAATTCGCGAGTTAGAGGGGTAAATCGCCGTCGCAAGTTCCGTACTATCAAGACAGTGGCAGCCACGTCCGGGCCCTCGGAGCAAGCTAGCGTCGATTGGCGTCGCCTCGCCAGCGACCGCAACGTCGCGCCTGCAATCGCGCAGGGGTTGTGGGAGCGCGCGAAAGCGTCCTCCGGCGACGATGAGGTGAAGGCCGAGGCCGCGTTCAAGCGGCTGCTCGAGGACGCCGCCGCGCACGACGCGACGCCGGCGGTCGGCAAGGAGACGCTGGTCGATGCGAAGGGCCCGGCGGATCCGGCCTCGCTCGGCCCCGGCAAGATGACCCGCGTCATCGACGAGCAG
>JBBRED010000218.1:0-14300 GCA_038203335.1 Haliangiales bacterium | reverse complement strand
GTTGCTGCTGAACAGGTGGAACTGGAACAGCTTGTCGAGCTCGGTCCAGCGGTACGCGAGGATCATCTCCACGCCCGCGCGCTGGAACGAGACCATCGCCCTCGCCCACTCGATGTCGCCGGCATCGAACCGGAACGTGGGCCGCCGCCCCGGATCGGCCTGGTCCATCGGCTCGCCCTTCGCGTCGTACTCGATCTCGAACAACTTGCGATCGCGGTCATCGATCTCGCCGTTGCGGTTCCAGTCGTGCTGCCAGCACGCGAGGCACAACTCGAGGGAGAACTCGGGATCCGCGCCGGCGATCGCGAGGTCTCGATCCACCGCCTCGAGCCCGGTCAGGAAGGCGCGCCACATCGTGCGCCCGCCCTCGTGATCGAACGCCTTCACCACCTCGCCGTTGTCCACGATCGCGACGAGCTCGCGGATCAGCGTGGTCCCCGCGGCCTGATAGGTGACGAGCGCGCGCACCGCCGCCGCGCGCGAGTTCGCGCCGTCCTGCTGCAGCACCTGACTGGCGAGCTGCCGCGCATCGTCGAACTTCGACGCCTGCAGGGCGCTGACCGCAGGCGCCGCGGCCGCGATCGCCGCCGGTGATCGAGGCGCGGGCTTCGCCGGATCCGGACCGTTACCGCACGCTGCCACGCCGCAGACCACTGCCAGGAGGAGGCGAATCATCGTGCCGACAGTGACGCACGAGCCGCCGCGCCGATCCGGCCCTTCACGCGTTGTTCACGCGGTGGTCGACCTACTTCTTGCCCGCGGCCTTCCGGAACGGCGCCTCGAGCTTGTCGGTCCAGGCGGCCACCTCCTTGTCCTTCGGCGCGGTGAACGTGAAGCCGTTCGCGGTGACGTCCTTCGCCTTCGACGTCACGTTCAGGACGATCGCGATCTTCTTGGCCTTCGGCGGATAGGACTTCACCGCGGTCGCGATCGTCGTCCAGTAGCGCAGCCACAGGCTGTTCTGCTGCGCATCGCAGTCATCGCCCTCGACGTTGATCGTGACCGTGAACCGGGACCGGAACTTGTCCATGTCCTTCTCGACGAGGTCGCGGTTGAACTTCGGATCGTTCGCGGTCGCGGTCTCGAGCGCCTCCCAGTCCTCGGCGCCGGTCGCCTTCGCGTAGTCGGCGATGTCGCGGGTCGCGAACGTGGCGGCGTGGACCGCGCCGAGCTGCTTGTCCCACAGCTTCGCCTTGCACTTCGCGCCGACCTTGAACGTGTGGAGCTTGGTCAGGACCCAGCCGGTGTAGTAGTGGCCGGTCGCCTCCTTGGTGGAGAACGCGAAGTCATCGGTGAAGCCGTTGTTGAGCTTGCGGAACGGACGCTCCAGCTTGTCCTGGGCGTCCTTCGCGGCGATGTCCTTCGGTGCCTTGATCGAGAACGTGGTGCCGTCCTTGCTGACGTCGACGGTGACGTCGCGGGTCTTCGAGCTGACATCGAGCTTGATCAGCGCCTTGCCCGACGGCGGCGGATAGTTCTTCACGATCGACGGCAGGCCGCTCCAGTAGCCGAGCCAGAGGCTCGTCTGCTTCGCATCGCAGTCATCGCCGTCGACGGTGGTGTCGAGGGAGAAGTTCCCCTTGAACGCATCGATCTTCGGATCGAGCTGCGCGGCCTCCAGGCCGGACCACTCGTCCCCGGTCTGCGCCTTCGCGAACGCCGCGACGTCGCGGGTGGCGAAGCCGGCGGCGTGGACCGCTCCCTGATCCTTCTTCGGCAGCTTCGCCCAGCACTTCGTGCCGAGCTTGAACGTCATCAGCTTCGACAGCACGGCGACCGCGGCCTGGTCGCCGGTGGACTCCTTGAGCGCGGCGGCGAAGTCATCGACCTCCCCGGCCAGGACGGGGCGGCCCACGATTCCCAGGGCGACGGCGCTCAGTGCGGCGGCGAAGAACGCTCGGTTGCTCATCGAGAACGACGCTAACACGCGACAAGTCTTCGGGTTGCCCACCGGCACACCGGCTGCACGACGCAACTCCATGCTGTCCAAGGCGCGAATCGCAGGCCACCCGATCCACCCCATGCTCGTGAGCTTTCCCATCGCCCTGTTCACCGGGACGATCGCGCTCGAGCTCGCCCATATCGCCAGCGGCGACGCCTTCTACTACCGGGGCGCGATGATCGCGAACATCGCCGGTGTGGTGATGGGCCTCGTCGCCGCCATCCCGGGCGCCATCGACCGCTACATCCTGCCGAACAAGTCGCGCGCGAAGGATCTCGCAAACCAGCACGCGCTGTTCAACCTCCTCACCATCGCGCTGTACGCGGTGAGCGGCACGATGCTGTATCTGGGCTGGACCAACAAGGTCATGATCGACGGGCACTACGCGCTCAGCTCGACGGTGCCGCTGGCGTTCGACCTGGTCGGCTTCGTCTCGCTCGTCACCGCCGGCATGCTCGGCTGGTCGCTCGTGCAGACCCACCACATCGGAATCAAGCCGGCGAGCACCCGCGATGACCGCCCATCGCGCGAGCCCGAGCTCGAGACGGCGCCGAGCATCCAGGTCCCCGTCGCCGCGCGCCACTGAGGCTTCGGGTAGGATGCGGCGTGCAGCTCGCGTCGACCATCCGCGGCCAGAGCTACCGATTTGGCTCGGTCAAGGAGGTGCTGGCGAAGGCAAACCCGCCCAAGAGCGGGGACGACCTCGCCGGCATCTCGGCGCGTGACGCGGTCGAGCGGGTCGCGGCCCGCGCGGTGCTCGCGGACATCACGCTCCGCGAGCTGCGCGAGAACCCGGTGGTGCCGTACGAGCAGGACGAGCTCACGCGGCTGGTCGAGGACGAGCTCGACGACCAGGCGTTTCGCGCCGTCGCGCACCTGACGGTCGGCCAGTTCCGCGAGTGGCTGCTCGACATCGACACCACCGGACCCACGCTGCGCTCGGTCGCGCCCGGCCTGACGCCCGAGATGGCGGCGGCGGTGTGCAAGCTGATGTCGAACTTCGATCTGATGACGGTGGGCGCGAAGTGCCTCGTCGTCGTGCGCGCGAACTCCACGCTCGGCTTGCCGGGGCGGCTGTCGTCGCGCTGCCAGCCGAATCATCCGACCGATGACGTCGACGGCATCCTCGCCTCGGCGCGCGAGGGGCTGTCGTACGGGTGCGGGGACGCGGTGATCGGCATCAACCCGGCGACCGATACCGCCGAGTCGACCGCGGAGATCCTCAAGGTCATCGACGACCTCCTGAAGCGCAACGCATGCCCCACGCAACATTGCGTGCTCTCGCACGTGACCGTGCAGATGAAGGCGCTCGAGCGCGGCTGCCCGATGGATCTGATGTTCCAGTCGGTCGCTGGCACCGAGCAGGCGAACAAGGCGTTCGGCATCAGCGCGCAGCTCCTCCAGGAGGGCTGGGAGATGATGAAGGAGAGGGGCACGGCGAAGGGCCCGAACCGGATGTACTTCGAGACGGGCCAGGGCTCGGCGCTGTCGAGCGCGGCGCACCACGGCGCCGATCAGGTGACGATCGAAGCGCGCGCGTACGGGCTCGCGCGCCGCTACAAGCCGTACCTCGTGAACACGGTGGTCGGCTTCATCGGACCCGAGTACCTCGAGGACGGTCCCCAGATCTCGCGCGCGGCGCTCGAGGATCACTTCATGGGCAAGCTGCTCGGACTACCGATGGGCTGCGACGCGTGCTTCACCTATCACGCGAAGATGACGCAGGACGAGCTGGAGAGCCTCAAGGTGCTGCTCGGCATCGCCGGCTGCACCTATCTGATGTCGCTGCCGGTCGGCGACGACATCATGCTGAACTACCAGTCGACGAGCTATCACGACATCCCGACGCTGCGCCGCCTCGTCGGCAAGCGCCCGACGCCGGAGTTCGACGCGTGGCTCGACATGAAGGGCATCTGGCGCGGCGATGGTCCCGGTCCGAACTTCGGCAACGTCGGGGCCGTGCGCTGATGCGCCTCGCGCTCGCGCTGAGGTAGTGTCGAGGCGTGAGCCGTACTCGCCAGCTGATGGACGCGCTGCGCGACGAGCTCGGCTCCGCCGATCCGCTGCCGCCGATCCAGGCGATGCCACCGATCCCCGCGCCGCCCGAGCGCGTGTACTCGCCGCGACCGGAGAAGAGCCCGTTCGCCGCCGAGGCCGCACGCCACACCACGGCACTCGTCGGCATCGGCCACGTGGGCACGCGCTACGCGACCGACGTGGTGCTCCAGTTCCAGGCCGAGCTCGCCGTCGCGCACGCCGCCGTCGGCGCCGAGCTGCCCGACGGATGGGCGGAGGACAACGGCTTCACCGGCGTGCGCTCGCGCGTGACCACGCACCGCGAGTTCCTGCTGCGCCCCGATCTCGGGCGGCGGCTCGATGACGAGTCGCTCGCGAAGGTCCGCGGCTGCACGAAGAACATCGACGTGCAGGTGATCGTCGCCGACGGGCTGTCGGCGGTCGCATGCATGCTGAATGGCAAGGCGCTCCACGATGCGGTGGTGCGCGCGTGTGCCGGTCGCGGCCTCACCACGGGTACGCCGATCGCGGCGCGGTTCGCGCGGGTCTGGCTCGAGGACGAGATCGGACAGGAGGTCGGCGCGAAGGTCGCGATGATCCTCCTCGGCGAGCGACCCGGCCTCGGCACCGGCGACGGACTCTCGGCGTACGTCGTGTACGCGCCGAAGCTCGGCAACACCGACGGCGATCGCAACATGATCTCGAACATCCACCTGCGCGGCATCCCGCCCGACGACGCGGCCGTGCGACTCGCGGCCCTCGCGCAGGCGATGATCGAGCAGAGATCCAGCGGCGTGACGCTCGACCTCGGCCGGCTCGGCGAGGTCGCCGGCGGTCGCGGCTATCGCGCGCCACAGGTCCGGCAGAAGCTCGTCGGTCGCGGAGAATCGGCGTGATCCTCGAGAGGATCATTCCGACCGTGCTGTCGGTGCGCCGGCTGCAGAACGCCGATCCGGCGCTGATCGAGGCGTACGGCGGCGATCCCGCGCGCCACATCTCGCTTGGCCTCGTGACCTGCGATCAGGACGATGCGATGTACGTCGCGCTCGACGAGGCGACGAAGCACGCGCAGGTCGACGTGATCTTCGCGCGGAGCTTCTACGCGGGTGCTGCGCACGCGAGCGGCCGGCTCTCGGGCGAGATCCTCGGGGTGATCGGGGCGTCGGATCCCGAATCGATCGAGAACGGGCTCGAGGCCCTGCTCCGCTGCCTCGAGCACGATGCGTGCTTCTACGACGCGGATGGCAAGAAGACGGTGACCGTGTTCCCCCACGTGATCGCGTCGCTCGGCGAGTACCTGTCGCGCGAGGCGAAGCTGCCGGTCGGCACGCCGATGGCGTACCTGGTGGCGCCGCCGCTCGAGGCGACGATCGGGCTCGATGCGGCGCTCAAGGCTGCCGAGGTCCGCGCGGTCCGCGTGACCCCACCGCCGACCGAGACGAACTTCGCGTGCGCGTGGCTGACCGGTGATCTCGATGCGTGCGAAGCGGCCGCCGTTGCATACGCGGCCGCGGTTGTCGAGGTCGCGTCGGCTCCGCGCCGATAGCGTCGGCGCAAGGCCTGGCGCGCGGGGCACGGCGTGATCACGCTGTTCTCAGCGGCAATTTCCGGAGGGACACATGTCGTCCACATCCACCTACCCGCGCGGTCTGGGGATCGCGCTGGCCCTGGCACTGCTGTTTGCGGTGCTGGCACTCGACGTCAAGCACCTGGTCGCCCTCGGGTATGGCACCACCCTGGCGATCGCCCACGTTTCCCGAGCCAGGTGGCACAGATAGCCGCCTGGAATGGCTGCATTTGTCGGCGGGCGCGAGCGCCGTGGATGGTTTACATTGATGCGGCGGTGCAGGCGGCCTCAGCTGAAGACTCGCTGATCGGGCTCGCGCTCGATAACAAGTACCGGATCGTTCGCGTGATCGGTCGGGGCGGGATGGGCGTGGTCTACGAGGCCGAGCACACCACGCTCGGCAAGCGTGTCGCGATCAAGCTGATGCTCGAGAAGTACACGGGCGACTCCGAGGCGGTCGCCCGGTTCTCCCGCGAGGCGCTGGCCGCGAGCCGGATCGGCAACCCGCACATCATCGACGTCATGGACATCGGCACCGCGCCGGATGGCCGCTCGTTCGTGGTCATGGAGCTGCTCTCGGGGGCGCCCCTGTCGAAGATCATCGAGGACCACGGTCCGATGCCGCCGCAGCGCGCGATCTCGATCATGCGCCAGGTGCTGAAGGCGGTCGGCGCCGCGCACGCCAAGGGCATCGTTCACCGAGACCTCAAGCCCGACAACATCTTCCTCCTCGATCACGACAGCTCCGCCGACTTCGTGAAGCTGCTCGACTTCGGCATCTCGAAGATGATCGATCCCGACCTCCAGGTCGCGGCGACCAAGCTGACGACCACCGGCGTCGTCATGGGCACGCCGCTGTACATGGCGCCCGAGCAGGCGATGGGCGTGGACATCGATCACCTCGCCGACGTGTACGCGTGCGGCGTGATCATGTACGAGCTGCTCGCCGGCCGGCCGCCGTTCGACGGAGCCACGTACGCGGTGCTCGTCGCGAAGCTGCTGACCTCCGAGCCGCAACTCCTCGCGGAGATCCGGCCCGGGCTGTCGCCGAAGCTCGTCGCCGCGGTGCACCGCGCGCTCGAGAAGGATCCGCAGAAGCGGTTCCAGTCGGCCGACCTGTTCAGCGCCGCACTGCCAATGCCGAACTCGGCGTCGGCCGTGGAGCTGGCGACCACGCAGGCCAGCGGCGGCCGCGCGCGCGCCATGCCCAGGGCCGCTGGTCACCGCCGGCGCTGGCCCGTGCTCGCGGCGAGCGTGGCGATGCTCGCGGGCGTGGCCACGGCGACCGCGATCATCATCTCGCAGAACAAGTCGCCGGCGACGGAGACCACCCCGGCCAAGGTGGAGACACCCGCGCCCGCCCCCGCCGAGACCGGGTGGCTCGAGGTCAAGTCGCGCCCGCCCGGTGCGACGATTCTCGTCGACGGCACGCTGATCAGCAGCGGCGGCACCATCACGGTGCCGGTCGGCATGCACAAGATCCACGCCGAGCTCGCGGGCTACGTCGCCGTCGACACCGAGGAAGAGGTGATCCGAGGCACGAACACGCGCGTGACAGTGCCGATGGTGGTCGAGACCTCGTCCACGACTCCGAAGGACTCGAAAGACCCGAAGGATCTGAAGCTGACCTCGAAGAAGGGTCCGGTCACCGGGCCCAACAAGAGCACGCTCGGCAAGACCCTGTCCCCGTCGGAGATGGAGGCGCTGACCAAGGCCGCGCTGCCCGACGAATCGAACCCGCCCAAGATCCCTCCGCCGCCTCCGCCCGTGGTGATCAAGAAGGACAAGGAAACCCCGAAGGGCGCGGGTTCTGATACGCAGACGCCGAAGCCGAACCCGTACTGATGCGCGTATTGATCTGCCTCGTCGCCGCCGTCCTCGGGATGGCGCAGTCCGCCTACGCGGACGATCGCGAGGACGCGCGCAAGGCGTTCGCGGAGGGCCAGACCGCCGACAAGTCCGAGGACTGGCAGACCGCGATCGAGCACTACCAGCGCGCGTACGACCTCGTGCCGCACCACTTCGCGCTCTACAACATCGCGCGCGACTACGAGCGGCTCGGCCAGCTCCGCGAGGCCGCGACCTGGTACGTGCGCTACGTCGAGGCCGCGCCGCCGTCCCCCGATCGCGACAAGGTGCAGAAGCTGCTCGGCGAGATCAAGATGCGCCCGGCGAAGCTCACGGTGAAGTCCACGCCGCCCGGCGCGCGCGTGACCATCGATGGCCAGAAGGTCGGCATCACGCCGTTCACCGCGCCGATCCGCGGCGGCGGGCATCGCGTGGCGGTCGAGCTCGACGGGCAGCGCGACGAGCGCGATGTCGCCCTCGAGTACGGCGAGCCGGAGAGCGTGGAGCTCACGCTGCGCGGCGTGGTCGCGCGGCCCACGCCGAACGTGAAGCCGGTTGGCCTCCAGGGCCTGATCGTGGTGCGCGGTCAGCCCGAAGGTGGCCTCATCACCGTCGATGACGTTCCCGCCGGCACGGTGCCGATGTCGATCCCGGTCGCCGAGGGTCAGCACCAGATCAAGGTCACGTCGTATGGCTACGCGGACTTCACCACCACCGCGTTCGTCGCGCGGGGAAACGAGGCCACCGTCGAGGTCGCGATGCAGAAGGCGAGCACCGGCGCGATGGGCGGGTCGCCTACGGTGCTGCAGGTCGGCTACCTGCTCGGCGTCAGCGGCGGCGCGGATCTGCGTGGCGACGGCGGAATCCTGATGGGCGATTTCGGCGTGCGCTTCGGTCCCGGCGACATGTGCCTGCGCGTCGGCAAGGCCGCCGGGTTCACGGCGATCGACTTCGTGATCCGCTGGGCGTTTCTCAAGACGCGTCTGTCGCCCTACCTCGGCGGCGGATACTCGTACGTCATCGATCGCGGCGCGGACTCGTCGTCGTCGGGCACGACCGCCGGCGGCTCGGGGTACGAGGTGGTGGGCGGATTGCGCTACGACCTCACCCGCGGCCCGGGCACCTCGTTCTCCGTCATCGGCGAGGTCGGACTGCGTACGTACTCCTCGGTGATGACCGCTGATGGTGCGAAGAGCGGCGTGATCGTCCCGATCATGACGTCGCTGCAGGTGACGTTCGGGCGCTCTCGATGATCAAGAATCGCACGGCGATCGTCGCGCTTCTCACCGGCCTCAACTTCCTCAACTACCTCGACCGCTTCATCGTGGCGGCCGTGTTGCCGCGCATCCAGGCGGATCTTCAGCTCAACAACTTCGAGGGCGGTCTGCTCGCGACGGTGTTCCTGCTCGGGTACTTCGTCACCTCGCCGCTGTTCGGAAAGCTCGGCGATCGCGTATCGCGCAAGAAGCTGATCGCGTTCGGCGTGCTGACCTGGAGCGCCGCGACGATCGCCTCCGGTCTCGCCTCCAACCTCTCGCTCTTGATCCTCGCGCGCATCGCGGTCGGCGTGGGAGAGGCCAGCTACGCGACGCTCGCGCCGACGATCATCGATGACATCTCACCGGCCGACAAGAAGGGTCGAAACCTCGCGATCTTCTTCCTCGCGGTCCCGGTCGGATCGGCGCTCGGCTATCTGCTCGGCGGCTACATCCAGGGGGTGTGGGGCTGGCGCGCGGCGTTCTTCGTCGGCGGGGGGCCCGGGATCGCGCTCGCCCTGCTCTGCCTCGCGATTCACGAGCCGGTGCGCACCCACCTCTCGGATGCGAAGACGAAGCTCTCGGAGACCATCGCGAGCCTGTTCCGCATCCCGCTGTATCGCCGCGCGGTGCTCGGCTATTGCGCACACACCGCGGCGATCGGCGCGTTCGCGTTCTGGGCGCCCACGTTCCTCGCGCACCGCTTCTTCGGCGACCTCTCGCACGCGCCGCCGACCCAGGCCGTGGCCGATTCCGTGATCGCGTTCGCGCGCCCGTGGTGGCCGACCTGGGACCTCACGGCCTACCTGCACGACCTGTCGAACATGGGCGTGCTGAAGGCCGCGAACTTCTGGTTCGGTCTCACCACCGTGGTCGCCGGCGCGATCGGCACGATCGTCGGCGGGCGAATGGCCGACCGCGCGGTCCGCAACCTGCCGGCGATCCCCGAGGGCGCGGACCACACGCACGGTGCGAACCTCCTCGCGGCGAACGCCCAGCTCCGCGTATGTGCGATCGGCGTGGCGATCGCATTTCCGATGACCGCGCTCGCGTTCTTCGTCCCGAAGGCGTGGATGTTCTTCACCATCGCCGGCTGCGCCGAGATCGGCCTGTTCCTGTCGACGGCACCGATCAACGCGATCCTGCTGCGCACCGCACCGGTGTTCATGCGTGCGAGCGCGATGGCGACGGCGATCTTCGCGATCCACCTGCTCGGCGATCTGTGGTCGCCCTCCCTGGTCGGCCTGTTTCTCGACTACCTGCCCCTCACGCTCGGGATGATGGCCCTACCGCTCGGGTTCGCGATCGCCACGATGGTGTGGTGGCCTCGCACGCGCGAGGCGACCGCCTGAGCCCCGACGAGGCCTTCGACGCGCTCTACCCGGCTGCGGAGCGCCGCCGTTCGGGGGCGCACTGGACGCCGGTCGCGGTGGCGCTGCGGGTGAGCTCGATGCTGTCGTCGTGCGCGGCAATCCTCGACGTGGGATCCGGCGGTGGAAAGATGTGCGCGATCGGCGCGCTGACGACCCGGGGGCGATGGACCGGCGTCGAACGCGATCCGCGCCTCGTACGCGCCGCGCTCCGGGTCGCGCGCGACCTCGGCGTGGAGGATCGCGCACGGTTCATCGAAGGCGACGGGCTGGAGCTCGACTGGACGCGATACGACGGCATCTACCTCTACAACCCGTTCGCCGAGGCCGTGTTCGCGGCCGAAGGTACGACGCCCGATGAGGGCCAGACGGCGTACGGCGCCGCGATCGAGGCCGTCGAGGCGAAGCTCGCGGCGCTGGCGCCGGGGACCCGCGTGGTCACGCTGTTCGGGTTCGGTGGCGACGTGCCGGACTGCTTCGAGTGCGTGGAGCGCCTACCGCTCCACGGCGACACGCTGTGCCTGTGGATCCGGCGCGGCTAGGCGCGCCGGATTCAGTCGCCGAGCCGAAACACGTACAGACGCTCCTCGGAGTCGCTCGCGATGTAGACGATGTCCCCGTCGAACGCGATGCCCTCGGGGTGCTTGATCGGCAGCCTCCAGGCGGTATCGACCTCCCAGGCGGAGTCGAGCCGGTACAGCGAGTGGTCCTCGTCCGACAGCGCGTAGAGGTGCTTGTCCTCGGGGTTGTAGGCGAGCGCGGAGAGGTCATCGCTGAAGTGGACCTTCTCGTTCGCCACCTCCTCGCTATCGTCATCGAGCTCGATGATGCGCGCCGGGTCCTTCTCCTTCGCGACGTACAGGTGACCATTCTTGCCGAACGCGATGCCCTCGATCCCGCTGTTGCCATCATCGGCGTCCGGGATCTCGATCGGATCGTGACGGTAGCCATCGCGATCGATGTGCCAGATCTTCGCTCGACTCTCGTCCGCGACCAGAAACTCTCCGTTGCGATCGATGGCGATCGCCTCGAGGTCGTGGCCTTCGATATCGATCTCGTCCTGGACGTCTCCGTCATCGTCGATCTCGTAGATCTTCGAGTGGGCGTCGCTGACGGTGTAGAGCCGGCCGTCGGAGAAGGCGAGATCGGAGGGTTCGCTGACGTGGAGCTTGTGATCGTCGAGCTTCTTCAATCGATCCGGAAGGCCATCGGCCTTGCCCGACTGCGTGAACGGCTCGATGTCCGCCGGCGATCCCGGTGCGCACCCGACGGCGAGTGTGGCAATCAGTGCGCAGTTCCATCGCAGCGTTGACATCGCGTCGTCACACAGCAACGACCGAGCCATCAAAAACCACAATGAATTCGTCGGCGGTGGCGGCTGGACCTTCCGGCCATGCGGCAACGTGACAAGCCAGCGACGGAGGTAAGCCGCTGTTGTCAAATGTCCCCGGCTGGGCACATCCCTTGTACGGCGACTGGTCATGCGCATCGTTCTGCCGATTTCCTTGGTGCTCACGGTTGGTTGCACTGGTCTCGATGGCGACGCGAAGGATGATTCCTTCGGCGGAAAGGATGCAAAGAGCGACGGTGCGTACTCCACATGTCAGCTCGCCGAGGTGCTGAAGCTGGTCAACGAATCGACCTCCACCGCCGACAAGCTCGGCGACCTCGGCCTCACCGATGACGCCGCGAAGGCGATCGTCAAGCACCGCGCCGGGCCCGATGGCCAGGCCGGTACCGGCGACGACGACGTGTTCGACGACCTCGACGAGCTGGACGCCGTGGACTTCGTCGGCGCGCTCGCGCTCGGCAAGCTGGTGTACAGCGTGGTGCCGCGCTGCGAGAACGATCTCGATACGCGCCCGTTCATGGACGACCAGACGTTCACCGGCGCGAGCGGCGGGTGGGCGCGCGACAACGCCGAGGTCGAGGTGGTGCTCGGCGTGAAGGGCATCACCGGCCAGAAGCTGCGCGCTCTTCTGCTGACCAAGAACAGCGACGGCCGCACGCTCTACGATCGCCTGCGCCGCAACCACCTGATGGAGGCGTTCACCTACGGCTTCGCGCTCGACGAGATGCCGTGGGATACGGATGCGCAGAAGGCGCGCGAGCAGATGCCGATGGTCGCGCTGACCATCGAGCCCGATCGGTACGCGCCGAACGAGGAGGGCGTCCGCGAGCTCTCGCTCGGCACGGATCTGATGGACGACACCTACTACGACACGCACGCGTACTCGCTGCTCGGCAACTCGATCGAGCTGCGCAATCGCGCGCGCTGGGACAACGCCACCACGGTGCGGCGCATCCTGATCGCGGCGAAGTTCGGTACCGAGATCGATGCCGAGGGCAACAAGGTCAACAGCAAGGTCGACATCCGCAACGACAGCGGCACCGCGTTCGTCGCGAAGCTCGACGAGGACGTTCGCCGCGGCAAGACGGCGTGGAACGGCAGCGACTCACCGGCCACCCCGATCCGCGGCGTGTACGAGCAGCTCTCGATGAAGCACCTCCTGCTCGACGTGGGCACGCACAAGGGCGTGCTGCTCCTCGAGCCGCAGGCGCACCTCCGGTCGACGCGCAGCCGCTATCACATGAACGAGGCGCAGACCTCGGGCCTCAAGACCGTGTACGGGAACGCCCGCACGCAGATCCAGCGCGCGCTCGATGCGGTGACCAAGGCGAAGGCCGCCGGCATCATCCCGGCCTCGGCGCGCGCGCAGGTCGATGCGATGGAGATGATGGGCAAGGCGATCCTCGATCGCTCTCTGCTCGTGACTCGGATCAACGCGGCGGGCGGCAGCGTGACCGCGACGAGCCTGGTCGAGCCGAGCTCCCTGACCGGCGCCCCCGCCGATACCGCGACGCTCGCGAAGAACCGCGTGATCGCCGAGACCATCAGCACCGTGTTCCACGAGTTCGCGACGGCGCTCGATGACACGGACCGCGCGATCACGAACGCCGACGACGACAGCTTCGACGACTACGCGGATGTGTTCCGCGCGTGGCGCTCGAGCCTCGACATGACGATGGCGAAGAAGACCACCTGGGACTCGTTCATCAACTCGTACCGCAGCCTGTCCACCGCGGCGAACCGCGCCGGCTCGATCGCGGGCTTCAACACCTATGCGGCGACCCAGAACGCCGGCCCGCTCGACGATGCGGGCTGGACGCGCCTCGGCAACTACCTCGACAAGATGTCGCTGTCGGTCGGCGAGCGCCAGATCGAGACCGCCGGCCTCGCGGGTCGCATGCTGTGGTTCGACACGGCGCGCGCGTTCTACATCCCCGCGTCGTCCCGCGCGTTCTCGAACTTCATGATCGACACGACCGACATGAGCGACATGATGTCGAACGAGGAGTGGGGCTCGATCCCCGAGGCCGACCGCACGTTCGCGCAGCCGCTGCCGGCCGCGAAGGTGTTCAACACCAGCCTGGTCAACGAGCTGCAGATCGAGCTCGGCATGGAATCGGCGTACGTCGCGCGCCTCAAGGACCTCGACGCGAAGGTCGCCGCGAACCCGGGGGATGCGACGCTCGCCGCCCAGCTCGAGGGCGCCCGGTTCGTGTGGTCGCAGTACACCGGCGCGATGAAGGTGCTGAGCGAGCTCAAGGGCGAGAACATCATCAAGAAGCTGAAGAGCGCCGGCGCCCCGAACGGCATCGCGTGGGCGGCGCCGTCGGATTCGAAGGGCAACATCGCCCTGAAGATCCTCTCCGACCGTGACTAGGCGATACTCGGTGCGGTGACGAAGGACGTCGATCCGCACGAGCAGACCAGCGCCGAGCCAATGAAGCCCGGCCACCTGGCCGCCGGGCACACGATCGGCGGATTCGAGCTGCTCTCCGTCCTCGGCGAGGGCGGCATGGGCGTGGTGTGGTCGGCGCACGATCCGAACCTCGACCGCGTGCTCGCGATCAAGGTGCTCAAGCGGTCGGATGCGGCGCCGTCGCTGCGCAAGCGGTTGCTTCGCGAGGCGCGCGCGATGGCGCGACTCAAACACCCGAACGTGCTCACGGTCTACGAAGTCGGGACCGAGGGCGATCGCGACTTCATCGCGATGGAGATGGTCGAGGGCGGCTCGCTCGACGAGTGGCTCGATCGCCAACCGCCGAAGCACGACGTGATGGCGACGGTCCTCGCGGCTGGTCGCGGGCTCGCCGCCGCGCATGCGAAGGGCCTCGTCCATCGTGACTTCAAGCCGCACAACGTGCTGCGCAGCAAGGATGGCCGCGTGCTGGTCACCGACTTCGGCCTCGCGCGCGGGATGGGCGAGGACTCGTCATCGGGCATCGACGAGCCC